>CAYULH010000010.1:21804-23426 GCA_964445645.1 uncultured Aureispira sp. | reverse complement strand
AAGCTGTAGCCACCATATACCCCGGTGTGCAAATCATATTTTTCTAGCAGTGTTTTTTGTACCGCAGGCAATAGACTATCACGGGTGTAATTGGAGGTGCGAGGGTCGCCAATGGTGTGATAACTGTGGGCATAAGTCAGTTCATTGCCATGCCAAACCCCATTGGTGGTGTGCAAATCTACAAACACATCGGGATCCCAAGGCACAATAGCCTTCTCAAACAAGCCCTTTGTTTCCAAGGCATCCAGCTTGGTGCCATCTCTATTGAGATCCCAGTCGCCACCACTGCGCCTGCCACCTGCCAAGTGGGGGCAATGCTCTTGCGAAGCCCGATGCTTGGGCGATAAATTATTGTTGCCATCAGGATTATAATTGGGCGTAAACAATAGAATCTGATTGTCCAATAAGGCACTTTCTTTGCCTAGCAAAATTTCTCGCATCAGCACCAACAATGCCTCTTTGCCCTCTACTTCGCCACCGTGAATATTGCCTTGTACATAAACCAAGGTTTTGCCTGAAGCCTTGGCCTCGGCAGGGCTGCTCACCTTGGGGCGTGCCAAGATGACCATAGGAATCACTTTGCCGCTGTCACTTTGTGCAATGGTATCGACATGTATATAAGGACTTTGTGTTGCAATAGCAGCAATAAAATCCAGCACTTCCTCAGAGCTAGAGGTGCGTTCGAAGGCTGTTTTTTCGGGGGTGGTGAGGAGGGAGGGCGGAAATTGTGCAAGAATTGGAGTAGCCCATAACCAACTGCTTATTATTATACTATAAAAACGACAAAAAAACTTCATAAAGGAGACCTTATAGGGGGAGGTGAATTGTATTATTACCTCAACCACAAACCCGTCGCATCAAGGCTTCGAAGGGGCCTGTGGAAAAGAAATGCAGCCACAAATTAGCAAAAAATACACTGAACACATTAAATAAAAGTGCCGCAGTTAGAGAAAAGTGCCAAGAAAAAGTACCCAATTCTTGCTCAAAACATGTTTCGATAAGACCTACTCCTAGTAGAATGTGTGCCATATACAGCGTTAAGGCCATTTTGCCAGTTTGTACCAGCCCATGTAGCACCCTAGATTTAGAAAATTGGATTCCTAATAAAATACAGGCGGTAATAAGAGCCGTAGAAGAAGCCATTCCACTCAGTAGATACAAGGGCATGGGAGGCATGGGGGCAGTACTAAATAGCGATTGAAGCGTAGCTTGATTAGCATTGGAGCATAACAAGGGAAAGTTATAGGAGAATAATTGTAGTAAAACAAAAATCACAAAACTTTGTAGCCCAATTTTTCTTAACCAAGCCTTATCGTCCAAGGCTTGTCGGCCCAGCCACAGCCCAAAAATCATAAAAGTAGTCCAAGGAATAACAGGGTGAAAACCATTGAAGAATAAATTCCTAAAAAAGCCCTTAACTGTCCAAAAACCCGTGTAATGTAAGGTTTCAAAATTCCAACCCTGTTCATAATCCAACAAACACAACAAGATTGGAAAAAGTACTATTAAGCTTCCGCTAAGGAGCAGCAAACGCCGCTTGCTTTGGCGCAATACCACTAAGGTCAAAACCATATACACCCCATAAAAATGCAAAAAATCTGCAGGCCAAATAGGCCAATACA
>CAYULH010000010.1:0-21794 GCA_964445645.1 uncultured Aureispira sp. | reverse complement strand
TAGAACAGATTCCTAAAAAATCCATTAAAAGTCCAAAAGTCAGTATATTCTAAGATTGCAAAATTCCAACCCGTTTCATATTCGAATAACATTATTAATATTGGATAAAGAAGCATCAAACCTATTGAACCAATTAAAATTTGCTTTGGAGGTTTACTAATAAAAAGTAACGTCACAAGCATATAAATGCCATAAAAATGCAAAATATCTGCAGGCCAAATAGGCCAATACAACAAACCAAATACAAAAAGAAACAAGGCACGTTTGGCTATTTTTTGTCGAATTACTTGCCACTGTTCGGGCTGGTTTTGAGCCAGTGCCTTGCGACTCATAAGGGCAAGCCCAACACCAGCCAAAATCACAAAAAGGGCGGCAAATTTGCCATCCAATACGCTCAACCAAGTTTTGTTGGCAGTTTGCCCTTGGCTGCCCAGCACTATTTTGAAATTAACAACCACCATCCCAAAAACAGCCAGCGCACGTGCTATGTCCAGACCTAGTATTCTCATAATTATTTTTTTGTGTATTATAACACCGTACTCATATACTCTAAGTAAGGGCGTAGTTGACTACTAGGAAGTTGCTTGCCAGAACGATAGTAAATTAGGTTTGTAGCTTGATGGAGAGGAGCAGGGACAATACGTGCTTGCAATTGACGCACCGTACCCGCATGACCATCCAGAATAGGAATAGGATTAGGAATATATTGTTCTAACAATGGCTTGTAATAAGGAAAATGCGTGCAACCCAATACCACTGCTTGAATTGTAGTCCAGTTGATGTCCTGAAACTGTTGTTGCAAGTATTGGTGTACCGCAGGGCTTTCCCATTCCATACGTTCGGCAAAAGTAACCAAACGCTGCAAGGAAAGACGCTGTACACGGTCTTGAGCACCCAATTGAGCCGCTAGGCTT
This sequence comes from uncultured Aureispira sp., assembly GCA_964445645.1. Lineage (GTDB taxonomy): Bacteria > Bacteroidota > Bacteroidia > Chitinophagales > Saprospiraceae > Aureispira. Next base: position 20,880 of record CAYULH010000010.1, on the reverse strand, counting down.
TGAAGTTTGGGGGCTGCCAATGTTTTTTGGGTAGCACAGACCAATACCGCTTTGTCGGAGGCCAATTGCAAGGCTGGTTTGAGCGCAGGCTCCATCCCAATAATGGGAAAATCATAAGCCGCACGAAGTTGTTTTATAGCAACACTAGTCGCTGTATTGCAAGCGATGACCAAGGCTTTGAGTGTGTGTTGGGTGGTTAGAAAGTGGACGGCATTGTCCACCAATTGGCAAATCTCTGGTGTAGAGCGAGTGCCATAAGGGGCATGTTCCGAATCGGCAAAATAAACATACTGCTCCTGTGGGAGTAGTTGCAGGGCTTCTTGGAGTACAGTCAGGCCACCCATACCTGAATCAAAAAATGCAATGGTAGAGGGATTGGTTGTCATAGCACAATTGTCATAAATGGTCTACAAAGATACAAAAAATCCTCTGTTTTATCACCGTAACCATTAAGAAGGGGGGGGCGTTTTGCAGAACTCCTATTTAGTCAAATTCTAGTATTTCAGCATCACTTTTTGAAGATTTATTTTGTATATTTATCTCCATTGTTTTACTAGCTTCCAACCACGACCATAATGGAACAAGAACACCAGCAGGTAGAGCAGTTTGACCAGCAATCTATCAGCACTTTCGACCAAGACCGTAGTACTTCTGTTTCTTCTTCAGGCTCCTCTGCGCCCACGGATGGCGGAGATGGTTCTGACCCCCATGAACGGGGGCGACATTTTAGGCATTTGTCAGACACCAGCATCCAAGCAAAGGAGGCTGCTCATTGGCAAGAAATGGCTAATAATAGCCCTCAAGCCCAGCAAGGAGCCTTGTTAAAAGAAGGAGCAGCCCAGCAATCAAGCAGTGATTTGCCTATTACTAGCGCTCAAGATACGGGTATTCCTAAGAATATGCAGTTTAGTATAGAATATATGGCTAAGGTCTCGCTCAAGGAAGTGCGGGTGCATTATGACTCTGAAAGAGCTACTGAACAAGGGGTAGCGGTTTTTCATGAGGATACGAATGTTTATGTAGCACCGGGGCAAGAACAACAATTGGGCGAAGAACTCTGGAAAGTGGCCGAAGAATTGAAGCAACAACAAGGTGGTTCGGAGCCTGTGGACAATACCTTGGAAGAAGCGCCTATTCCGAGCCGTTTGAAAGCTCCTGTATCGGGAACCAGCATTACACATGAACCACTAGGTTCCTCTAGGACAGATGATTTAGGGGGAGATGAAAATGTATTGGAACAACAAACAGAAACAGACCAAACATTAGTAGGGTCTAGCCCAAATTTGGACGGCTTACCAACAGATGTAGAGCCAACAGGAGAGGTGTATCAAGATGAAAGACCCAAACCGATTACTCCCAAACCACTACCCACTGCTAACACCGATCAGGGCTTTCAGGCTGTCAAAACAGCGATTGGAACAGAAGGGGACAAGCAGCAACAGCACAAAAGCACAACGGAGCAAGTAGAGGATGCCCAAAAGGCGGCCGCAGAACCAGCCAACAAAAAAAGCAGTGTGGCGCAAAATCAACATTTGGGTGTTATTGAAGAAAAGGAAACACCTGCTTTTGAAACCAGTGCTTTTGTAGAGGCACTCATGGCGCGGGTGCGACAAATTATGCCCAAGAACAAAGAGGAAGCGGATAATTTTAAGAGTAGCGGTAAGGTTAGACAAGTCAAAAGTGCGGTATCGGGTACAGTGTCTTCTGCCAAGCAACAATCTATTGGGCCATTAGACCAAGTAACCAAGCAAGAACCAAGCACAGCAGGCATTGCCAGCAAACAAGTAACGCCTTTGCCTAGAGCTGCCACCGGCCAGAACCCCGCAGACATCCAAGCCCAAAAGGCAATGCCCAAGCCATTGGACAAAGATAGAGTAGAGCTGCCTTTGCAAAATAATTCCAAGGCATTGGAGCAACAAATGTTGACCAATAAAATGACGGATGAACAGCTCCAAAAATCCAATGAACCGACCTTTCAAGCAGCCTTAGAGAGCAAAAATACGGCGCAACAAGATAGCGAGGCCAAGGCTACCCAAGCTCGACAAGAGGAGCAGCAGCAACGCCAACAAAACCAGCAAGAGGCCACCTCTATGGGGCAACAACAAATGGGGGCTATCCACCAAGATAGAGTAGCTGTGATGACCAATGTACATGGTCAACAACAAACGGCCAGTGCCAACTACACGGCCGAGGAAAAAGCAGTGGCCGACAAAATCAATGGCATTTTTGCTACGGCCAAGGTAGATGTAGACAAACGCCTGAGTCGTTTGGATGCACGGGTGCAACAATTGTTTGATAATGGGGCAGCATCGGCGCAACGCCAATTTGAGGCTTATGTAGAACGGCGTTTGGATGCGTACAAAGAAAAACGCTATGAAGGTATTTCGGGCAAGGTCAGTTGGTTGAGCGATGCGTTTACGGGCTTGCCCGATGAGGTCAATGCCTTTTTTGTAGAGGGGCGTAATTTGTACATCCGCCTCATGAAGCGGACCATACAAGATATTGCCCGATTGGTAGCGCGCGAACTTACAGCCGCCAAAAAACGGGTACAACAGGGTCGCCAAGAAGTGGCAACTTATGTAGAGTCCTTGCCTGATAATCTCCGAAAAGTAGGCAAGCAGGCGGCTAGTGAAATCAACCAAAAGTTTGATGAACTAAACAGCACAGTGGATGCCAAGCAAGAGGAACTTATTGACAGTTTGGCTACCAAATATGCCGAAAATCTCAAAGCTGTAGATGATAGAATAGAACAGCTCAAGGCAGAAAATGAGGGCTTGGTAGATGTGGCCTTTGAACAATTGCAGGGAACTTGGGAAGCTATTCAGCAGGTCAAGGCCATGATTACGGGCGCACTTCATGCGGCTGCTTCGGCTATTGATGCGATCTTGCAGGATCCTATAGGGTTTTTGAACAATTTGATTGATGGGGTTGGGCAAGGGTTTAATAATTTCTTGAGTGGTATTCAGGAGAATATTACCACAGGTTTTGTAACTTGGTTGACAGGGCAGTTGTCAAGTAGAGGCATCCAAATGCCGGAGGATGTATTTTCTTTAGAAGGCATTTTTAGCATTACCACACAAGCCCTGAACCTAACTTGGGAAGCCTTGCGTGAACGGGCTGTAGGAGTTTTGGGTGAAAAAGCCGTAGGAACCATAGAAGAAGGTTTTGAAATTTTCCAAATCATCAAGCAAGATGGCATGGCCGGGGCTTGGGAACACATCAAGGAGCAATTTACTGATCTCAAAGAAACCATCATGGATTCTATGGTGGGTATGATAATCCGAGAAGTAGTAGAGGCTGGAATTGTATCTATTTTGGCTTTACTAACGCCAGCAGGAGCCTTCCTAAAAGCGGCTTTGATGATTGTGGATATAGCCAAATTCTTCATCAATCAAGGCAGCCAATTGGTTGAACTGGTGAATGCCTTTTCGGCTTCGATACTGGCTATAGCCAATGGCAATGTTGGTCAAGTAGCCAAGGGTATTGAACGGGCATTGATTATTTCTATTCCTTTGTTAATTGGGTTTTTGGCGGCACTGATTAAACTTGGGGACGTGGCGGCCAAAGTGCAGAAAATCTTTAGAAAGTTGACGGGTAGAATCAATAAGGTGATTGATGGCTTTATAGAGAAGGCTGGGGCTTGGTTTAAAGATAAGAAGGGTAGACGCAAGGCCAAACGGGATAAGAAAAAAGCGGAGAAGGATAAGAAGAAGGGGGATGAGGAGGATATAAATTGGTGGGATGTGGAAAAAAGGGTAACTTTTGATAATGGAGAAAAACATCGTTTCTTTTTCAAAGGAGAAGAAAAAAATGCTGTTTTGTATATGAGAAGTAAGGAAACGACAGTAAAAGAACGAATTGCAAAAATACAAGATCCAGCTTTTAGACAAGAATTAGAAAATAAATATAAGACTCAAGTAGAGAATCCTGTAAAATCCAAGGGAAGCAAAGTAATAAAAGATGAACAGAAAGAATTAGCATTCCAAAAAAGTATAGCTAGAGCAATATTAGAAATAGCAGAAGCCATAGGTGACGAAGAAGCTACTGTACCACCTACTAGTGTGACATACCATATGAGTAATGGAATAGCTAATAGTGTTAATGCTTATCCATTAACTAGTAAGGCTGGAAATACTAAAGGATCAGGTCCTAATGGAACAGCTTTGCAGGGATGGTCTTTAGTTAAGCAATTTGATTATCAGAAGGTAAAAGATGTATGGAAACCTAAGTATTGGGAACGATTTCATGTGTTACATGAAAAAATGCATGGTCCTGGTGAAGCGTGGAACTTAATTCCTGCTCATAAAAAAGATAATTCTGCGTATAGGAGTACTATAGAAACGGATATATTAGCTGCACTCAAAGCAAATGAGGGGAGAAATATTTTATATTTCAAAGCTAATGTAAATCGTTATCACAAGGGTATTCCTGAAGAGTATAAATCGTATTTACAAGCTAATAATACCCCCGATGAGATTGCATCTTACGATGAATTGTATAAAAAATTCCCTCTTGAAATAACGATAAATGCAGGATATTTAGAAAAAGACGGAGCAAGTTATAAGGAAGGAACTGTTCTGTTTTCTAATAAGATATTCCCATTTAATGAGACGTTAGATATTGCAAAAAAAACAGAAACTGTAAGAATTATTTTAACAAAAACAGGCAAAAATACTTGGTCTAGAGGGCTAGGAATGAGTGAGAATTTAAAGAGAGATCTGGGTAAAGAACAACCTAGTACAGTAGATGAATTAGTAAATGCTTATGGGCTTAATGATAAAGATATTAAAATAAGTACTATTGTTAATTATTTAGAGCAAATTATAACTGTCTTGAATCAATCAGAAGATGGTAATGAAATTATGCTTTTTGATGATACTAAGAACTTAGGACATAAAATTCAGAATGAAGCTAGTATAGCTCAATTAACAACTAAAATTCATCAACTTGAACAAATAGAACAAACATATTCTCTTGAAAAAATGAGGTGTTTATATAATGAAAAATTTAAATCGAATTTTGGGAGAGTATCAGTAACTAAAAAAGTATTTTCTGAATTTATCAGTAAAAAATTAAGTGAGCAACCAATTATTAAATTAAATGGAATAAAATTTAAATTAATAAAAAAATCTAAAACTACTATACTTGATTATATTAAGAATATATCAATATCAACAACACTCGGTAGTGGAGGGCCTTATTATTATTATATAATGAACGAAATTAATGATTTTTAATTTATTATGTTTAATGTAAAAAAAGCTACTAAAAGAGAGTTACAAATTGTTGTCATGTATTGGTTAGCTTATTTAGCAGACCAAGACTTTTTTGCTCTACCTTTGGAAATTCGTCGATTAAGAAGTGCTTATAATACGTTAGAGGGAATTACGTTAGATGGTATAATCAATTTTAGATTAACATTTAGTAGCAACACTCCCACTTTTCTAGAGGATATAGCATTCTTTACAAGTGAAAAAGAACAAAAAAATATAAAAAATATTTTATTTAATAAAAAGGATAAATTTTTGACTGAGCAAGATTTAATCACTCTTGAAGACGATTATTTCGAGTCTATTATGCGTAGAGCAACTCAATGGTTGGGCGAAAATAGACACTTTCTGTTTCCTTATGAAAAAGACTTACAATCAGCATACAAGAAAGTAAATAAATTATTTTAGTATAAGTTATATTTATAACATATTTTATAAAATTAAACTTGTGTCTTGCACTTAACTCTATACCTGAAAGTCTACAAAAAGAAATTTATCAAGAAGCTGGAGAATATTACAATAATCAATTGTACCCATACACACCTACTGGGGATGATTTAGAGCTGCTAGAAGAATTAAAACAAAAAATAGATAAATCTATTCAAAGAAGAATTAAGCAAAGTAAGCCTTTTTTGCCTTGGTATAAATACAATACAAATAGTTTAGAATTATCAAAAGTTCTCAAAGGTAGTTCTGAAAATAGAAAACGTTGGTTTGCAAATGAATTAAAAAACTATTATTCATCTCAAGTAGAAGAATATGGAAGTGACAATTAGAGGATTACGCAACTGGTATGCAAAATTAAGTGAACATGAAAAAATGCTAATAGAGGCTAATTTTACTATTAATGCTATAGAAGAAGATTTCATGCGCCAGAAATATGCCCGTTTAGGATTTTCTCCATTCGATTTACTCGAAGATGACTGGAGGACTAGATTGCCTATCAATGATTACGTACTAAATGAAATATATGGCTTCAAATATTTCTATGGAGCAGAATGTGCGGTTAATGATATAGGTTTCATGCACGTTTTAGAAAATTTAGAACAAATTGATTTAACATGTAATTACTCAAGTCTTGACGAACCACTTATTGATTTATCACCACTAAGTAATTGTAAACAAATAAAAGAACTTTGCTTAGATGATAATGCTCACCTTAGTAATATTGATGTTTGTTCTAATTTTAAAGATATGTCTTTTTTTAGAGCTTCACGCTGTTGTATACAAGATAGTAGACCATTGTTAAATTGTAAAAAGATAAAGTACCTAAATTTGTCAGGAAATTTTGAAACCCAGTATTTAGAGGAATTAGCGCAATCACTAAAAGTACATGAACTACAAATAGCCAATCAAGGACTTACAAGTATTGACTTCTTAAAAGAATGTCCTGAAATAAGAGTTTTGGATATTGGGAATAATGACATAAAAGATATTAAACCAGTATTTGAACTCCCTAAACTAAAATTTTTGCGAATTTGTGGAAATCTCTTTAATCAAGAAGAATATGATTGGACGATATTACGAAATCGTGGAGTATACTTGGTCAAAGAAATGCAAAGAAATGGAAAGCATTTTGATAAGGTGTTTTTTTATAAATACAAAGATGTCGAAGATGAGTTAGACTTTATGGAGTGCTATGATTGAGCAGCTATGCTTGGTTTGGAAATTAACACATGTATATTTTGTTGTCAAATAGAATACACAGCAAGAGAAAAACAAGTATTGGAATAAAAGATAAAGGAGGCTGTTGAGATTTGATTTTCTCAACAGCTGCAGTGAGTGAACCGCAAAGCGGATAAAGGTAGACGCAAGGCCAAACGGGATAAGAAAAAAGCGGAGAAGGATAAGAAGAAGGGGGATGAGGATGGAGAAGAAATATCAGTTCCTAAGTCTATACACTTTTCTCAACCTTTATTGTCTTTTGATGATTTATCACCTGAATTAGCTCAACAGCTATTAAATAGTTCAACTTCGGAGGTTATTTACAAGGGCAAAAATAACCAACCTAAGCAAGTAACCAAAAATATATTGAATAGTCATAGGGATGCTCATTATAATGATATTACTCGTGAATTGACTCTACCGCATGTCAATTCAAAGGCGATTAAACGTGCTGATAATTTAAATGAATTAGGATTCTTAATCTCTAGAGAGACAGGAGTGCAAAATATTGTATTATATAAACGGGATGATTATTTTGAGTTAGGTGTTCAAATTAATCCATACAAGACTATTGGAAAGTTTAGTAGTGCTGATTTGGAGATTGAGGACAATAAAAAGATATTGTTATTGGGAGAAGCTAATTTTAGTTTTGCAAAATCTTTAGCTAATCAAATAGGAGGAAAAGGTATTATTGCTACTTCTTTTGAGAGCAAGGATTCAATTCTTACAAAGTATAAATCTGCGAAATCCAATATAAGAGAATCCAAAGAAAGAGAAGTTCAAATTTTACATCAAATCGATGCCACAAATATTGATCCTAAATTAGGTGGCAACCCATATGAATTTGAGTTTATTGTATTTAACTTTCCATATGTAGCGGGTGATAGAGCAGGAGCTACGGCACGAAATATAAGAATGTTATCAGCTTTTCTTCAAAGTGCTTTTTCTGCTTTGAGTAATAGTGGGAAAATATATCTTAGTTCTAAATCTTACTGGCTATCACGATTTCATTTAGAAGATATAGCAGAAGATATAGGGTTAAGATGTTTAAATGCAAAAGAATTTGATTCAAGTAACTTCCCTGAGTATGAACATCGCAAAACGGATAAAGATGAGTCGGCAGATCATACAGATAATGCTGTTACCTTAATATTTTCAAAATAAAGAACCACTATGTCAAATTCTGAATTAATAGATTCCTTGTTAGAAAAACTTAGGTCTTTAGGAAAACTTTATTTGGATATTGGGCCTACATATCCATCTTCACATAGTCTTAAACTTCAATTATCTTTAGATAAATTGTTAAAGTTGTATCCCTTCTTAGTAGATATGCCTGATTATATTGAATTTTTAAAGTTATACGCAGGATTGAGTTATACTCAAAAAAAATATCGTATATCTGTTGACTTATTTGGCATTTCTAGAACAGTATCAACAAGTTTAATTGATGGTGAAGGAGATGCTATTTCTGATGATGGGATATTAACATTTTGTTCAATGGCACTAATTCCTAAAGAATTAGATGTTAATTTTAAAAATATTAAAGCAGTAGGCTTTGGATTTGAGGCAACAGGTAAACGAAAATTTGGAATTTATAGAAAAGTAGATTCAGAGTCTTATGAATATTATTGCGAAACATTTACTAGTTGGTTAAATTTATTTGTTAAGAAAGGAGGATATGTTCTTGATTGAAGTTCTCCAAGTCTGATACACTTGACACTTCTTTCAAGGCTTCTAATATCACCTTGGTTTTAAATTTGGCTGTAAATTGTCGTTTTTTCATAATCCTAAGTTAAGCTTTTTTCTTTAATTTACTACTGGACTAGTTTTTTGGGTACACGGAAGTATCGGAGGCAGATAGACAATTGCACCAACGAATCGCCGCCCAAGTAAAAGCTAGATTGGAGGCCAAGGGCAAATCTACAGAGGGGGTAGAAACTTTTGAGGAGTTTTATGGTATCTTGAAGGCAGAAGCAGCTGTTTTGCAACGAGAGTTCCAGCCCCAGTTGCGGAATGGGATTAAGATTGCTATTGATTTGGTGAATCAGGATAAGAAAGACACTATTTTGTAATCAATAAGCTCAAAGCATTGGCAATATGCCACATTAGCACAGGAGGAACAGCATTGCCGATAGCTTTATATTTTCTGACATCTGATACGGCATCTAGCTTGAAATTATCTGGAAAAGATTGAATACTAGCAGCTTCTCTTGGGGTAAATCTTCTATATCTGCCATTGATTTTTAGAACAGGATCCGTACTGTTTAAGCTTACTTTTGCAAGGTGAGAACTAATCGTATTACAGGGTTGTTCCAGATCTTGGTATCTCCCTTTATTCATTTTTTTTTGTACCCGCATCATGCCGTCAACTGCCCGTTGACTGAAAAACCACTTTTCGTTGGTGTTGGCTTCTTCCTCTATCACTTCTTTGAGTTTTACTTTAGAACCATTCAGAGTAGTAGGCTGAGGAAAATTGAAATAGGCAAAATCATCATATTTTTTAAATCCCACTATAAATACACGTTCTCTTTTTTGTGGTATACCATATTCAGAAGCATTAAAAAGTTGGTGTTTGATATAGTAACCAGCTTTTTCAAATTCTTTAATTATCATTGGAAAAGCTTTCTTTTTATTGGCAGATAGAATACCTTTTACATTTTCAGCAATAAAAAATCTAGGTTGCTTTGCTCGCAGAATTTTAACCATTTCAAAAAAAAGCATTCCTCTCTCATCTTTATAGCCCAATCGAGGAGGGTTTTGTGCGCTAATAGAAAACGATTGACAAGGAAAACCACCTAAGAGCATATCATGTTCAGGGACTTCTGCTGCCTCAATTTCTGTAATATCTTGTGTTATACAGTTGTGGTTGAAGTTTTGCATATAGATACTAGTAGCGTATTTGTCATAGTCATTTGCATAAATAACCTCAAATGGTAATGGAGCGTAGTTTTTGTTTAAGTAATCAAACCCACCCATTAAACCCAAATCCATTCCACCACAACCACAAAAAAGAGATACAGCCTTTAATTTTTTATTTCTATTAGTTGTTGCCATTGCCCAGCTTCCTTTGAAAATTCTACAACGAAATTTTTATCTACTTTTAAGTTCCCTTTTTGATACTCTTCTACTGGATTATTGATAATAAAGATATTTTTTCCAGTATCATTGATAACTAAGTAATAAACATAATAACTAGCACCTAACGTTTCTGCCGAATCCCATTCATTGGGAGTTAGTTTAAATCGGTTACTTTTGATTGCTTTTCTTGACTTGGTTGTTTTAACCTCTATATATCTTTTCTTTTTTTCAATTTCTATACTTTGTAAATCGTACCCAACTCCTAAGGGCGTAGGAATCTTATTTATCAAATGTTGCCTATTAGACCCTTCCTTTGTTCTCAAGTACTCATGTGCTAAAATTAAGGTTTCACCATAGTCACCAAGGATTTTAGTTGGCACCTTTTTGCCACCAGTTATTCGGGAGTAGTATTCTTGAACTAACTCCGAAATACTTTCTACCTCATTAACACTTAATTGAGGTCTAAATGCTGCAATATCATCAAAACTATTCACAAAATCAAACCATACCTTCTCAAGCACATTAATAGCTGAGTTGGTTATATAGTTGCTATCATAAAAAGTATCATACCCATCAAACCATACAGGATTATTAAGATGATAATTAACAACTTCTTGATTGTCATTGTTTAAATAGTAATAATATCCTGTACCCTTATCTTGTAATAGATTGGCCAAAACCATGTAGTCTAATACATCCCCTGCATAACGATATACATCTCCTCTTGATGGATACTTACCAGTTCTTACATTTTTTAGTTGCTCATATTGATGGTCATATTCTATATTTTGTTTTCTATTGGCTAAAATCAGTTCAGCTACTTCTTTAGCAGGACGCTGATCTCTAGTAACCCGTAAATCAAAATAGGCACATTGCGTAAGTTCTTCGGCGGTAAAGCTAAAGGGTTTACCTAGTATCTTGCCTCCTTCAATGAGCAATTGCAAAATGAATTCACAAGGTTTAAATTTTATACCTTCTTTTATTTGATTGATGATATTGTAACTAACTATATGCCCTCCTGGATATTGAAATGTGTAAAGGAAGTAATTGAAAAACTCCTCTAAATATTGACTATTAGAAAGCCTTTTAGCACTTGTACTAGGAAAGAGGTTATTATCAGATTCTTGTATAAAGCCAAACAATGCAGATATTTCTGTCCTCCAGTTATCAATTGTCTTTTTTGTTCTGGTAGAATTTTTTTTAAAGTTGGTTAACACTCTGTTTAATTCAGTATTAAACTCTTTCTTATCCATCATGTGCATTTCAGAAATAGAAGTTGCTACATACAACAAAACCTCTTCAACATCATTTTTGAAACGAGGTCTGACATGGTGCAAGCGAAAGAAATACTCGTCAGGAATTCTATATTTATCTACTTTATTCATAAATACTTATTGATTTCCAAAGCCAATTCTTTGGCTAATAAAGGAGGAACAGCATTGCCCACTTGCCTATATTGGCTTGTTTTACTACCACAAAAAATAAATTTATCCTGAAATGATTGGAGTCTAGCACTTTCTCTAACCGTCGGAACTCTATTGAATTCGTAATGGAAGTGATGTCTATGCCCTGTATCAATAGTAAAACTTGGTTTTTGGCTATTAAGTCTTGTCCAAGCAATATTAACTTTTCGTGTCTTGTGCAATTCTTTTGGTAAATTCTTGTAGTTACCACCATCTGGCACCATAGCAATAATCTTTATTGTTTTATCCTGATGGTTGGTAATTTGGTGATTGTGTATAGCGCGACTTCCATTTCTCATTTTTTTTTGAAAATCACTTTGAGGAGCGAGTGTATAGATACTACCGTCCGTCAAACTATCCTGAGGTAAATCAGAAATAGCCTCACTAGATGTAATTTTTTCTGATTCAGAATCAGGTTCAGGAAATTGGAAGTTGACATTATTAAACAAGCCAACAAAAAATGCTCTTCTTCTATTTTGAGGTACACCAAAATCAGAGGCTAAGAGTTTTTTATAGCTAATATGATAACCAATTTCTTCAAAATCTTTAATAATTTGTTCTTTCACAACGCCTTTGCCCATAGAGAGAATATTGGGAACATTCTCCATAAGAAATCCCTTTGGCTTAAAGTAATCAACAAATCTGAGAAAAGCTTTATAAAGTTGGTTTCGTTCATCCTCTATAATTCGCTTACCCGCAATTGAAAAACCTTGACAAGGAGGCCCACCAATAATTAAATCAACATTATTGATGCTGTATTTTGATTCTACCTCTTCTGGAGTTATAGAGAGTAGGTTGGCAACAATTCCTTTAGAGTTTTTATGATTATAATTAAATGTTTTAATTGCATCTTTCCAATGGTCTATTCCCAAAACAACATCATAACCTGCTTCAATAAAACCTTGCGACAAACCACCACAACCACAAAAAAGATCAATTACTGTATTATTTTTATTCATTAAGTATTTATTGTTTTCTAAGCTAAATGCACCAATATACCTTTTGAACCTAATTGGTAAAAGAAATTTACTAAGTAGGATATTTTAATCAAAAAACTGTATTCTAACAAAGTTAAAAAGAATTGCGATTTTTATATCAAACATTATCCCTTTAGTAGAGTGAAAAATTATTGCTTAATTTATTATTGCTACCGTCACAATACCAAAAACCATGCACCCCCAACTCAACACCACACTCAACCAACTCCAAGCCTTAGCCAATCCACAAAAAGCCCTATACAAAGCCCAACAATTTGGCATTCATGCCGAGCAAACACTAGCCATTTATCGCCCCAAGGCATAGCATTAGTGGCTTGCTTGTAGTGCCTTCTTATCTATTTTGCCAATAGGCGTAAGCGGAAGTGCCGACAGAAAATGCCATTGTTTGGGTTGTTGTTCCTTGCTGGCTTTGTCTTGGAGCCATGCTTTTATTTCCTCTACGGTAAGTACCGTATCTTTGGCTAGAACGAGATAGGCGGCTAGGCTTTCGCCAAATTCTTGGTCAGGGATGCCTATGACAGCAGCTTGTTCAATGGCAGGGTGGGTTGCTAGGAGTTGCTGCACCACCAAGGGGTAGACATTGATGCCCCCCGAAACAATGCGGTCACTTTGGCGACCTTGCAAGAAATAATAGCCCTCTTCGTCCATTTTTGCACAATCATCGGTATCCACCCATTGCTCTTCGGCCTGTTGGGCACGCCAAGCAGTTCTGACTTGCAAATGGCCCACTTCATTGGTCTCGACTGCTCCCCCTGCCTCATCTACAATACGCAATTGCGCCCCCGCAATGGCCTTGCCTATAGAGTTGGGATGTTTTTGCAAGTCCTCATTATTTGCCAATACACAAAAACCAGCTTCAGAAGTGCCGTACAAATTGGCAAGCTGAATGTTCTTTTTTTGCTGAACCTGTGCTACTAGGGCAGGTGCAAGCGGCGCACCACCACTCAAAATCAATCGGGTGTAAATCAACTCCAATCGGCTGCTGTTGATAAGGCGTTGTATAATAGTAGGTACGGCAACCCACACTTGTACTTTTTGTTGTAATAATAATCTAAAAACAGTAGCTTTATCAAATTTGGGGATTATAGTAATGGTAGCACCCAAGGCCACCGAAACCAACAGGGCAGAAAGTCCAAAACCATGATAAATAGGCGTAGCAATATAGGTGCTTTTGTAGCTTTGTAATTCCAATTGGCGCAATAATGCAAAGAAAGGAGCTAGAAATTGTTTTATACTAGAGCGTCGGCTGCTGCCTTTGGGAATGCCTGTAGTGCCGCCTGATAAGGTGACGAGTTGGCCTGCTTTGGTGCGTGGCAATTTGAATTTGGGTGGCAATGGGCATTCTGTAAGCTCTTGTACATTGGGCAAGCTCAAGTGGGTAAACAGCCAGCGCTGCCCACCAAAACCCGAACGATGTATGATTTCCCAATCTGTCAAATCATAAACAACCCCATCCAAATCTTGCTGCTCCAACAATTGTTTGAAATCGGCCAAGGGGAGCGCAGCAGGAATCAAAAAGCAGTTGACTCCCAAGGCAGAAAGGGCAAACAAACTCACTACTAAATGGCGGTGATTGCGCCCCATTAGGCCAAAATTCTGCCCAGCTTCAAGCCCTTTTTGTTGCCACTGTACGGCTAATTGCAGGGTTTGCTGATACAATTGTGCATACGTTGTGGTACATTCTGGTTCTGCTAAGGCGACTTTGTCGCCTTGGTTTTTGGCGGCTACTTCGAGCAAAACCAGCAGATTGCTGCCTCTGCTAAGTAAAGCACGAGAAAAGCGGAAAAGACCAGCAGGTGTGGCTAATTTGGCTTGGTATAATGCTTTGATTGGAATGGCCATATCATTGGATTGCTTGATTACAAAATGGAGTAGTACAAAATAATACTTCGTGGATTTTTTACTTTTTTTACAAAAAAGATAAAAAAGCATCTTGTATCTAGTTGATTATCAGCCTTTTATGGTCTTGATTTCTATTCTGTAATAAGCTGATAATCAATTAGATACGATTTCCAACGAAGTAAGGACAAAAGATAACCACAATTTTATAACAAAAAATGCACAACAAGATACACAAAAGCTAAGGATGTCGCTTCATTAAGGGGTTTCTTTTGAAGAGGATTGAGCAGCTCGCCGCCTAATCCACCACGTGCAGCCCCATTCCCAAGGTCGTCTAAAAAAAGCACTGCCCAATTGGGCAAAGATAGCCCACCAAGGTTTGTATTGTGTTTTTTGGGTGAGCATTATTTTACCAAGAATTGCCGCCGCTTGTTCAGGAGCAAGTGCAGGGGTGTTCTGATAGGCTTGGGTAGGGGCGATCATGCGTGTTCTAACCAAAGGAAAATAAATACTGCTACAGATTACCCCTTTGGCGCGCAATTCGGGAGCCACGCACCTAAACCATTGGTCAAAAGCTGTTTTGGAAGCTTGATAGGCCGACCAATAGGGCGCAGGCAGCAGCAATACATTGAGTGCCGAAACATTGATTAGGTGCCCTGCTTGTGTCTCTAGCTTTTGGAGCAAGGGCAATAAGAGCCGTACTGGCCCCAAGTAATTAATAGCCATAGTGCGCTCAAAATCATGATAACGATCCTTGGCTTGGTGTATGGAGCGCAAAATAGAGTGCCCTGCATTATTGATGATAATATCCAGCTTTTGAGGTTGGAGTTTATGTAATAATTGCTCTACTTGGGCGGCATCGGTTAAGTCAGTGGCATAGAAATCTACCATAGCGCCTTTATGTTCCAATTCTTGTTGTAATGCTTGCAAACGTGTTTGGGTACGAGCGACCAGTATTAAATGAACGTTTGGGGCAGCCAATAAATGGGCGGTTGCGGCACCAATACCATAACTCGCCCCAGTGATTAGGATAGTTTTGTGGGCTATTTTTTGGTGTAGAGCCGAAATAGACAAGCTGGTAGGAGGAAATAAGAACCATTCTAATAAACGGGGCATATTGTTTACATCAAATCTATTACCTAATAAGGTCTAATAAACAGCATGAAAATTAATATCATAATGACAGCCATCTGTAGTCTTTACAGTATTGATAGAGCCTTGCAATTGGCGCACTAATTTTTTGATTAAAGAAAGCCCAAGACTTCGTTTTCGGAGCATGGTCTTGAATGCTTCCATACCCTTGCCATTATCTCCTATCAGGAGCTGATAATCATCATTGAGCAAAGGAACAATATGTATATGAATTTTACCTTCTGTTTGTTCAGCCAAGCCATGTACCAAGGAATTGCTCAAAATTTCATTGAGCAGCAAACCTAGAGGAATGGCTGTATCTAGTCCAAAGTGAACATCGGGAATTTGGAGATCAAATTCAATATTATGGTGTGGTTGTTTGAGATTCTCATAAAGAAAATTGACCAAATCTTGAATATAAGGTGCTATAGCAATGGTAGAAACATCATCAGATTGATAGAGGGTTTCATGCACTAAGGCCATTGCATTAATTCTGTTTTGGCTATTTTGAAATAGGTGAGCCACATCTTTTGGAGTATCACTTTTGTTGGCCGCTTCTAAGTGCAGAAGACTGGTAATCACCTGCATGTTGTTTTTGACGCGGTGGTGTACCTCTTTGAGCAAGGCTGCTCGCTCTTTATTTTGTTGGTTAATTTTTTCTAGTTGTTTTTCCAGTTTAGCGTTTTTTTGGTTGCGAATTCGCAGAAGTAGTGCGCCAGCCAATACAAGGACAAGGGCAAAAAACAAAAAACTAGAGAGTAGAAGGATTTTGAAGGTATTATTTTGCTGAACAATAACAGCCGTTTCTTTTAGTTTTTGGTTTTCTGTTTGTGCTAAGGCCGTTTGGTATTTGATTTGCAAATCGGCTACTAGTTTGAGCTGATTTTTCTTTTGAAGTTTTTTTTCTAACGCTTTTATACTTTTTGTTAATAGAAAAGCCTCTTTATAACGTTTTTCTTCTTCAAGCAGTTTTAATTTTGCAATACTAGCCAGCAATGTATAGCGCTCAATGTTGCAAGAATCTGCTATATCCAAAGCTTTATCTATATAATAATTGGCCAATTTGTATTCTTTTTGGGCCATATACAAATTACCTATTTTATTGTAACAAAGGGGCAATTCACAATAGCTGCCACTAGCTTGGTAGGCTTTTTCGGCTGCTTGGTAATACTTGGCTGCTTCCTTGTACTCATTGTTTATACGATGTGCATAACCAATAATCAAATGATTGATGGCATGCCCATTGTTTTTGAGTGGATTGTCGGGATGAAAACTAATGGATTTGAGGGCATTTTTTTTGGCTTCATCATACTCATAGGCATTAAAGTGACATTCTGCTATATTGCCATAAACAAAAGCCTTGTATAACAATTTTTCTTCGTTTTGTAAGTCTGATAATAGTTTATTGGCTGACAAGAGCATAGAAATAGCCAGCCGAGAATCACCTGCTGTTTTGGTGATTTCAGCTTGCAAGAAGTAGCCATAAAATGCTTCTTTTGCTTGAAGATTGGTATCTTCTAGATATTCAGAAATGACATTTTGTGCTTCAATAAACTCATTGTTATAAATGAGCGGGTCGGTAGCTGCAATTAATTGCTTTGTTTTGGTTGTAAAATAGTCTTTTCCATACACTAGAGATGAGCAAAGCAATAATACAAGAAATAGTAGGTGTGTTTTCAACATACAAAAAACCATAAACCAATTAATAGAATTGGTAGCTTTTGATTTGCAATATAGTTAGTATATGTATTTGGGGGGAAGTGGAGTAAAAACTTAGATTTAGTATGTGCCACCAAAGTACAAAATTATTAAATAATAAAAGAAAATAGTTAAAGCTTTTATTTAGTAGAGCAATAGACATGAGTGGTAGCGTTCCATTTTTGTATAGACGTTTTTTTTGATAGTCTTTACAAAAATGGTATTCTGCACGTTTCTAGACCTAAAACATGGAGGTTAAAAACTTTTGGTCTGCACTAAAAATAAATTTATACCAATCTTTTTTATCAAAAATTAGCTCATAATAATTATGAATAAGCCTTTAGATGATTTCAGCGATTTGCAAAAGCCCAGTTCTTGGGTGCCCCCCAGTACCTTTCTAAGATATTGGACTATTCTATTGTTGATAACCATTGTGGTAACAGCCGTACTTGCTGTTTATGATATAGAGAGCATTGTTGTTACAGGAGGTATTTGTACGGTGGGGGGCATTGTATTGCAAGCAGCCAATAGAAACCAAATACAAGCCTACAAGGTAATGGCAATGGCTACTATTATTTTTTGTATATTTTGTTTTTTGTTAATTGTAATTTTAGGTTGGGGTCCGGGCGATGCACAGTTTCCAATTAGTGCATTGGGGGTATTATATACCGTCTGCTTGCTGTGCTATTATGTGTATGCACGAATCAAATTTCCCAATATTTAGCAATAGAAAGACTGCTCTTATCATTAGAGAGTTATTAGTTAGAACGCCAAAAA
This sequence comes from uncultured Aureispira sp., assembly GCA_964445645.1. Classification (GTDB taxonomy): domain Bacteria; phylum Bacteroidota; class Bacteroidia; order Chitinophagales; family Saprospiraceae; genus Aureispira. The sequence goes on along the minus strand of CAYULH010000010.1, from coordinate 2,961 downwards.
TAAGGTGTAAACACCACCAAAATAGTAAACAACTCCAATCGGCCAAGGAGCATTAATACAGTGAGTACATATTTTCCACTAGCAGGAACGGCCGCAAAGTTATCTACAGGGCTCAAATCAGCCAAAGCAGGCCCCACATTGCCCAAGGCAGTCGCTACAGCCCCAAGAGCCGACAGCAACGGCTGGTCAAAGTCATTGAGAATGGCAACCATGATGAGGGAGCCAAAGAAAAATAACATCAAATAGAGCAGCAAAAAAACCAAAATATGAGTCATTACCTTAGGCACAACTACTTGGTTATCAATTTTTGTTCTAATAATGGCATTGGGGTGCAGCAAGCGTTTAAATTCTAAGAAAGAATTCTTAAAAAAGACCAAGTGACGAATGATTTTGATACCACCACTAGTAGAACCCGCACAAGCACCCATAAAGAGTAAAAAGAAAAATAGAAGTGTCAGGGCAGGAGTCCACGAAGTATAGTCGGCAGAAACAAAACCTGTTGTTGTAACAATAGAAACAATTTGGAAGGCCGCATCCCTAAAGGATTGTTCAAAACTCAAATCAGTAACCGAATAAATAGTACTAGTAACCACTACTGTGAGTAGCAACACCAAAGCCAAATAGGTCTTGAATTCATCACTGCGCCATACTTTGTCAAATTTTCTGGTCAAGCCATAATACAAAACCGTATAATTGATGCCTGCCAAAAACATAAAAATAAGAATGGTGTATTGTATCGCTGGGCTGGTAAAATGAGCAACACTAGCATTTTTGGTCGAAAATCCACCTGTAGCCATGGTGGTAAGTGCATGATTGATGGCTTCATAAAAGGTCATGCCCAATGCCCAAAGAATGAACATAAGCAAAGTGGTCAGGCCCAAATAAATAAACCAGAGCCGCTTGGCAATTTCTTTTATTCGGGGGTGAATTTTCTCCAAGGAACTACCCGGTGCCTCTGCTACAAATAGCTCTACCCCTCCAATACCCAATAATGGGAATATGGCCACCATTAATACAATAATACCCATGCCACCAATCCACTGTGTAAGACTGCGCCAAAATAGAACGCCAGCAGGAACGGCCTCAATATCATTGAGTACAGAGGCTCCTGTAGTGGTCAGCCCCGAAACACTTTCAAAAAAAGCATCACTCAAACTGGTAAAAGTGCCACTAAACAAATAAGGCAACATGCTAAAAATAGACATGGTGAGCCAACCAATCAATACAATAAGGTAGCCTTCTCGTTTGCCTACATTTTCTTTGACCTTGAACTTGTACCACCAAGATAAGGCGCCTACAAGCATAGTAGTACCTGCGGCCAACGTAATGGGAAGTGCATCTCCTTGGCCGTAGTACCAAGCAAAGGGGAGTGCGGTGAGCATAAACAAGCCCAAACTAATCAACAGCGCTCCAACTACATTGGAGATCGTGCCAAAATCTATCATTTTATTTAAAAATTTCTTCTACTTGATGAATGGCCTCGGGTTGGGCAAAAACAATAACTTTGTCATTGAGCTCAAATCGAAAATCTCCATCGGGAATATAGCTTTCATCCCCTCTCACAACCCCTGCAATAATAGATTTTTCGGGCAGGTGCAAATCTCGAATAGGGTGTTTGAGGACACGGTTTTTCTTATGCAATTCAAATTCAATCACTTCGGCATCCACCCCATTCAAACTAATAATCTCTTTTACCTTGCCACGTCTGATAAATCGGAAAATTTTGTTGGCTGCAATCAGTTTCTTATTGATAATGGTATCTACCCCAATATTCTTAGAAATGTGCGTGTAATTGACATTCTCTACCAAGGCAATAGTTTTGTAAACACCAAGCTCCTCAGCCATCAAACTGGTAACAATATTGGTTTCCGAATTGGGTGTGAGTGCAATAAAGGCATCCATTCTTTCCAGTCCCTCTTCTTTGAGTGCATCAATATTGTTGGTATCTGCATGGATAACCAAACAGTGGTGCAATTGCTCTACAAATTCTCTTCCCCGCTCTCGGTCAGATACAACTAGGGTGATTTCGTATTTCTTTTCTAATAATTTGGCAGCAAGCAAAGCTAGGCGGCTTCCCCCAATAATCATCACACGCTTAATCGGTTTTATTTGTTTGCCTGCAAAACTCAATGCCTTATCAATGTTTTTTTGCTTGGCAGCAATATACAAATGATCACCTTTCCGAAGCATGGTCTTACCACGTGGGATAATTGTCTCATAACCACGCAAAATAGACACCCCCCTAAAATCAAAATCTGAATGCGCTTGATCGATGTCATAAATAGTTCGGTTGATAAGTGGGCAGGTCGTATCTAGGGTAAATCCTACCAACGAAATTTTACCATCCTCAAAGTTGACAATATCTGTACAAGAACTTTGCTCTAAGAGGAGCGAAACCTCTTGGGCCGCCAACAAATTGGGCGAAATTAGGGAATTGACACCCAAGCGTTCAAAACTCTCCAATTGGGCAGGCTCAAAGTATTCGGGGTTGTTGACCCGTGCAATGGTTTTCTTTGCTCCTGTTTGCTTGGCCAAAATAGCCATCAGTAAATTAGAAGACTCAGAGGTTGTTACGGCAATAAATAAATCAGCCTTATTGACGTTGGCCTCTCGTAGTACTTCTATAGAGGTGCCATCTCCTTTGAAGGTCATGACATCCAAGTGAGTAGACATGTGCAATAATACATTTTCATTAACATCTATTACGGTAATGTCTTGATTTTCCTTGGATAGCAATTTGGCCAAGTGAAATCCTACACCACCAGCACCTGCAATAATGATTTTCATAATGGTTTATTTAGTCAGCAATTCTACACCGTTTCAAGCTGTATGGAGTGAATAAATAGGTGCAAAAAAGAATCGTTTACTTGCGTGAGTTAGTTCACTTCGTTCATGAGCTCACCTGTGGTTCGGTTCGGCAGAGCCTCGGTTTTTAGCCCGTTTACTTTTAGCGTCAACTGA
>CAYULH010000009.1:0-69869 GCA_964445645.1 uncultured Aureispira sp. | reverse complement strand
TGTTGTAGGTCGTGAATAAGACAAGGGTGTACGGTACTGCTGTGCTACAAGTGAAGTTGTAGTCCATTGGAATAATAATATCAACCAGTAGAGGCAGTAGTGGTATTGCATAATTTCAGGTGATGTTAAAAATAAATCTACTAGTAATTGTACTATTAATCAAACACAGATGATACTATTATGAGCATGAAAGTTTATGCTATAAATATAGGTAAAATAAAGCTTAATTGTATGAGTTATTCGACTTTTTCGGAGCAGAGTGTACGCTATTAACGATACCAATAACGAATTCTCTAGACTTCTTCTTCTCTGATAATTTGGTGTCATGTTTTCATATTTGTATGAACTTACAAAGGAGAAGAAGGTAATTGGTACATTTTAAAAACCGTATGTGTGCCTTCCTCTAGTCCTCCAGCATAAAATTTAGATCTTCCTGTTTCGGTATCCCACACCATGACATACCAATATGGTTTATTGTCTATGTTTAAACTAGTAATAGTCATCTGATATTTTCCAGTAGCATACATAGTTTGTGGTGCATGGGCCCGAGCAGACGGGTTAGAATGAAATATGGCAGCTACAGCAAAAAGCACTAGAGCCAGCCTAGAAAGAATATGGCCGATCCCTTGACATTTCTCTACAAAAGAAGTTGATTTCATAGTTTTTAATTCAAATTATTAATTAATATAAATTTAACTGAATTGGTCTGCTCTGGGGGATGGTCATCTTTACATTCATTTTGTCTTGTCTAGCATGATAACTAATCACTTTTCGATTGATGTTACTAAATTGCACTTCAAAACGGTTATTAACTTCATCGTAGTGACTTTCAATAACCAACTCGAAACCTACAGAATACTTGCCGTGTCCATATTTCCTTAAAGCAGCTCGTATCATCATACTTGGAGTAACATCTACAATAATAAGAGGATCTATGATGTGTGTCATTATCAACAATCGTTGTTCATAACGATTGTGTCCTACTTTTATGGGTTCAGGTCTATCGGTATGCAGTGCTAGTACATTGATTTGATACAAGCTATCTATTGCACCTTTGCATTTGACACTATCTGATGATAGGCTGCTAGGTATTACCACAGGGATGCGTCTAAACTTCTCACTAGAGATAATTTTTATTGGAATAACTATATCCATTTCGAGTCGCTGGGGCAGAGGAATAATAATATGTTTTACGTTCCAAGTACTATCGATTACCGCACTTTTTCCCATTATTCTGCTAACAATACTTGCCATACTGTCCAAGCCTATTTCTTCTTCAATTTGATAACTTGCTCTTCTAAGCAGTACAGTGCCAGTTTCCCAAGTCATAACCAGTTTTGCCTGAATAATGTTGTTTTTATTTTGTTCTTGTGTTTTTGCGAATACTGATACTGAATTTTGATCGTAATGTTGTACTGATTTTTTAGGTCGTGAATAAGCTAAGGACGCACCATAATCCTGTGCTACAAGTGAATATGTAGTCCAATGGAGTAATAATATAAACCAGTAGAATGAATAGTGGTATTGCATAATTTCAGGTGATGTTAAAAATAAATCTACTAGTAATTGCTAATGTAAAAGCAAATATAACCAAAATAAAATTTAATAAGTAGTCGTTCATAAATAAATATAGTTTAAATTAGCGTCAAATAAAAAAATATGGGACGTAAAGCAAAAACATTAAAACTAAGCGAAACAGCTAAGGCAGAATTAGAACAACTCGGTAAGCAATCAGGATCGGTTCAGTTGAGTCAAAGATGTTTTATAATCTTACTAAAATCAAAAGGACTAAAATCTGTTGATATAGCAGAAATACTTGGAATCACAGATCAATCGGTGAATAACTGGGTAAAGCGCTACGAAGCCACAGGTATAGATGGTCTAAGAACTAAACCGGGACAAGGTCGGAAGCCTATACTTACCAGAGAAGAAGATGAAAAACAAGTTAGAGCTATTATCGAAAAAGAACGTCAGCGGTTAAAGCTAGTAAAAGAAGAAATAGAGAGAAGCTGTGAGAAGGAATTTAGCTTATCGACCTTAAAGCGTTTTTTAAAAACATTAAGTGCCGATGGAAACGTATTGGCTTAAGGCCAAAACACCAACCAAACACAGAGCTGTATGCTGTTCGCAAAGAAGCTTTAGGGCTACTAGAGCAACAAAGTGAGCTAGGAAATATAGATCTATACTATGGTGATGAAACCCAAGTTTCTACCCAAGGCTATGTTCCCTATGGATGGCAGTTTGATAACGAAATGGTTTCAATACCAGCTTGCAAAGAATCAAAAATTAACTGCATTGGGTTTATATCCAGAAAGAATGATTTTAAGTATAGAACTACAACGGAATCTGTTAATTCAGATTTTGTAATTGAAACACTTGACCAATGGTCTTTACAGCTTAACAAACCAACAGTTATTGTTCTTGATAATGCACGTATTCATACTGCTCGCAAGGTCAAACAACTTTTGCAAATCTGGCAACAAAGAGGGCTTTACATTTTTTATTTGCCTCCTTATTCGCCTCATTTAAATATTATTGAGCGGCTTTGGAAAGAAATTAAAGAAGGTTGGTTAAAGCCAACGGATTACCAAAGCTCTGATAAGTTATTTTATGCAGTTAATAGAATTTGTTCTAATATTGGCAAAAATCTCTTTTTGAAGTTTGCCAAGTTTAACTATAAATAATTTTAACCAAGTACTTAGTATTGCTTTACTAAAGTATATACATAACACTAACGAAACAAGGTGACATCTCCCGAGAGGACTTCTCTGCGGCCGTCTACCAACAACACTTCCAATTTGTACATAAACACCCCAGACGGCATTTTTTGGCCTCTAAATGTGCCGTCCCAAGCATAAGCAGGATAATTGGGCAAGAAGTTTTGCTGTTGGAATACTCGTTCGCCCCAACGGCTAAAGATTTGAAAATCAATCACCTGAACCACATCACCAGGGCTGTAGACTTGCAGCACATCATTCAGTCCATCATCATTGGGGCTAAAGGCATTGGGCACAAACACACGAGGAGCTTCATTGACCTTGATGGTCCATGTAGTGGTATCGGTACAGCCTTGTACGTCTGTTCCAATAATAGTGTAAGTGGTGGTTTCTAATGCTTGTAATAATGGTTGTCTGCAATCGGCGCAACTCAGCCCTGTGGTGGGTTGCCATTCATAGGCCACAGGCGTAATGGTGTTTTGAAAAATGGCTTTGCTAATGACATCGCCCAAGCGTAGGCTGGTATCTTGTGGAGCTTCAATTTGCAAGTCAAACAAAGGCGCATTTAGGGTTAAGGTTATTTCATGGCGACAGCCAAACCGATCCTTGGTCATGAGGGTATAATTGCCAGCCAGCAGCCCGTCAAAAAGGGTAGAGGCTTCAAAATTGCCTCCATTGAGCGCATATTGGTAAGGAGCATAACCGCCACGGCTAGAGTCTACTTGTATAAAGCCATCTTTTTCTTTAAAACACTTTTGATCTCTAGTGGTGAGGAAGGTTTCGACTTGTATGTTTTCTTCTACAATGGTGGTGGTCGCTTCTATTACACAGCCTGTTTCGTCACTGATACTGACGGTATAATTGCCTGCTGCTAAATTATTGATACTAGCTGTTTGTGCGCCAGTGTTCCACTGATAAGTTATAGCTCCTGTACCCCCTGTTGCTGTTACAGAAGCGGTCCCTGTGCTTTGTTCACAAATAATAGGCGTATTGTCAATGCTATAAGTAATAGGTATTGTATTCAAATCAAAGGTAGTGGCATCTCCAATAGTGTTGGTGCCTGGATCATCAGATAGAATGCTGTTTTTGAGTGGTGGGGGCAGATTGTTGAGGTAAGCCTGATTGGTGTAGCTGCTTTGGTTGTAACCACAAGGAATACGCACATCAATGCTAAAGCTCGATTGGCCTTTGGGCAAGCTATCAATTTGCAAATTGGCAATGGAATTACCCAAAATAGAAGGATTATTACCAAAACTTAAGCCATTGACATTATAAGGCTCGGAAACCCATTCAAAACCATTGCTGAGGGTGTCAGCAAACTCAATCCCATTGGTCACGGCATTGAAGGAGCGATTATAAACGTCAAAAGTGTAGGTAATGGTGTCGCCAGCACTAAAATTGCCTGTGACCTCTTTGGTCATTTCTACCGCAAAAGAGCAAGAACAACCATCTGTATTGGAATAAGAAGGCCCATTGCCTATGCCTATACCAACCCCTGTGAGGGGGTCAAATTTGACAATAGTAGTTCTGTAGTAAGCCAAAATATCGCCTTGAGGATTAAAATACAAGGAACCCATAAAACCCCAATTGCCATTGATAGCGAGAGGAGCCGTGTTGGGTACACGGGTTTGTTGGCCTGTGAGTGGGTCAATTTTGAAGAGCAATTTGGGGTTGTTGCCATTAAAACCATAAATCTGATTGTCCAAGGCATTAAAAACAATATCGGCAGAACCAAACTGCCCTGGGCCGCCCACAATACTAAAGGTGACATTGGTAATGTCTACTTTCCACATGCGGTTGTCACCAAATACATAATAATTGTTATTACCATCAAAGGTACCTGCATTCTTAAAATTGGAAAGGCCAGTATTGCCCATGAATTCTACATCCCCTGTGGCATCTACTCGGTATAAGCGTCCATCATTGAGCCCCATTCCATACATCAAGTTATCAACAGGATTGTAGCCCAATGAATTAAAATCATTGATAACACCACTGCGAGAAAGGTTGGCCACTAAGTTAAAACGTACAGGATTGACGTTTAATTTGTACAACATAAAAGCATTGCCTTCCTTGGCCGATTGGTACAAACTTCCGTCACATTCAAAAGGCTGGCAGGCTTCGTCTATTTGGCCATCTCCATCATTATCAATACCATCTCCGCAAATATCAAAGCCTTGGCCAAATAAAGTAGAGATTACAAAAAAACACCAAATACTAGTATAAAATTTAAGCATAATACATGCAGGATTGGGGGAACATCAAAAAATACAGCCCTTGAACGTTGATGGCGCAAAGATACAAAAATGGCTCGACCACAAAGTTTTGCTTTCGTCATAATTGCTCGGCAATGCGCTGCTTTTCACGCCTTATTATACCAATAACAATAAAAGTAAGGGCTTATTGTTGCAATTCACCCACACAATCAAAACGCTCAAAAACTTGCTCATTGTGAGGCGCATCGGCTAGTTCTGCGGTCAAGTCTTGGCCGGCCCAATGCTCGTAGTGTTTGCCATTGCGCCACAGGCGACTTTGGGTAACATCATAGACTTGGCCTCTAAAGGCAACATAAATAGTGGCTTTGTCTTGCCCATTGTGCAAGGCCAATTGACTGCGGGTAAATGTTTGTTTGCTCAAGGTGGTTGTTTTGTTTGTAGGAATAGAGATGCTAGAACATTTAAATAACTGTACTAGTAGCTTAGAAATTATTAGAATAGCAGTCAAAAATCAGATTTGAACTAAGATTGACCAAGTGCAGCGCAATAAATTTTAATCATAATAAGGTCAAAACTTAAAAAGGAGAAATCTTGAAAAAAAAAACTAGAATAGTATCGTTGGTTAATGTGGCTGTTTGTCCAAATTTTATTTGGAATATTAGGGGCATTTACCCCTAAAAACCAACAATAATTAAGTAGTGGGAAATAGTAAAAAAGATACTATGAGAAGCACTTGAATTGAGGCGATAAAAAAACAAAAGATATTGTTAATTCCTGTAGAAAAGTATATCTTTGCACTTGAAAACAGAAAATGGTTTATCGTTCTTTATAAAAACGGACATGTTGAAAACAATAAATGCTACATTTTTTCTATTGTTGGTGATGCTTTTAGGAGCTACTTCTGCTTATGCAACAGAGCCAGAAGAAAGTACACACGAGGAAGACCCCATTGAAGCGATGATGCACCACTTGGGTGATGCCAATGAGTTTCATATTGCAGGTGATTTTTCTATTCCATTGCCTTGTATGGCTTGGGGCCCAGATGGGTTTATGTTTACGATGTCAAGTGCATTTGAACACGGACACAAGGCCGTTAATGGTTATGTGTTGAAACATGGTATTTTGATGCGTGTAGTAGAGCCTGATTTTCCGAAGGAAACAGTGGAAATTAGCTTTGCTGGACACGGTAGTACACACGCCGAGGGGCATGACCACGGTCACAGTGGCGAGCAGGTAGTAGATGTAGAGGGAATCAAAGGAGGCGATGCAGAGGGTTCTGAAGCTGGGCACGCTGCTGACATGATTTCTTATAATGGACAAATGTATACAATAGAAGGTGCTATGTCTTTGCAAAATGCAGGTTCTTCATGGCAAGATTTTTCTATCACTAAGAATGTCTTTGTGATGTTGTTGGCCTTGGTGCTCTTGATTTTTGTTTTCTCAAGAATCTCTAAGTCGTATTCAGAGCGTGAGAAGCAAGCCCCCAAAGGCATGCAATCTTTCTTTGAGCCTATTTTTATGTTCATGCGTGATGAGGTAGTAAAGCCTGCTATTGGTGAGAAAGACTGGAAACGTTTCTTTCCTTTTGTAATGAGCTTGTTTTTCTTCATTTTGTTCTGTAACCTGCTTGGCTTGATTCCATTCTTCCCTGGTTCCGCTAATATTACAGGTAACATTGGTGTTACCATCGTTCTAGCATTCTTTGTTTTTGTTGTGGTCAATATCAATGGAACCAAAGATTACTGGATGCACATTTTGTGGATGCCGGGTATTCCATCAGGCGTTAAGCCCTTATTGACGATTATTGAGGTATTGAGTTTGTTTATCAAACCAGCCACCTTGTTTATTCGTTTGTTTGCCAACATCACGGCAGGTCACGTTATCATTTTGAGTTTGGTAAGTTTGATTTTCTTCTTCAATTCTTCCTTTGGAGTAGGAGGAGCAGTGGGGGGAATGGCTGTGGCTATACCATTTGTATTTGCCATGAATATGTTGGAGCTATTTGTAGCATTCCTACAAGCCTTTGTATTTGCTCTACTAACTTCCTTGTACTTGGGTAGTGCAGTAGAAACACACGACGACCACGATCACGGTCATGAACACGCTACTTCGTAGAGCATCAATTAAATTTGGATTATACAGTCAATAAGACTGACAACAATATTTTTTTATTTTTTTAAAATTTCATTAGTAATGGGAGCAGCAGGATTAGCAGCTATCGGAGCTGGATTAGCAGTAATTGGAGCAGGAATGGGTATTGGACAAATTGGCGGTAAAGCCATGGAAGGTATTTCTCGTCAACCATCTGCAGCTGGTGACATTCGTACAAACATGATCGTAGCCGCTGCCTTGGTAGAGGGTGCCGCCTTGTTTGCCATCGTAGTAGCTTTGTTGGTAGTTGTATTATAATAACAACCGCACAACATTCAAACGAACGTTATGAAACAAGAGTACTACTGGCCGCGATTGGCTGTCGGTAGGCTCTTTTTTGAAGTTCTAAAAAAATAAAGGCTATTTGTTAAGTTAAGTAATAGCCTAGCAAGAATTGAAAATTAACTATTTGTATTTCTATAAATTTTAAGAGACAATGATTTTTCTATCATCAGGTTTCCCTGTACTCAATCCAAGCGTCGGATTAATCTTCTGGACATCCTTGATTTTTATCTTGGTTTGGTTGTTCTTGAGTAAGTTTTTCAAAAATATCGCTCAAGCACTAGAAGATCGTGAAAACTTTATTGATGGTTCATTGACCAAAGCAAAAGAGGCAGATGCTGCATTGGCAGGGGTTGCTGCCAAGAAAGATGCAATGATCAAAGAAGCCGAACAAAGAGGTTTGGAAATCCTTAGAGAAGCGGAAGCAATCAAGAAAAAGAAGATTGCAGAGGGTGAAGCTAGAGGCAAAGAGCGTGAGAAAAATATCTTGGAAGCGGCAGAGCTAGACAAGAAAAACCGTTTGAAAGAATTGGAGGTAAACATCCAAAATCACATTGGACAGTCCTCTATTGATATTGCCAAAAAATTATTGGGCAGAGAGCTAGAAGGCAACCATGAGGCCTTTGTACAAGCTCAAATTAATGCCATGAAATAAGAATCTATTGCCGCTAGTCCATTCTTATTACAAAAATGGATTATAAAGCAATAGAGCGTATTTTACCATAAGCTCCAAGAACCAAACTTCATTGTTGCAGGGAGGTTCTTCTTACAAATTCTAAATATGTCTATTTTAAGAATTGTATCAAGATATGCCAAGTCGCTTTTTGATCTAGCTATCCAAGAAAACACCTTGGATGAGGTACATGAGGATGTCATGACTGCTTGGAAAGTTGCCAAGCAAGAAGACTTTGAGGCATTCTTGAAAAGCCCTATTATTCCAGTAGAAAAGAAAAAAGCAGTCATTAATAAAGTATTTGCCAATAGCCAAACCAGCTTACGCAATACCCTTAATGTTATGATTGAGCACAAACGTGAAGCTTACATGGGCGATTTTTGCCGTGAGTTTCATTTGATGTATAACAAACGAAACAAAGTTTCGAGTGCTCAGTTGATTACGGCTGCTCCAATGAGTGCAACCATTGTAGAAGACTTATTAGCTGTCTTCAAAAGCAAAGGTTTGTTGGAGCAACAAGTAGAATTGGTACAAAAAGTAGATCCTTCCATTATTGGTGGTTTTGTCTTAGAATTTGATGGCCAAGTCTACAATGCCAGTTTGTTGAGCAAGCTGGAAGAGTTTAAAAAGCAATTTAGTGAAAATCTGTATACCAAAACAATATAAAAATGGCTAACGTAAAACCAGATGAAATATCTGCGATTCTAAAAGAACAAATCAGTGGATTTGACACCCAAACTAAACTAGAAGAACAAGGTACAGTATTAGAGGTAGGGGATGGTATTGCCCGTGTCTATGGTCTCACCAATGTAATGTCGGGAGAGTTGGTAGCCTTTGAAAACGGAGTGCAAGCAATTGCCTTGAACTTGGAAGAAGACAACGTTGGTCTTGTATTGATGGGTGCAGCCGAAAAAATTAAAGAAGGTGACCGTGTAAAACGTACTGGAGAAGTAGCTTCTATCGATGTAGGAGAAGGAATACTTGGCCGTGTAGTAGATACCTTGGGTACGCCTGTAGATGGTAAAGGAGCTATTGAAGGCAAAACTTACTCTATGCCTTTGGAGCGCAAAGCACCCGGTGTAATTTATCGCCAGCCTGTAAACGAGCCACTACAAACAGGAATCAAGGCTATTGATTCTATGATTCCGATTGGTAGAGGGCAGCGTGAGTTGATTATTGGTGACCGCCAAACGGGTAAAACAGCTATTGCAATTGATACGATCTTGAACCAGAAAGAGTTTTATGACAAAGGAGAGCCCGTATATTGTATTTATGTTGCTGTAGGACAAAAAGCTTCTACGGTAGCACAAATCGCTCAAACATTAGAGAAAAAAGGAGCATTGGCGTACACTACTATTGTAGTATCTGCTGCTTCTGACCCAGCTCCTATGCAGTTTTATGCGCCATTTACGGGTGCTGCTATTGGAGAATACTTCCGTGATACAGGTCGTCCTGCCTTGATTATTTACGATGATTTGTCAAAGCAAGCCGTAGCTTACCGTGAGGTATCGTTGTTATTGCGTCGTCCTCCCGGACGTGAGGCTTACCCCGGTGATGTATTCTACCTACACTCTCGTTTGTTGGAGCGTGCTGCAAAAGTTATTGCAGATGATGCTATTGCCAACGATATGAACGATTTGCCTCCTTCTCTAAAAGAAGCGGGTTTGATCAAAGGTGGTGGGTCTTTGACTGCGCTTCCAATCATCGAGACACAAGCAGGTGACGTTTCTGCTTATATCCCAACCAACGTGATTTCGATTACAGATGGTCAGATTTTCTTGGAGTCTAACTTGTTCAACTCTGGTATTCGTCCAGCTATTAACGTAGGTATCTCTGTATCACGTGTAGGTGGTTCTGCACAGATCAAGCCTATGAAAAAGGTATCCGGTACTTTGAAACTGGATCAAGCTCAATACCGTGAGTTAGAGGCTTTCTCTAAATTTGGTTCTGACCTAGATGCGGCTACCAAAGCGGTATTGGACAAAGGGGTTCGTAACGTAGAAATCCTAAAACAAGCACAATATTCTCCTGTAGCAGTAGAACAACAAATTGCAATCATCCACTTGGGAACTAAAGGCTTGTTGCAAAAAGTACCTGTAGAGCGTGTGAAAGAATTTGAAACTGCTTTCTTGGACAAAATGAAAGAACGTCACAATGATGTGCTAGAGAGTTTCCGCTCTGGTAAGTACGACAAAGCAGACTTGGCTAAAGTAGAGGCTTTGGCTAAGGAATTGACAGGTCGATTCGAAGGATAAGAACAATAAAACAAACTTCTGGTAGTGCCTTAGAGTGCTACTAGAAGTGTTATTATATTGCCAAATCATTTTATAATTACTACTAATGGCAAACTTAAAAGAAGTAAGAGAACGTATTTCCTCTGTTATATCTACACAGCAAATTACTAAAGCTATGAAAATGGTAGCTGCTGCTAAATTGCGTCGTGCTCAAATGGCTATTGTAGAAATGCGTCCTTATTCCAACAAGTTGAGCAGCATTCTAACCAACATCCTTTCCAACTTGGAAGGTGATGCGACTACTTCTTATGGTAAGGAACGTCCTGTCAAAAATACTTTGTTGGTGGTCGTAACTTCCAATAGAGGATTGTGTGGAGGTTTTAACTCTAGTGTAAGTAAATTGGCCTTAGAAACAGGTACAGAAAAGTATGCAGAGCAGTATGAGTCTGGTAACTTAACGTATTTGTTTGTAGGAAAAAAAGGGTATGATTACATCAAGAATAGAGCACCTAAAGCAACTATGGATACCCGCTATATGGATATTGTAGGCAAGGAGTTTGGTTTTGATGATTCTGCTCGTATTGCAGAAGACATTATGGCGGCTTTTGATGAAGAAAAGTATGATGCGATTGAGATTGTTTATGCACAATTTAAGAATGCTGCTGTTCAAATCTTTACAGCAGAGCAATTCTTACCTGTAGCCAAATTGCCTGTAGTAGAGGGAGCAGCAGATGTGAAAGCAGATTTCATCTTTGAACCTAGCAAGGAAGAATTGTTGGAGCACTTGATTCCTACTATTCTCAAAACACAATTGCACAAAACCATTCTTGATTCAAATGCCTCAGAGCAAGGCGCACGTATGACAGCTATGGAAAATGCAACTGAAAATGCAGAGGATTTGTTGAAAGAATTAAAAATCAACTACAACAAAGCACGTCAAGAAGCGATTACAGCCGAGATTTCAGAGATTGTTGGTGGTGTGGCTGCCTTAGAGGATGCTTCATAGTATGGATAAGTACATATAGGAATCGTATATTCCTACACCATAAAAGAAAAGGCTTACAGATATTCTGTAGGTCTTTTTGCATTTTATAAGAATGCAGAATAGACAAATTAGAATTATTAACAATTTAAGCTTATTTTTCTGTATATTTAAGATATTTGGTCTGTTTGGCATTTGGGTATAGGTATTCTCTTACTTTTTGTACGTTTTTAGACTTCATTTTTTACACTGTCTATATGAAACAATTATTGTTAATAATTAGCCTTTGCATCTTACAAGCCTGTCAGCAGGCTACCAATACGGCTGAAGAGCGCAAAGTAACTACACATCAAGCAAAGGAGCAGCCTGTAGCTGTACTAACTCAAAACACAAAGATAGTCGAAAAGGACACGCTACTTAAGCTGGCTGTAAATTCTAGTCCTGCTCCCCAATCAGAAAAAATAGACCGCAAGAACTTGATAGAGCAATTGAGAAATCTCGAAGAAGAGCGCATAGAACCCTCCGAAGCAATGTTGCCCTTATTGGCTTTGGCAGGGCAGGCTGTCGCCGAATCCACGGCTTTTTTGTTCTTCATCAACCAAGATACCTTAAAACTTTATGTGGATTATTTTGAAGGGGATCTAATTGGGAGTAAGATTTTTTATGTGGCTAGAGGTGATTTATTGGCTGTAGATGTCTTTACTATGGATGCTTATGAAACAGAGTCTGGGCCACAAGTGCAGAGCTTGTTAACCCATACCTTTTATTACAAAAAAGAAAAACTTCTTTTCTGTAAGGTACACCACAATACGCACAAACAAGCCATCCTAGAAGAAGAAAATCTTCAAGATTGGGCGATTATTCAGCAGCATTTACAGTCGTTTTAGCTTGTCAATTACTTTTTTTGACTTCTTCTCAACTCTCGTCTGTATAATTTTCTAATTTGACTCACCATAAAATCAGGAGCTATTTTAGCAATGGTATTGCGAATAAAACCTTGATCGGGCAGAATAATTACATCTTTATTGGCTGCAATTTGCTCTATTGCCTCTTTGGCAAATTTATCAACAGGATAAGGGGGAGATATTTTGCTTAGATAAGCACGAGCACCGTGTTTCATAGGATTTTTTAAGTCGCTTGGCCCAGGGGAATCCAACAGTGGGGTTTCAATAGCCAAAGGACACAATACATTGACATTGACCCCATATACCTCAGCCTCTATTCGCAAGCTTCTGGATAAGCCTACTACGGCATATTTAGTCATGCTGTAGGCTGTTAGCAAGGGCGCAGGGTTCAGGCCCGCAGCAGAGGCGGTATTAACAATCGTGCCATGCCCTTGTTTGACCATAATTGGATAAGCCGCCGCCACGCCATTCATCACGCCTCGAATATTAATGTCAATAATTCGGTCAAAATGCTCCACTGTAAGTTGGTGCATTTGTCCACCAACCCCTATACCAGCATTATTAAACAAAAAATCAATACTACCTTCTGCTGCTACTACCTCGTCTACTATTTGCTTCACTGCATTGGCATCTCTAACATCCAATAGGGCAGCATGCGCCCTATCGCCTAGTGCTTGGGCGGCCTCTTGTACAGATTGTTCATTGACATCGGTGAGCCAGACTTTGGCCCCACGTTTAAGGAGTTCCTTGGAGAGTGCAAGCCCTATGCCTGAACCTGCTCCTGTAACAATGGCTGTTTTGTTGTTGAAGGTGGTCATAATTGTATGATTGTAGTGGTGATTTACAGAGGTAAATAGAATAAATGGCGTTGTTTTTATCAGTCTACGTTATATCTGTTCAATATATAAAGCTCATTGGAGATTCTACTACTAAAAGCTTCTTTTTCTTATTTATATCTACAAAAAATATCCTTTTAATGGACTGGTTCTCCTATATTCCTTTTACAAAGGGTGACCAATAGAACAGCCCATGTCTAATTAGTAGAGGTTAAGAAAAAATACATTTACGCCTGGGCAGGCCACCACAAGGGCCCTACAAATGCCAGCAAGATGGGAATATTCCACAAGGCATTGGAGGCATGTCCACCTGCTATAGAACCCGAACTATCCAACACAAACCAAGCGCACAAGCCTGTCACCACTGTTTTTCGAATCAGTTCTGGGGCTTTTTCATACACCGCCGACAATTTCCAGATGGTGACTCCATAGCCCAACAAAAAGCCACCCAATACTGCCGCCAAAAGCCGAGCTGTAGTATCATCCATTGATTCTCTACCATCTATAGGGTAACTCAGCAAATCCAAGGTCCATCTTCCGGGTTCTGCAAATTCGGGCATGGTGCCCAAGAAGCATATAGGCGCAAAACTCGCCACCAAGAAACCTGATATTTTTAAATACTGTGCGTAAAATTTATGTGTTCTGACCATATCCAAATCATGTTTAAAACTTTGTTCTTTTAATAGTACAAAGCTAGGTTAAGACTTGTGGATATTTTAGACGTTTCCGTTTAGTGTTGCTTGTAAACTCAATCTTTGTTTTGTGTTGATGTAATGGATATTTAGTTTTTTTATTACAAAAAAATACAAAAAATAATTACCTTGTATCTAATCACTTTATTCATAACATTAACTAATCATTATACCCAATTAATATCTATAGACTGTACACTTTCCAAAAAATGTCTTCTTGACAACTACTTCCCAATAATATTTTAATTTGTAGTGTTTCAAATTGCTATTCTACATCATTGTATGGTGATGTAGTGGTGTCCTAATGTTTGAAATGATAAAAATGTATTATTGATATAAGAATAATTGTTTGAGGAATTAAGGGGCTAGTATATCATTGTATAGGTAATTTTTAGGGTATGAATGCCTAGTTGAGTAAAAAAATTAAAACTATGAAAAATTTATTGCTGTCAATATGCTTAGTATTGACAACTTACTCTATCTCATCTGCACAATACTTCTTTGGAGCACAGGTATCAAGTCTTGATTCGTGTTGTATCGCCATCAAAGCTGGCGTAGACCCTAGTTCACTGGACAGCACTTGGACAGTGGTAGTAGATGGTCTGACTACTTACACTGCCGACTCCCCTGAGTATGTAGGCAATGATATACTGCATTGTTTTGAGGGCAATGGCTCTCACACCGTCAATTTTTATGTCAATGGAGAATTGTACTGGAGCAGAGTAGTAGAAATTACAGACTGTGAAGGCGATTGTTCTGTTTGTGAAATCCCATCTATGATACTAGATGCTGATATTATAGATACTTGTGGGCATCAAGTATGGCTAGATGTTCGTTTTCCGAATATAAATGGACAAATCGGCTATTCTGATACTTGTACCAATCCTGTATATACTTGGGATTATGGTGACGGAACTCCAGTAGCCAATACAGGCAGCCAGTCTTATGTATTTTATAATTATGCAAAACCCGGTACGTATACAGCTTGTGTTACGTTGTCGTTGACCAATCCAAATGGAGGAACTTGTGTAACCACGGAATGTGTAGAAGTAGTAGTACCTGAATGTGATACGGTAGTAGACGAGCCATGTTGTGGATTTGCATTAGGAGCATTGAGCTATATGATTGCTCCTTGGGATTCGTGTATGGTAAGAATTTCACCTTCAAGTAGATCCTATAGCGGAGAATGTGCCAATCATACCCTATCTTGGGATATAGGCGGAGATGGTACTATTGAGGGGACAGGTTCGGCCTTTATTACCAGTTTTACTACTCCAGGGCCTCATTATGTGTGCTTAACTATGGCTTATGGCACTTGTTCTGTGACACAATGTGGTTGGGTTACTGTACCCAATTGTGATGCAGATGGCAGAGCATCTGATGGTGGAAAAGAAATGAGTTCTAATGCAGCGCAATTGTGGGAAGAAGAACTAGCAAAAATGGATGCTGCTTCTACCCTTGAACTGTTCCCCAATCCTGTTATCAATGAGTTGAGCCTAAAATTATCAGCAGACATCAGCCGTATTCAGTTGATAGATATTACAGGCAAAATTGTTCAAGAAGCACCAACCAATAACACTACTCAATTGTCAGTAGATGTAAGTCGATTGGCAGCAGGCATTTACTTTGTAAAAGCTATGGGCAGCAATGGCGAGCTAAAAACTACAGAACGATTTGTGAAAGTGAGATAATTCTTGCTCTGTAGAATGATTATAGTAGAAACCTCTGGTTGGGATAAATGCCTGACCAGAGATTTTTTTTATTCCTCTATCTCTATATCAAAATAAAGCTCTTTCATACTAATATCTAGGCCGATGGATTGTAATTGTATGATGGCCTCCAAACCCTTATACCTCAAAATACTCCACAAATCATGATTCTCTTTCTTATAAAACACCTCTACCACATATCTACTTTGGTCTATGAGTACATACTCTTGAAGGGTAGGAATTTGTCTGTAGAAATAGAATTTGTCCCCTCTATCATATTCGGCTGTAGATTTGGATAAGACCTCAACTACCAAAATGGGATTTGATACAGCATTTTTGTCATTCTCTGATGTTTCCATATCTCCACATACAACCATTGTATCTGGATAAACAAAATTGTTCTTTGCTTTGATATTTAGTTTAACCTCACTCGTAAAAGCCTTACAATTAGACTTTTTTTTCTTTAACTCATTTCGTATTTCAGCATAAATATTTCCACACAATAGACCATGATTTATTGAACCTCCTGCCAAGGCATAAATCTTCCCATCATGATACTCGTATTTTTGATTGGTATCAATTTCGTGCTGGATATACTCTGCTACTGTTAAGTTGGGATGTTGGTGCATATTTATAAATGCTTTGGAATGATGGAACTATTTTAGTAGAGAAAATCAACTTTGGAGCTTTTGAAGTACAAGGCTCGTTAACCCATATATTATCAATAACTCTGTATCAGTCTGACTACTTCTTGATAGCCTTCCTCTGAAAAAACGGGCCATTCCTTTACCATATATTCTTTTATTGGATGATAGATTTGATCTCTTAAATTGGCAGCTTTCTCATATTCCTGCATTTGGATTAGTTGTTCTAATTTTGGCCAATACAATGGTTGTAGGTCTTTTAATTGTTGAAAATTGTGAGGGGTAGAAATTGTTTCAAATATGGGATGGTCCCAGCGAAAAGGTAGTTGTTTATGGAGTGTTGACTTATAGTTGGATGCTCCAAACAAAGCATATTCCTTCAATAGTAAACGTTGGAAAATTTGAAGATTTTTGAAGGCAAACTTTCCATCAATGGGTCTACTTTTCAGAAAATCCAAGTCAACAATGTTTTTTAGTGTTATGGATGTATTCCAATTTTCTGTTACATGGCTAATAATTTCTTTGGCACTAAGCCAGTGTTTGTGTTCTTTATCAAATGACTGATGCAGATAGAGTGCAAGTGTACCACCAAAGAATGCGTGCATATAATCTAGATTTTTAGGCACAGAATAGCTCAAATTACTCTATTCAATAGGTTTATTATTTCTCCAAGCCTTTATCCTTTTTTCTATTTCCTTTTTAGGAAGTCTATTATTCAATTGTACTAACGACTCCATCTTATTAGCAGCATCCAAATAAGAGAGCAATTGAGCTTTTACCAGTTCGTCAAAAATATAAATAATTCCCCTAACCTCAAGGCCACTTTTTAGAGCTTGTTTACGAAGTTTGCCATCACCCGTAAGTAAAATACCTTTTAGTTTTTGACTGTAATGCCACACAGAACAATCTTCAAAACTTAACCCATTATTCGTGTCCAATAATTGTTGAATAGCTTGATAATCTGAAACCTCTGTTGTTTCTAGGATAGCAAGTTGTTGGTTAGTATTGAGTTTTTGAATGGCCTTTTTTTGATAATTATTGATTTCATTAACAACAAAATCCGTGGTATATAATTCAAAATCCAATTGTGAAAACGTTTCCAACAAATCCAGCTCCACCAAATCAATGAGAATGTTGGCATCATTTATTACTACTTTCATGTTTAGGGTAGGCTAGATCAATGCATAATTCTCTTTAATGTGGTCAATTCCTGTATTAAGCAGAGCAGAAGCTTTACTTATAGAAATATCTTCTTGAGCTAATGCCCTATAAACTAGTTGTTTAAATCGAGAAGACTTTTCAGGAGTTTGAAACCTAGACTGCCTAATAGCTTGCTTTAAACTTGGATTGAAGTTTATTTTTTTAGAAAACTGCTTGTGGTATTCTTGGGGCAAAATACCTGCATCAACCAATCTGTAAATAACAGCAGGAATACTAATACCATACTTTTTTTGGATAGCAACCAATTCAGTAAAACTAACCCGTTTCCGTTTGTTGCCAAATTCATGAATGAGCAAGTGATGGGGTAGCAAAAATTCAGAAGCAAAACTGTGGCAGAATTTCTCTTCTTCAGCTAAAGTACAATCGGGTAAATTGAGCAACAAATGCCCTAATTCATGGAGTAAAGTAAACCTTTTTCGCTCAATAGGGAATTGTCCATTTACCACAATCACAGGAAATTTGTTATCCACATAAGTAGCCAATCCATCAAATTTATCATCTGCATCCATTAGCTCTATAATTTTGATGGCCTTATCCTCCAAAAGCTGGATGATGTTATGAATAGGATCTATTCCAATTTCCCAATGCTCTCTTAAATGGAGTACCACTGCTGCTATATCAGCAATAGTTTTGATGGGTTGATTTCCAATAGGATTATCAAAAGAATAATCAATAGCCAGTATGTCCTCAATCCAGAGATAATTTTCTAGCTTAATCTTTATTTCTTCCTTGAGTGCATTCTGTTTTTTAGCACCAAAATTAGATTTTTTTCTAAAATTGACTTCACCCAATTCTATCTTAAAAGAACGAAAAAAATAATCAACCTTTTGATCAAATAACTGAGCAAGCATCAATAGTTTTGAACTAGGAGGAATGGTAAGCCCCTTCTCGTATTTACTAATCATTTGTTTGGATATACCCAATTCATCTGCCACATTTTGGAGGGAAAGCCCCTTCAACTTCCTTGCACTTTTGATTCTGTACCCAGTAATATTTTCCATACACCTTTAGTTTTGGTTGACAAATCTATAATATTATACGAAAAAGTCAACCAAATGTTGGGTTTTAATACAAGAATATTTTATCAATAGACCTATTGAAGCATAGCACTACTCCCCCAAAACACGCCACCATTCCTCCCGAATAACATCCGAATAGGTAAACAACTGCCCCAAAGGCGGCAACAAATAATCCACCTTAGCCTCCTGAGCAGCTTGGACAAATGCCTCTACAGGTTCCTGCCAAGTATGTTGGTAAGAAAGCGCAAAACCAGCCCAATGCACAGGCATTATTTTTTTGGCCTGACCATCTATGGCCGCCTGCACACTCTCATCAGGGAACAAATGAATAGGCCGCCAATCATCATTGTACTGCCCACATTCCATAAAGGCAAAATCAAAAGGCCCGAGCCGTTCGCCTACTGTTTGGAAATGCTTGCCATAGCCCCCATCACCACTAAACCAGAGGTTTTCTTTTGCTGTTTTGAACACCCAACCACCCCACAAACATTTGGCACGATCCGTCAATCCTCGCCCCGAAAAATGGCGTGTAGGCGTGAAAGTAATCTGAATATCTGCCAAAGCAGCAGCATCCCACCAATCAAATTCGGTGATTAATGCTTCCTCCACTCCCCAGCGAACCAAGTGGCGTTTGAGCCCCAAGGCCACAAAGTATTGCTTGGCTTTGGGCTTCAATTTCTGAATACTATCATAATCCAAATGGTCATAATGATCGTGCGTGATTAGGATGAGGTCTATTGTTGGAAAGTCATCAATCACATCCAAGCTGTTGGCCGAAAAACGTTTGTTATCAAAAGGAGCAATAGGTGTGGTATCGCCCCCCAACATGGGATCAATCAGGATGGTTTGATGGTTCAGACGCATCAGCACGGCCGAATGCCCATACCAGATAAATTTGGCTTGCTCAGAAGGGGCCAAAAAGGCTGCTTTATCAAAGGGAACAATGGGCAAATTCTGCTTGGGATGCTGCCCTTTCTTGGTGAGTTGCTTGTAGATCACCCCCGGTATTTTTCCCAAAGGTATATCCATATTGGTTTCTTCCAAATTTTGGAAACATCCATCTTCCCAATTTTCTGATTGCTCGTATTGCTGCTGGAGTTCCTTAGTAACCTTGCCTCCAAATTGTAAGTGAAACTTTTTCAATGGCTCTGTTTGTGATGGTGTTTAATCTGCTGACTATACAAATATGCTGTATTTGACCCAGAAAGATGAATATCTATCCCAGAAGGGTGTATATATTTCACTGTTTTTTTGGGGGCGGGGAGAGAACACAAGCTATTTATTCTGCTCATTTTGGATAATCCACTGTACTTTTTCCTCTGATATGTTTAATGCCTTGGCTATTTGCTGTACAGAGATTCACAAAAGTAGAAGCATACCAAGAACTAAAAATGTACTTAAAAGATATTTCATTGTATGTTATTTTTTTAAAAAAAAGTCTTTTTAGGTAAAGTATATATTTCACGTCTTTTTGAGCATGGTATGTTGGAATTATAGTGTCCACTGGATTATCCTCATTATTCTACCCCCCAAACACCCGCCAAGAAACCACTACCCCAACACCCAGCCCTCCCAACAATGCCCAAAGCATCCAAGGCTGCTGGCGTTGCTCCACAGGAATACCCTTGGTATTTCCAATCAAGATCGGACTAGCCCAGAAAAAGGGATGAGCAGTAATACCCTGATTGTCGTTCAGGTATTGGAGTTTGGCTTGGCGGAGTGCCTCGTTTTTGGAGAGGCCCTGTGAGAGCAGAGCGTAGAAATTGGACATGAGGCGGATGCTGGCCGCATCATTGAGTTCCCACAGGGTCATGACCACACTCGGCACGCCTGCGTGCATAAAACTTCGGCCGAGCGAGATGATGCCCTCGCCCTCCACATTGCGCCCATAGCCTGTTTTGCAAGCCGACAGCACCACCAAATTGGCCTGTTGCCCATTGAGGTGTTGGGTTTCGTAGACATAGAGCAAGTTGTCTTCCAAGCTGTCCAAATTTTCGGTAAATACCAAGGAGGAATAAGCCGGCTGGTTGTAATCAATAGTGCCGTGCATGGCCAAGTGTACCACGCCATAATCCTGTGTGCCAAACTGCTGCTTAAATTGCCGTTCATTGGCCAATTCTCCAGCAAAAAAATCTCCTTTGAAGTTCTTTTGCAAGAACAGGAGTTCATCCATAGTGCCGGGGATGGGCAGGGAATAGTTGTGGGTTTCTACTTCTGCCTTGCTGCGCTCTTTGCGTAGAGCCGGCGAGAGGGCCAAGTAGTCATTTTGCGTGCCATAGGTGGCCGCAAAACCCAAAACCTTGCCCGATTGGGTATTTTGTTGGGCTTGGGTGTGCAAGAAGAGGGCGGCCGAATAATGGTAGTGCAAGGCATAATCCTTGAGCAAGTAGGGCAGCTTGCTGTAGTTCTTGATATTGCTGCTTGCTTCCTTGGTGAGCAAGACCTCAAAAGGAATATAATGCAGTGCTTGGTCGGGCAGTAAGAGCAATTCTTTTTTGCCCTTTAGAATAGGATGCTCCAAATAATGCGTATAAAACCAATGGGCATTTTCTACCAATTTATCATAACTGGTCGAATCCTCTTGAGCCAACTCAATGTGGGAGAGCAAATAGTGCAATTGCTCTACCTTTTTCTCAAATCGTCCTTGGGCATGTTTGGGCACTACTTTTAGAATACTTTCCTTTTGGCTGATGTAAATAATAAAGCAGTGAGTATGGGTGATAAAGTACTCTACCAATACCTGATTAGGATGGAGAGCAGCTTGCAACTTGCTCAAGTTGGGGGTTTGAGAACGGCCGTGATCCCATGTTTTGTAATGCGGATAAGTTTGTTCCAAGTGGCGTTCTAGCGTCTGCAATTGTTGTTGCAACGCAAAAACTTTATCAAAATAAAGCCGTGCCCGTTTGGTTTCTTGATTGAGTTTGGCCGTTCGTTCCTTTTCTTGATAATAGGCAATTTGCAACAAAAGCCCTTCCTCTTGTTGCAACAAACTATCGGGTATGCCCACCCCTGCATGGGCATATTGATTTCTAAATTTAATCAAATGCTCGTACAACAAACTCCCCTTGCTGCTCTCTGCATAATGAAAGATTTGCTCTACCGTTTGAGGGGCTTGGTTGCCCTGCTGTTGCCAAACACAAAAAGCAGCTTTTTCATAAACAGAACGCAATTGTCGGGCAGACGAAAACTTGGAACGCAAGCCGGTATAATGATCCCGTAAGAAATGAGCCAAGGCAATCAATTGATCAAAATCTTGTTGAGCTTGCACATAATTTTTTTGATTAAAATACAAATTGCCTCTTGCTCGATAGATGTTGACCGCCAGTGCTTTATCAGAAAACAATTCAGGATCTATTAAAGAGCCATCTTTGGGAGCTGTTCGTTGTAGAATGGCTGCAATAGCTTGGTCAAAGCAGGCAATGGCTTTGTCGGGCGCTTGTTGTAACAAGGCAATTTGTCCCAATTTCCAGTACAATTCGGCTGGCTTGCTGCCTTTTTGTGCATAATGCTGGTTGGTGTATTGCAGGGCTGCCTCATAAGCCTTTTGGGCGGTGGAATATTGCTTGAGTATAGTGGCCGATTTGCCAATATTTCGATAGGCTTTGTCTACTCCCAGTTGGTATTTTTGGATATAAGGCAATTGTTTATCATAATAAACCAACAAGGAATCGTGGTAGCCAAAATATTGATAATAATAGGCCACTGCTATGTGCTGAAAGATGCTGTTGCGTTTTTGCCAAATAGGATTGCTGGGCACTTGAGGCCAATACAGCTTGAGGCTAGAGGCATAAAACTTGGCTTGAGCAAAGTTTTTTAGTCGGTGTAGCAATTGGCTTAGGCGCATAGAAAGCTTGAGCAATTCGCCATAATTTTGCAGTTGTTCATACCAATCAAAAGCCCTTTTGTAATAACCAATACTTTGTTCCAATGCCCCATTATCTGCATACAGCTTGCCCAATTGGCTATAGTTTTTGGCCACCCGATTGGAATCTCGGGCTTGTTGGCTGATGTTTAGGGCTTGTTGCTCGTATTCCAATCCTTTTAAGCTGTACTCGATAGCTTGGTCAATGTGGCCTTGTTGGCGTTGTATAGCACTTTGCAATTGGTAAAAATGGCGTGTTACCAAGCGAGTAGGAGAGACTTGTTGTTGGAGTATTTGCTCCAATTGCTGTATATGTTTTTCTAAGCCTAGCAGGTTGTTTTTCTTATCATAATAAATAGCAAAAGCCCCCAAAAGTAGGGCATAACTATATTGCTCGGCCTCTTGCTGTTGTTGCCAATATTGGGCGGCACTATCGGCTATTATCAATGCCTCTGGATATTGAGTCAGGCCCCACAAGGCCCAAGCTTGATTGTTTAAGAATAGCCCTTGGTTGCGTTTTCCTTCTAGCTTGGAGGTTTGGGAGAGTGCTTGCAGGGCTGTCCATGCTTGTTTAAATTGGTTGCGTTGGAGCTGGGCGGCAATGGCATTGAGCTGTGTGTGGCATACGCCTTCCTCTGCCCCTGCTTTTTGGAAAACAAGGGCTGCTTTTTGGTTCAAGGTTAGGGCTTGTTCCAAGTCACTGGCATTAAAAATGGCTTGCTCTGCTTCTTTGGCCCAAGTTTGGGCTTGCTCAATGGTTTGCGCTTTGCTTTGGGGGCTGTGCCATAAGCCAACCAACAGCAATAACAAGCTGTACAACAGTGGATATGCTCTATTCATAATGGGAGAAACTAGGTATAGGGAAGGGGCTTGTTAAAGATAGGAATTTTTTTGCTTATTTTCTTCAAAGTTATAAAAGAAGCATTGTTTGTGACAAGGACTGGGAGGAGATAGGAGTTTGTTGGGCTTTTTTGAGGAGTGGGGCTATAAATCCCGAAGGGATGATATGATTATAGCTTTGTGTTTTAGCCCAGTTTTTAACTCCGAAGGAGTGACATTGTTATCTTGTATAGTAATAATGGCATCCTTTCAGGATTTAAACCTGTATTGGATATTCGTTATTACAATAATATCATCCCTTCGGGATTTTTTCCAGCAGCCTTCAGATTGTTTTTTCCAGAACTTAACAGCCCTGCCTTTCAGGACTAGTTGATAGTCCTTGAAACAAAGGGTTTACAGCACAATTTAGAATTTAACAACCTTACCCAAAGAGAAGGAATGGTTATGACCTGATGTTTTATAATTCTAACACACACCTCAATACTTCCCTTCACATTCAACAGCATACACTCCACCAAATCGAGTGCCATCAAAACGCCAAGTTTTGGTAGAATATTGAGGATCATCTACTACCATGCAATCCAACTGATAATTACCATCTACATTCAGCCATCTAATCTTTTTGTTATGACCATTCTTAATAGATAGATAAGTAAGTTGATTGTGGTTGCAGATGATGGAAATCAATTGGGGGTTGTGCTGTAGGTTTAGTTGGGTGAGTTGGTTGTTGTTACAATAGAGCCTTTCCAATTGAGTATTGGCATAGAGGTTTAGATAGGTGAGTTGGTTGTGGGCACAATTGAGGGCAGTGATATTAATGAAGGCTTCTATACCTGTGAGATCTTGGATATTTTCTTTATGACAATGGAGTATGCCTTTGAAGGCTTCAGCCTCAGCTAGTTGAATTTCGTTGTCTCTATTGGTATTGATGGATTTGTCTTTGAGCAGGCAGGCTTTGAAATTGGGGTCAGGAATGTGAACCAATTGTGTGTAGGATGTTTGAATATTAATAAAAAGTAGCGTGCAGATACAAAGGAGTAGTTTTAGAATCATGTTGGTGCAATGGTTATAGTTAAGAATAGTGTACTACTGAATGATGCTTGGATGAATGCAGTTGGCGTGAGAAGGTTGGTAAATAAAAGCAGTGAAAAATTCTTACAGAAAAACATATCTTGAATACAAACTTGTAGCTTTGCTGGCAAATTAGTATATTAGTTTTATTGGAACCAATTGTTGAAGTTGTTCGACCAGCTTCTTTGTTTACAACCACTAGAAAGTTAGTTGTATAAAGAATAAAATTTTTATGTTGCATCGTTTTTTTGCCAAAGAAACACACGCAGACCTTAATAGTGTGCTTCCCAATTTAGTAGCTCACATAGGAGAGGATATTAGCCATTGGACTATCAAACAACAGGATGGTAAGTACCAACATGCTTACAGTTATATTGCTCAAGGGAATGGAATAACACTCAGTTTTTATGAAAATGCCTTGAAGGAGAAAATGCGTGTACAAAAAACAGAATTGATTGTAGCTTGTGAAAACCCCCATTGGTTGTCTATATTGGCTCAACATCCTGACCAAAAACAAGTGCAAAAAAAACGGTTAGATTGTAGCCCTTTGTCAAAAAATCCTGTTTGGCAACCTTGGCATTTGCAAAGCAATCAACCAGCTTTAGCAGAAGACTTATTGCAGACTATTCCTTCTTATTTATCGGTATTCCAATTGTTGGATGCAGTAGAATTGGTGCTCGAACGTCAGCGTCTGTATGTGCAGTGGGCTTGGTTGCCCGATACGGCAGCACGCCAACAACAATTACAAATGATCTTAGAGTTTGGGATTGCACTCACACAAGCATTGGACGAATTGGCTACAGTTCTTAGTGAATAGAAATTTTATTATTTATTGTCATAAAAAATAAGCAGCTATGAAGGTGTGTCCTTCATAGCTGCTTTGGTATTGGGTAGAGCGCAATGATTTAGTCCTTAATCATATTTTCTATCAAGTCATAAATAGCGATGGTGCGTACTCGTTCTTGCTCTAGCGGACTTAAATCTATTTTGGTTACTTCTACGGCCTTGTGTGCAATCGCATCGGGCAGGGCAATTTTGGCGACCTCCTCTTCTCCAATAAATATTTTGTTGATACTACTAGCACCATGTCTTTTCAGTTTGGCTACTTCGTCATTTCGGACATCATAAAAGACCCCATTTTCTCTAATCAAGCCTTGTTTGACATCATCTACCGTCACTTCTGTACCTTTGTTGGTAATTCTAAAAATATACTCGTGATCCATAGAAAGAATGTAGAGTACAGCATTACGGCCCGGCCCTATGTATTTGCGAAAAGCGTAGGCAAAAATAGGATCGCCTGTATTGGATAAGAATACCCCACTACCAGAGTGTTTTTGATCTTTATCCATGATTTCTTCCATTTGCTTGGGCGACATTTCTTCTGTCCAAGGCATAAAGCCCCCCTTGAACTGTGCCACGCTTTTTTTGAGCGTCACCAAATCGTCTTCAACTTCATCTCCTGTAGGTTGTACATTGCGTAAGAACTTGGCCAAGAAGTAAAGGCCAACTACAATGGCAAGGAGTACCAGAATGATAACCGTATTCATAGTGTGTATTGTCGTGTTCTGTTAGGAGTAATTTGTACAAGCAAGTTTCTTATGGGTTCTTAATCTTGTATACTTTGGTGCATACTTTACAATAATTCTTGAACAAATATTGCTTGGCATGAGGCATTTCTGGCGACGGATTTTTTTCGTAATCGTTTTTGCTGTGGTCAGGGTTGCCTTTGAGGGCTGTAGCGTGCAATTCACAACGTTCAAAGGTCGCCTTTTCCTTGTTAGCTTCTTTGTCTTCTTCCTCAAAAGCCTTGGCTTCCTTGGCCATGATGCGTGTACACACATTGCAATAACGACGATAATTGAGCTGATAGGCAAAAGGGTACTCCTCACCGGGGGTATAATCAGAGGCATCAGCACGATAATTATCGCTTAGGCTCATGTGTCGGTTGTGCAAGGGGCAGCGATCCATTGTATTTTTTTCTTCTCTGGTGGTACTGCTCAATTGTACCATAATGGCCGCTACAGAGTTGCCGCTTCCTTTGGCTACCTTAACCTTTTTGGGTTCTTTTTCCTTTTTTTCTTTTTGTGCCGAAGCTTGGTTGGTGGTGCCTAATAATGTCATTGTAACCAACAAGCACAATAGTAATAGTCGTTTTATAGTCATTGATTGTATTGTTTTTGTATGATTGAAGTTGTTCGTTATTAAATATAAAGAGAGCTGGAAATAAGGACTCTCAAGGTAAATTTTGTATAGCTTGAATTATCTAAGGTAAGGTTATTCCTGTGCTTTAACAATTTTTGTACAAGACTTGCAGTAATATTTGAATAGATATTGCTTGGCATGGGGTGTTTCTGCTGCTGGGTTGCGTTCGTACTGTATACGATCATAGTCTGGATTTCCTTTCAACTGTACATTGTGTACAGAACAACGCTCAAAGGTAGCGGCCGAGGCCCGCGAAATCTTAGGCATTTGAGAACCATATTCCTTGGCCATAATTCGGGTGCATGTTCTACAGTATCGTCGGTAATTGAGTTGATAAGCAAAGGGATATTCATAGCAAGTGGTGTAGTCAGAGGCATTGGCACGGTAGTTATCGCTCAGGGGCATTTCTTTGTTAGAGTTGTGCAAGGGACACTCATTCATGGTGTTTTTCTCTTCCCTAGACATTTTACTGACCCGATTGACAGTTGCAACATAGTCTTGATAGGCCAAATAGTCCCGTTCTCGTTTGGTTAGTGGACGAGGAGGAATGCTATCCGATTGAGCAGCAACTTCTTCGGCTATTGAACCAAGAATTAAAAGTAGGAAAGAAAATAAAAGTAATCGTTTCATCATAAATTGAGCTATTAAAAGTTGCTTGGCAACAACTACTATCAAAAAACAAAAGGGCTGACACTTCTGAAGAGTTCCTAAATGGAACGATTAGAAATACGTGAAAGTTGTATAGAAGCCTTCAAAATACAGTTTTTGAGCCACTCCACAAGCATGATAGTGCAAAAAGAGTTCCTAAAAGTTGGCCTCAAAAACTTATTCACAAATGTTTAACACTTCGATTAAATGAAAATTTGGTTGTCACAATCGTTCTAATCACAAGACCATTGTTTGTTGGAGAGCGAGAACCAAGCACGTCTGTAGTTAAAATGCCACCATTCGGTGGTCACCGTTTTGAAGCCGTGTTTTTCGAGCGTGCTACGAAGCAATTGACGATTATCTAAGACAGATTGAGGCAAATCTTTGTTGACCCAGTAGGCTTTGGGACCAAAATAATCGTAGTGGGTACCCATATCCAGTTGTTGTTGGTGCTCTAAGTCAATCAGTGTCAAATCGAGCGCACCGCCTCGGCTGTGCATAGAACCCCTAGATGGTGGAGCTACATAGCGTCTGTCGGGGACTTTTTGCCAAAGTTTGTATTGGGCACTTTGTGGGCGATAACAATCAAACATTTTAAAACCTAGCCCCTGTTTCCGAAGCTCGGTTTGTGCTTTTAGGAGTGCTTTGGCAGTGGCCAGACGCATTAAGCATTTGGGGCAGTCATAGATTTGCAATTCCATAAAATTATTGGTGGTTGCATAACGCAAATCCAATACTATTTCTGTGGATAAATCCTCAATATTGACCCAAGCCGTATCGTGTCCACGCAAGATAGAATCAATCTCGGCGGCCGATGGGGCAGCTGGTGGCGAGAAACTATCAATTGGAGGAGCAGGAGGAGCTAGGAGCAAGCTACTATCAATGGGCAGGGGGGAGTTGTTTCTATCATCTGCTTGTACAGATGTTTGGCAGGCATTAACAACAAAAGATACAACCAAACAAAGGACAGGATAGAGCCAATATTTCATAGCATAAATAACTTCTTATTGATAATTTTTTCGAGCACGGTCTAAGGTTCGCTTGTTGTCGCGTTCTTTCATAGATTCGCGTTTGTCATAACTCTTTTTACCTTTGGCTAGCGCTATTTCTAGTTTGGCAAATCCACGTTCAGAGATAAACAAACGATAGGGAACAATAGAGTAGCCTTGTTCTTTGACTTTGTTTTTGAATTTGCGTAATTCTAGTTTTGTCACCAATAATTTGCGTGGCCGTTTGGGGATATGATTGTTGTAAGTGCCGTATTTGTATTCTGAAATGTGCAAATTATTTACAAATAATTCCCCTGCTTTGATTACACAGTACGAATCACTGAGATTTGCCTTGCCTGCACGAATAGATTTGATTTCGGTGCCTTGCAATACAATTCCCGCCTCTATTGTAAATAGAAAACTGTATTCAAATTTAGCTTTTTTGTTAAAAATTTCAATGTGTTTTTTTATGTCCATTAGTTAGTTGTGTCTTTTTACAAAGAAAAATAAAAGATGATGGCGTGGCAGATGTTTGTAATTAAAAACAAGATTATTACCACAAAAATATAAGCAGAAAAATCAATCAGAACAGTTATAAAGCAAAAATTACTAAAGAAACGTTCAAAAAAATACTAAAAAACTAACCAGCCTATTACTATCCTTATTATTTTTGATTTTCTTACTAATAAGAGCACACAATTTAAAGTAAAAGTTTAACAACTCCTATTACCTATTAATAACGTGTTCTAACAATAAAGTTTTTTAGTAGCAAGTGGCATTATTATAAATAATCTTTTTAAACTAGTGGTATAATTAAAATTATACATCAGGTAGGTATATGGCAATCTATTACGATTGTTATTATAATGACCAATATTTGCTACAGAATATTTCAAATGCTTATATTACAATCATGAAAAAAGGAATTTATTTCTTATTGGTACTAGTAGCTTGCTGCTGGTACAGTTGCGGCGCACCTGAGAATGGGGGTCAAGAGGGGGAAACAACATCTACTATTCAAGAGAATAGTGCCTCTGAAACAACAACAGAGGAGGGAACAACTTCAACTCCCAAAGAAGAAGGTGGAGCTAGTAAAATTACAGACGCTATTGTTAAGCAGGTTTGTGATTGTAAAAAAGAAGCTAAACAAGAAGACGGAACGGTTGATATAGAGCGCGTTCGCACTTGTATGGGAGCAGCTAGTAGTACCGAATATGTTGCAAACTTGCTAGGGCCATCTGCTACAGACAAAGAACGTTCGGATGCACAAAATGAACTATTGGAGCGCACGGCAAATTGTCCTGAGTAATACCAATCACCAAACGAGAATAAAAACTTGTATACATTTATAAATGGCTTTGATGCCATTGAATCTTTCTAACTCTTTTAATTATATAATTATGAAAACGCTAACAATCTTATTTTTGGCACTTACTTTATCTTTCCTAACTGTAAGTTGTGGAGACTCTGCTCCAGCAGCAGAAGAACCAGCAACAGAAGAACCAGCACCAGCAGCAGAAGAGCCTGCTCCAGCAGCAGAAGAACCAGCACCAGCCGCTGAAGAGCCTGCAACTGAAGAGCCTGCACCAGCAACAGAAGGTGAAGGCGATGCTGAAGGAACTACTGAAGCAACAGAAGAACCAACAGAAGGAGGTCACTAGAATAGACCTTATTCTACGTGTATAAAACATCTTATTGCCTCGTGCAGTAAGATGTTTTTTTTGTGCTAATACCTAAAGCACATCACTGGCTTTGATGTAGAGATTTTGAGCCACTATTTGGGTAATGGTGTGTACCTTTTGTCCATTGATACGAATTTGACGAGATTGGTCATAATCGTAAATATCCAGAATCTCAATGTGCGCCCCTAGTATGAGTTCGCATTGCTCCAAATAGCGCAAAAAGGCACTAGAATCTTCCTGAACGGCTACAATGGTGGCACTTTGCCCTTTTTTTAAATTGGCGATGGAAGTGGGCGAACGATGTTCAAAATTGCCGTGCCGGTCGGGAATGGGATCACCGTGAGGATCTACTTTGGGATAGCCCAGAAAACGCTCCAATTGTTCAATTAGTTTGGGCGATTGTATGTGTTCCAATTGTTCGGCTACTTCATGCACCTCATCCCACGAAAAATTAAGTTTCTCGACCATAAAGGTTTCCCAAAGGCGATGTTTACGCAATAGGTCAATGGCTACCGCTTTGCCCTCTGGACTTAGTCTAGCCCCCTTGTACTTGACGTACAAGACATATTTTTTTTCGGTGAGCCGTTTGAGCATATCTGTAACAGAAGCAGCAGCCGTGTTCATTTCCTCGGCAATGGCACTAGTAGATACAAGGGCATCTTCTCTACCAGAGATCTTAAAAATAGCCTTGAGGTAATTTTCTTCTGTTTGGGACAAGCTCATAGCAGTGGTTCTAACGGTGTTCTATTTTCTATCTACTTATAATTCCGCTTCGCGTTTTTGGGTTTGCTTGGCAGCAATGCCAATGCTCAACTCGTACAACAAGTAAATAGGAATGCCAATAATGATTTGGGTCATTACATCGGGAGGCGTTACAAAAGCAGCAATGATTAGAATCCCTACAATGGCATGACGGCGATAAGTACGCATAAAGGTATCGGTTACCAAGCCCATCTTGGCCAAATAATAGACAATAATAGGCAACTCAAATATAATACCTACTGGCACAGTAAACATAATCATGTAATTAATCATGGAGGTTGCCTTAATGAGATTGCCATTAGAGGCTTCATTAATCATGGGCAATTCATAACCCAATAAGAAGTTGATGGCAAAAGGCGACAATATAAAATACCCAAAACTAATACCGAGCAAAAATAGAATACTACCCACAGCCACTACACTGTTGGCTGCTTTGCGCTCTTCGGGGTAAAGCCCCGGTTTGATAAACCGCCAAAACTCCCACAATAAGTAAGGAAAAGCAAGAATCATTCCTCCAAAAATACAGACTTTGATATGCAACAAGAAGGCTTCGCCCATTTCTAGTGTTATCAAGTTGGCCACTGCTGGCTCATAGCACATACTATCTCCCAAGCCCAACCAGTTGGAGAGCTTGCAAAGCAATTGATAGGTTAAAAAATCATTTTGTAGAGGGCCAAAAATGACGATTTTGAAAATAGAGCGCGTAGCAAAAAATACAAATACAGCAGCTAACAAAATGCTAATGACCATACGAATTATATGCACCCGCAATTCTTCAAGATGCTCTACAAAAGACATCTCTTTTTCTTCAATTGGCAAAGGAGTATCAGACATAAAAGTGCTTCAGTGAAGTTGTTTAGCTTTTCCTTATGATGGAATAAACGAGGCCGCTAAAGTACAAAAAAAATGTCTATTCAACAGAGAATTGGTCAGTAGAAGTAGAGGAATATCAACAATTTATAATAGTTGCTTGAGCAACTCTACCAAGTCATCGTCATCACTGGCCTTTTTGTTGCTTTTGATTTCCTTGATGGTATCTTCATCCAAGCCCAATTCCTTGAGAATGTTTAAGCTGTTGTATTTTTCTTTGTTATCACGAGAATGATAATTCTCTAAGATTTGTTTGGCAGCTAGTTCTTTTTGAACCAAGGTATTGTTCTCAATAGCATCGGTCATATCCAGTTTGGGGGCATCATTGCTGCTCTTGCCACGGGTAAAAATGCTCAAAAAATCTCTGGGTTTGCGGATATTAGAACCCAATAGGCTCTCTTGCATGATTTCGTTGTGAATATCCAAATCTATTTCTCGTACTTTGCGTGATAATAGAAAATCGTGTTCCTCCAAGCCCAAATCTTCGCCCTCCAAAGGGTCTTTATCTTTCTTGGGATCACGCTTGGCAAGGGCTGGGGGCAGAGAAACCCCTTTGTTATTGGCTTCTGTTTCTTCCTCTTGTTCTTGCCAATCCAACAAATCATCCTGTTGTTCGTCCAGCTCTTTTTGGCGTTGCTGATCCTCCTCCTGTTCTCGTTCTCGTTCCAACGCCGCATTGATCCCCATCACTTCGTCTTGGTCGACCTCATCTTCCATGTAATTGACAGAAAGTTTGTCTAATAATTCCTCTTCTTCTTCGTGTAGTTTGGATGCTCTTAGCTTGGCCATAAGTTAGTGATAGTTAGATTGCAGGAAAATTGCTTGTAAAACAAGGTTTTTGGTCGTCATTAAAAATACATATAAAGTATTAATAGTTGGTGGATTTTGTGCTTTTTTTTGTGAAAAAGTGTGTTGGTTGAAATAAATGATAACACAAAAGTAAGACGACTCACAGAGTAATTTGTTTTTTTTTTTAATATTACATTTGAAAAAATATTACATAAAAAATAAATATGGAGAATTTAGAAAAGATAGAAGCTGAAATTGCGAAATATAAAAAAAACATTCAAGAAGTATAAAAAACTTCTTGAACAGGATAATAATGTATCTGAGGAAGAACAAAATCAATTCAAACGATTAGAGAGTTCCTTTCAAATTGCAGAGCTTTTAGTTGAGAACAAAAAAAAGCGTAATCAATCAAAAGAAGCTAAAAGTAGAGCTTGTTATATCTTCACAATGCGACAAGGCAAACCCAATTTAGTCCAACTAGTAGAGTTACCACCACAACGACCAGTACAGTAGAACAAAAAATTATTTCCCCTTCAAAACCTATTGTAGAATGCCCATAAAATTACGATACATATATTTACTCATTTGCTTACCTGTTTTTATCTACAGCAGCTGCATAGGCCATGCCCTAGAACCTGAGTCCGAATATGGCAATTCTGTTGATACCACACTTGCTGAATTAACGCCTGAATCAACGAACGAAGAAAAAGCATGGAATCATCTAAGAAAGGCTATAGATTTGGCAAGACTGGATCAAGATACTGTTACGGATTTTTTCAATGCTACAAAGGAATTAGACAAAGCTATAGCATTAGATTCTAATTTTGCCAAAGCTTATCATTACAAAGGGTTGATATTACATGAACAAGGGGAGGAAAAAACTGCAATGGCGTATCTTAACAAAGCACTAGAAAAAGATACAGCACACCTGCCTTCTTATTTTGGTAAAGCAGCAATTTATTATGGAAGAGGAGAATACCAATTAACTATAAAGGAATTAGATAAAGTCATTCAGATAGATTCTGTAAATATCAAAGCTCTTGTAGATAAAGGTTCTATATTGGTAAAAGAAATGAATGATAAAGAAAATGGTTGTTGGCTATTAAAAAAAGCCAAAACACTAGATAATGATTTAGGTCAAAAGGCTTGGGAAAGATTTTGTACCCAATAAATGAATATTATTCTCACCCTCTGTAATAACGTTTAATTATCAGTAGCCTCACTACTTCCCAAAATCAATCGCCCCACCTGTCCAAGTAGGGGAGTTTTGTATAGCGGGCAGCACTTCTTCGGGCGTATGGACAAATTGCCACATTTGAGCGTGTTTATCTTGCAAGAATTTTTGGTCAATACAGCGTTCCAGCATGGTTTGGAGCGGATCGTAATAGCCTTGGGTATTTAGAATGACAATGGGATAATCTAGGATGCCCAAGCGTTTGAGCGTGATAACCTCTAGCAATTCCTCTAGGGTGCCTGTGCCACCGGGCAGGGTGATAATGGCATCAATTCCTTCTAAGAACTTGGCCTTGCGTTGGTGCATGGTTTTGGTGTATTCAAATTCCGTTACCTT
Organism: uncultured Aureispira sp.; assembly: GCA_964445645.1. Taxonomy (GTDB): domain Bacteria; phylum Bacteroidota; class Bacteroidia; order Chitinophagales; family Saprospiraceae; genus Aureispira. Next base: position 36,303 of record CAYULH010000009.1, on the reverse strand, counting down.
GGGGTGGCCCCATTCTACTTCATTCATAAATTCGGGCATAATGCCTTTGATTTGGCCACCTTCTGCCAGCACTGTATCGGCCAATTGGCCCATGAGGCCCGTAGCACCACCACCATAAACCACCGATACTTGGGCCGCTACCAGATGTTGGGCCAATTGGTGGGTGGCCTCAAAATAAATAGCATCAATATTGGGGCTTGAAGCCGCGTATACACAAACTTTCATAGCAATTATTTGAAGTGGTCAATTACTTTTTTTGCGAAAGTACACAATCTTATAAACTTCTGTTGGAAGTCTATTCTAATAATTGCAACAAAAGCCCTTCACGCATTGCGTGTTCCGAAACAATCATTTCGTCATTATCGAGGTGTTGTTGCACAAAATCAATCAGGAGGGCAGACATCACACTCAACTTGGCACGTTTGGTTTTGAGATTGGGTATTTTCAGACGCTCCTCATAGTTGCTTTGTACCAATTCTTGTGTGACGGTTTCAAAATCCTTGCGCTTGATAAAAGAGTGGGAGCGGTCTTTGGCACGGGTGCCAGCCAATCGTTGAAGCATATTAAAAGAACCCGAAGAGCCAATAAAATGCTCTATATCGTATTGCTCCAAAACCACCAAAAAATCGGCTAGTGTTGCTTGCAAATGCGCTTGGAGGGCTGCTTTGTCTTGTGCATTGATGGGGTCGCTTTTCTGAAAATATTCGTACAAAACAGCCACGCCTACAGGATAGCTCTTGGACCAGTAAATGGTATTTTTATTACCAATAATCAATTCTACACTGCCACCGCCAATATCCATAATGAGCGAAGGTTTTTCGGACAAGGGGGCGGCATAACTGACCCCTTGATAGATATAATCGGCCTCCTGCTCGCCCGAAATAATATTGATTTTAATATTAGAAGCTTCATAGGCAGCTTGCACCAAGGCATCACTATTGGAGGCTTTGCGTAAGGCGGCTGTACCCAAGGCATGTACTTGTGCTTCGGGGTGTTTTTCTAAAAAAACACGAAAGGCTCTGAATGCCTTTACGCCTCTTTGGAATGCCTTGGGACCAATGCTATCGACCCCCTCGGCAGCCAATTCTACATAGTGGCGGCTTTTGCCAATTCGTTTAAACTTTCGTTCTTTATTTATTTCAAAAAGATTGAGGGTAAAGGTGTTGGTGCCACAATCTATTATAGCTACTTCCATCTGAAGGGGGATTTGTATTGGTATGCAAATTCAAAAAAGACAAAAGACGATTTTGTATTTTTTAAATTAAAACAGCAGAATTATTAAATAGTTGAGAATTAAGAGCTAGGATTGGTTAAACCATCAGCAGCTTGTATGTGGGGATGATTTTTTTAAACTTTTATTTAAAGTTTAAAAAAATGTGATAGAATTCAAAAAGCAAGCTATTATCAAAGAGCAAGCAGATTTATTTGAAAATGCCATTGCTTTTCATCAAGAAATAGTGGTCAAAGGCTTCTTTGATAGAAATGCTGTGTTCTTTGAGAAATTTGGGGTTGGAGACCGCTTGAATGAACATTTTGTCGGTAAGGGCAAGAATTTTGGGGTCTAAATCTTTTAACACACCTGTTTCAATACCCTGTTGGTAGAATTTTTCGGCGGCATACAAAGCTCGGTCACTAAAGGCATTCATTTTGTCAAACAATTCTGGATGTTTGAGTTTGGTATCGTGCAAGAATTGGCCTGATATTTCTGCTAATAGAATAGAAGCAGTCTTGATGATGTCAAAGAAACGAGCAGTAAAGTCAATGTTATCATCTGCCAGCAGTTCTTCAAAGGCAACAATCTCTTGAGTTTTGTATTGTACCACTGCATCAATGATTTCTTCCTTGGAGGAGAAGTATTTGTAGAGGGTTGCTTTGCTAATGGCCAGCTTCTTGGAGATTTTGTCCATTGTAAATTTTCCTAAACCATGTTGCAGGTAAAGGACTGATAATTCTTTAATCCAAGCATCCTTAATACTTGGATCATCTACACGTTCTTTGTCTAAAGGTTTTCTACCCATGAATGGAGTTTACAAGATGACATGGAATAATACTTCATGATTGTTTTGTGGGCAATGTCCCAATGCTGATAATACAAAAAAAACGATAGCCTACCAACTAAAATTGTTACTGCTTGCATTGATCGTAAAAATAAGAATTGTATCGTTCACAAAGTTCCTCTGGAAAGCGGGTAATTTCGCCTACAACCATACGAGCCTCATAGGCGGCCGAAACTTTTTTGCTAAGGTAGTAAATTTCTAAATTTTCAGGATTCACCGCCTGAATGCTATCCATAAGCATGACCAAGCTATCTACATTGACATGATAATCTTCATGATGTTCATCGGGGATTGTTTTTTTATTTTCATTGGGTGCAAATAGTATCAGCCCCATTATACCAATAAGAGCCAAGAGCAAACCAATAACCCGTCGTTGTTCTTGAAAACCTAAGCTAAAGCCTATTATAATTAATATAACAAGCCCAAGAGCTGCCATTCGGCGTTTGTTGGCATCTAGTATAGCTTGTCCTTCACCAATAGGATTCTCTTCACTAGCTTTCAGCCATTTTAGACCGGGTATACGCTCCAATATCCCTTCACTTTCGGTAATAAACGTAGGCGGTGCTGTTTTGTAACGGGTAATAACAAGCGTACCAATAATAATGGGTATCAAAAATAATTTTCCAATACGAGTACTAGATACACGCAACCAAATGAAAGAAAAAGGCAGTAGTATCCACAAAATTCTAACGACCGCATCCAAACTATACAATTGCTCGGCATTGACAACATCCACCGCTCCAAAAAAGCACTTGAGCAACCACCAATAAGAAGTGACGGTGAGTGCCAACCACTTGGCCAAAAAACCTATATCAATGGTATTCACACCATGTACCATGGCTACTATATTGAGCATGATATAAAAAACAATGGGGGTGACCACAAAGGCAATAAAGGTACCCACAAAACCACGTGAAATATAGATAGCTCGGTTTACCCCACGTTCTTCCATGATATTACGCAACCTAGAGAGCATAAAGAGCACGACCAGAAAGATAATCAGCCAAAAGACATAGTTTTGAGGACTTTTGACTACTTGTACTAAGAACTCGCCCCAAGTGGAGGTCAAAATTAAAGGATTCATGTTTTGTTTGCTTCTGAGTGGATAAAATTAGGGGCATTTTGTTGGCGCATTTCTGCGGCAGTTTGGGTGCTGCCATCGTGGCTCCAACCGGGGGGCAGAAACAAGTAGCCTAGTTTATCCTTCCAAGTGGGCGCGCGCTTAATGTCTTTTGCCAAATTGGCAAATTCATGGGTGGCAATGTGTAGAGGATTGTAGGTGTTGATATTGGTGGTAATGCCAAATTCTACAGGGTCATTGGGATCTTCCAATTCAAAAGTACCAAACATACGATCCCAAATAATTAGAATACCCGCATGGTTTTTATCCAAGTAACGCACATTCTTGGCATGATGCACCCGATGGTGGGCTGGTGTATTAAATACAAATTCAAACCAACTTGGAAAACGTTCTATTCGTTTGGTGTGTATCCAAAATTGGTAAATGAGATTGATGGAGATTTGGGTTAGAATCATCAAGGGCGGAAAACCCAACAAGGGGAGCCACAAATACCACCAATACTTGTAAAATAGTTCTGACCAGCTCTGTCTTAGGGCGGTACTCAGATTGTAATACACCGAAGAATGATGATTGACATGAGCCGCCCACAATAATCGAATCTGGTGGGATAGACGATGGTGCCAATAAAAGGTAAAATCATCCAAAAAGAATAACAATATCCAGCCTAATAGGGTATAAGAGAGTGCTTCTTTGAAGAGTCCATAATTATTATACAAATAAAAAAAACACCAAAAAGCAATGGACTTGCTCAATAAGTCTATAAATATAGAACCCAAGCCCATACTGATACTTGCTGCAGAATCTTTCCAATTATAATGCTCTGTACGTTCCTTATAATTGAGATAGCATTCTAATCCCAAGAGTAATACAAAAAACGGAATGGCGTATAAAACAGGATTGTTAAACTCTAATATGGGAGCTGTAAACTTGTAAAACATAAACCAAATAAGTTCTTAAGGATAAAATAACGAATATTGCTGCTTTCAACAATGGCTAAACAGGAGGGCGTATTTGTGACAAGATACGGCTAAAATCTTGTTTGCAGATGATTCTATTATTAAAAACCTAAAAACAACAATTGGTTCCGTATTGGTATGAAGGAGAGAAAGGACAAAAAAAGATGCGCCGCTTGAGTTATTAACCTCAGGCGAGCGCATCGGGGGAAAGCATCACATTATGCCTAAGTGTGCTAGTCTTTATTTGGGCGTTAGTAAGAAATTAGGCATCTGCTAATACAGGAACTGCTGTTGTAAACAAAGGAAAAAAAAGGGATTGCTAAAAACGAAATGATAGATGAGACCGAATATCAAATAAAATTTTCCTAAGAGCTATACTGTAAAGCAGATGCCAATACTAACTTTATCATGAAGTTGTATCAACAACCTTAACATGATACAAATATAGTTGGTCTATTTTTGCCACAAGAGATTTTTTTTGCCAAGGATGGGCAGATTAGGTATGATATATTGCCAAAACACTAATTTTAAACCTGTTTATTTAATTTTGACCATACGCATAGGATTATCTATGTAATGAAAAACCACCTGCTTATTTTTATAGTTTATATCATGGATGTTCATGGTTTTTCCTTTGGCACCAAAAATAAAATGAAAAAACAGTCCATTGAATGGAGCCGATGGACTCCTAAAATTGCAAATATCGCCTTCTAATGTTCGGAGTTCGTAGTTGCCCTGTTCTGTTTTAACCAAGTAATTGGTGCAACCATCATGCTCCAAGGCATTTTTATTTTGTTTTTTGTAGGGGTGCTTTTTGCGCCATTGTAATAAAAGAGCTTTATTGGATGGATCTTTCCAAGAATAACAATCCACTACAAATTTATCTTCTTCAAAGGCTCTGATATGAAATATCTTTTCGCCCATGGGTTGTTCTGGCACCCCTGGTTGATACCAACCTATGGACAGCCAGTATTGCTTTTTTTTATGTGTCCAGATGCGAAAGGTTCGGATTTCAGATAATCTCAGAAGGGGGCTTTTTGTTGTATCTGCTTGTGCTTGGTTATTGTAAACCCCAGATACATTTTTGATAAATTGATTAATCTCTTTTATTTGTGCTTTAGTAAAAGTTTGTTGTTGAGCCGACAAGGAGAGTGCAATACAACAATTTGTGAATAATAGTAATAATTGTTTCATTAAATTAGGTCTAAATTATAATAGTGAAAATAAAACATCAGTTGGGTGTGTTTTAGGTTCAATTTTACATAAAGTGAAGATACAGGGAATTATCTTGCCATCTGTAGTTTATTTTGCCATTGTTATTTTTGCACTAAAATTCAATTTACTTAATATTTTATTTGAAAAACAAAAGTACCCCATTAAAAACTGATGGGTAAAGTTTATTTTTAGAATCAATGCTTGAGAATTCTTGCTTTTATGATGCGTTTTTGTTTAACACTAGTCATATTGTTGCAGTTGGTCGCTGTGGTACAGGCCCAAAAAGCTACCAAAGAGGCACTAAGTAGAGCTTGTGCTTGTCTGTCTGCACGCTCCTTGGAAGAACTGCAAGGAACAGGTGCTACTGTATTGGTAGATAGTTGTTTGGAGGAAGGATTGTATGTGAATTTTTCGGGAGTGATGCGAGAGCATGGGGCAAGTCTAGACAATGATAGCAGCATGTTGGCCTTGGCGCAGTATATGGAGCAAGAGTTGACAAGAGCTTGTGGCAGTTTTAGGCAAGTGGCCAAGGGCTTGGCAGCCAATCAACTAGAGGAAATTAAGATTGAGAACAAGAGCAGTGTAGGTCTGTTATATCAATTCAATACCAACCAGCAGTTTCCTTTATTCACGCTTATTAATAAGAATAATGAAGCCGAAAATTTTATTTGGTTGCATGAGTTTGATGGCTCTACTAGATTTATGCAAGGTATAAAACCCTATTGGTATACGCCTGTAGAAATTGTATGGAAAGAAGTAGAATTGTATGATAGAGTCACCCAACAATACCTGTATTACAAGGAAGTTCTATTAATAGAAGAACAAGAAAAGATTGATAAAAAACGCCGCAAGGCATGGGTTAAAGCTTATGAACGGACACTCAAAGGCAAAGATTAGTGCGCTATAAATTTACAAACTACCCAAAAAATCCTACCTTCACTAATGATTGTTCCCCACATCCAATCTCAAAGAGGAGCATAAGAACTCCTCTCATGATTAACCATTCTTTTACCTTAGGTATTGTTTTTCATTATGACTCATAAAAACAATCCTCAAAGAAGTTTATTTTCAACAATGAAAACATCGTTATTAGGTCTGTTATTCATGACTTTCTTTTTGTTTAGTCAGTATGCTCAAGCTCAAAAAAAAGGAGGGGTTCGTGGAACAGTGTATGATGAAGCAACAGGAGAGCCTATGATTGGGGCTTTGGCTTATTTGTCATTAGATTATGGCGCTGCCACAGATATTAATGGAGATTACTCCATCAATGGAGTGCCGCCGGGGGATTACACCTTAGTCATTAAGTTTTTGGGTTATGATTCTGTTGCAGTAGATGTTACTATTGGTAACAAAATGATTAACCAAACTGTATTTATGAAAGAAACGGTAGTGGGAGGCCCTACAGTAGAAGTAGATGCAGATAGAACCGCTGCTCAAAATGATGTGCAAGTTTCGGTAGTACGCATTACGCCCAAGGACATCAAGCGCATTCCCGCAGCAGGGGGAGAGGCCGATTTTGCTCAATACTTACAAGTTATTCCAGGCATTGTCTCTACAGGCGATCAAGGCGGCCAACTCTACATTAGGGGTGGTGCGCCCGTTCAAAACCGCATCTTACTAGATGGAATGACCTTGTTCAATGCCTTTCACTCTATTGGTTTTTTCTCTGTTTTTGAGACCGAAACGATTCGTAGTGCCGATGTATATACAGGTGGTTTTAGTGCCAAATATGGTGGACGTTCCTCAGCAGTAGTGGATATTAAGACAAGAGAAGGCAATAAAAAACGTTTTGCAGGCATGGTCAATGCCAATCCTTTTGTGGTAAAGGGATTGTTTGAAGGCCCCTTGGTGCCATTGCAAGAGAATGGTTCTAGTGTATCGTTCTTGGCAACCATCAAGCACTCTTATCTGCGAGAAGTTTCCCCATTGTTGTACAGTTATGCCAATGACCAAGGGGTATTGCCCTATAACTTTACTGATTTACACGGAAAGTTGTCCTTTAGTACAGGCAATGGTAGCCGTGTTAATCTATTTGGTTTTTATCATTATGATGATGTAGATTTTGTAGGCTTGGCAGCTTATGATTGGAATGCTGGTGGTGGAGGATTGGATTTTAGAATTGTACCCAATGGCGCACAATTGGCATTAAATGGTGTAATTGCCTATTCGGTTTATAGTTCTGATTTTCAGGAACAAGGCAACAGCAGCAAAATCCGCCGCAGTGATGTGGGCAATTTTAATGCAAACCTTAATGTAAATTACTACTTGCCAAAATCTAGAGTAGTGAGTTTTGGGGTAGAATTGAATAGTATTGCAACAGCCTTTGAATATAGCAGAGGTAGTAATACTATTGTGCAAGGAAGTGGCAATGGGCCACAAACCAACTTTGAAGCAGCTATGTTTGCCCATTTCAAAGGGCGTTTTGGTACCGTTGTGATTGAGCCTAGTGTGCGTTTACATGCTTATGCTTCTTTGGGAGAAGTGGCTCTAGAGCCACGTTTGGGATTCAAATGGAATATTACCGACTTTTTACGCTTTAAGGCAGCAGGGGGAATGTATTCTCAAAACTTGATTTCCTCAGTAGACGAACGTGATGTGGTCAATTTGTTTGTAGGCTTTTTGGGAGGGCCAGATAATGTCGTGTATCGTTTGCAAACCAATAGCAATGGCGATCGTTTTTATGAACCAACACGCAGTCGTTTGCAAACCTCTATTCACGCCATTGGAGGTTTTGAGGTAGATGTAGTCCGCAACCTAACGCTCAATATAGAGCCTTATTACAAGTATTTTCCTCAAATTATTTCCCTCAATAGAAATAGAACAGTAGATGATAGACAATCTCGTAATTATTTAGCGGAAACAGGTGATGCTTATGGATTGGATTTTTCGGCTACTTATGATAATAAACAACTGTATTTATATGCTTCTTATTCCTTGGGATATGTGACAAGGAATGATGGGTTGCAGGAGTTTTTTGCGAGTTTTGATCGCCGTCACAATGTCAACTTTGTAGGCTCTTATCAGTTTAGAATTGGCAAGTTGAAAGAAACGCCTAGGGAGAATATAGAAGATAGAACCATGTATCCGTTTGAAATTGGTGTTCGTTGGAATATGGGATCAGGATTTCCATTTATACGCACACAAGGTTTTTATGCCAATCAAACTTTCTTGGACGGAATTGGTACTAATTATCTCACAGACAATACAGCACCCAATACCAATTTGGGCGTAATCTACGAAGAACAAATCAATTTGGGACGCTTGCCTTTCTACCATCGTTTAGATTTATCCTTGAAGTATACCTTAGACTTGATTGGACATAGCAAATTAACGATTGCCGCTAGTGTGACCAATGCTTATGATCGGGCCAATATTTTCTACTTCGATCGTATAGAATACCGTCGGATAAACCAACTGCCAATCATGCCAGCCCTTAATATCAATTTGAAGTTTTAAGACTACTTAAGAAGATTATTTAAGATGTTTTATTATTAAAGTACCCACTATTACTACAATAGTTGGTGCTTTTTTGTATAATAAAGTATCGAATAGTCCTTTTTCTAAAGGAAACTAACTTTTTTTATTCGATAAATCATAACTTTTATGGATATTTGCGAGGCAATGAATAGCTTTGCACTTCTGTAACCCTTAAATGAATGTTAAGAAGTATACTAATTTGAGCGCAGAGGCTTTACATTTCAAATCAGTATAACTACTAAATAAATTTTGCAATAGTTCTCCAACCCATAAGATAATTTACTGTTTATCGTATCTTCCAAAGTTCCCTATCTAGCTTGGTGGATTTGTCAAGTAAATTTTTTATGTTGTGGATAACTTTTTGGGGATTTACTTACTAACATTAAATTAATTGCCGAATTTTAATATAAACAACAAAAACTGCCGAAATGAAAAAAATATTCTTGGGATTTCTCCTTTTATTCTGCTGTGCTTATGCTTCACAGGCACAAGAAGAAGCAATTAAGGATAGTATGGAAGTGTACTTCAAACTAGATAGAGCGACACTTCAAGATGAAAGTAAAGAAGCTATAGACGCTGCTTTTGAAAAAAACAAAGAAAGAATTCTTAAAGTACGTGTTGCTGGACACACGTGTGATTTGGGATCTGATAATTACAATATGGGTTTATCAGAGCGTCGTGCTAATTCTGCTTTTGAATATGTAAAAACATTGGGAGATGCCTATCAAGAGAAAACAGAATTGTTCTTCTATGGTGAGAAAGAGCAAAAATATGACGATAGAGAACTTAACCGTCGTGTTTATGTATTGTTCTATTTAGAAGATGATGATAGAGATACATTGCTACAAGATGAATGTGCTTCTGCTTTTATTGAGAAAGGAACATTCAAACCTAACAAAACTAAAGATGCAACTTACGAATTCAAAGCATACAACACTGCTGATGCCATGAGTTCTCGTAATTTGTCAATCGAAGATACAGAAGGTCGCAAATTGTACTTCAATTCTGTATTATATCTTCAAGCAACTATGGGTGGCAATACCTTGACTCCTGTCAAAGCTATGAAATTGAAACTACCTTTGGTAAATGCTGACAAAGAAGGGTACATGCTTTATGAAGGTGTAGACCAAGGGGGCAAAGTAGTTTGGAAAAATACAGGAAAGCCTTGCCAAGCAACGGATGGTGACGACTGTGAAACATACAATGTAGATGTAATGACGGTAGGCTACTGCGCTTGTGCTATGCCTCGTCCTTGTGAGGAAGATTGTAATCCTGATCCATTTAGTGGCGTAGAAAGCCCTGATGCTACGGCTGATAATATCCGTGCTAGTATCGAAAAAACTGCCTTTGAATTTGAAGAAGGAACGTATACGAAGTATGACGGCGTAACCATCATTGATGACAATGACAAAGAAAGTGACTTGGATGTTTGTGAACACTTTAAGTATGGAGTAGTGACAGACGATTGGTATCCAAATCGTCACAAAATGGCTGATAAAAAGAACATCAATGTACGTTCTGAAGAAGCCCCTGTTGATGGAAAAACTTCTCGTGTTTATATCGTAAAGAAAAACATTACAGACTTGAGTGATCCTGTATTATTAGTTGGTGAAACACACTCTGCTGGTTATCCTAAATATGTAGACCAAATCATTCGTCCAACAGAATGCTTGGGCCCTGTAAACTGCGAATATGTAGTGTTTGATGTGCCTGCCAAAGCTTGGTACAAATTGGGTGAGTGGGACGATAGCAAAACAAAGCCTGCTCAAAAAGACAAGTGGATCTTGAAAGTACGTTTGTTGAAAAACTCTACTGTATTTGTGGGTAACACCAAAACAAACGAAGTATACAAAGCAAGCAATGCAGAGCGCAAAGGAAAAGTGCGTCCAAAAGAGTACACCATCTATGAGGCAGATAGCCCAGATGATTTGCTAGTATATGTACAAAACTCTACTAAAGCCAACTTCAAATTGTATCAAGCTGCTAAATTATCGGACTTGAAATACAAAAAAGCAAGCAACATGTACATTGTGCGTCGTGTGAAGTTCAACAAAACTCAAAGCTTTGAGGACGTAGAACTAGATATTTGCAAAGAAGAGGAGAAATAAAAATAGTTGGAGCAATTAAGTAATTGCAAAACTATAAATGCCTGTTTCACACTGTGAAACAGGCATTTTTTTATGGTTTTGCTATGTATTCTAGTAGGCCGTCAAATTGAAGCTCAGTTCTACATCCTCTGCATATTCCTCGCCTATTTGATGAATGTTTTTGATTTCATACTTTTTAAAAGTGAAGTTGTTTAAGAATAGCCTAATGTCGCTAATGGAGGCTAATTTCGCCCTACTAGTGCGCTTCGCTTATGAGCTCGGCAAAGCCTCGGTTCATCGTTGAAAATTGACCCCATAGCGCTGCTATGAGCTAAATTTTCGCCTTGACTAGAACAAAATTATCGCTCATTATACTTGCGTGAGCTCGGCTATGGCCTCGGTTCAACGCTATTCCATTTTTAAACAACTTCAGTAAAAAAATCGATTTTTGGGGTTTGCTTTTTTGAAAATAACTTTTTCATTTATCAAGAATTTTAGTTGGAAAAATTAGCTCTTACTTATAATCGACTTACATACCACAACTAGAAGGCGGCGCAAATCGCTGTTTGCCCTGCACCGTATACTTGACTCCAGCGTAAACCATACGGCCCAAAATAGGCCCGTAAACAGAAGCTGCATCAAAACGGGCTGTTTCTGCTGGCGATTCCTCAAATGGATTGCCATGCCCCAAAATAGGCGCACTTTGGGTATAATTACCAAGATTTTCGCTGCCCACATAAACCTCCCAAGCCTCGCCAAAGTGCTTGACTATATGGGCATGTACCAAGCCATAAGCTGGGCTGTAGGAGCCATAACGATAATCGGGTAGATTGTTGCCAAAAGGCGGATGCAAGTGCGGTAGGCGTTGTGGCCCAATAATATTATAAGTAAAATTGAATGACCAATTTTTCTTTTTGGTAGCCCAACTCAAATGCAGCAAGGCTCGGTGGCGTGGCATCAAAACCACTTCGTGCAATACATCGCCCATAGTCATTTGCACATCATTAAATTTGTAGGCCAAGCGGCATTCCAACTGCTGAAAAAATGTCTGGCTCCAAGTCACCAAAAAACTATTGGAAAAGGAAGTCCCCCTAAGATTATAGAGTTGTAAGTCATTATAATTGGGATCACCATCTACATCAGCCACCAGTTGATTGGTAAATTGAGTGCGATAAGCATCTACACTCACACTACCCTCATAGTTGTTATTAACGTTATAATTCCAAACCATATTCATACCATAATTCCAAGCATCTTCGGGTAGAATATTCTCTTGTAGCACAAAATTGCGATAACTAGCCATAAAGCGCATGTTTTCTAGCAATACATTGGCTGTACGAATACCACGCCCAGCAGAGGCACGAATAACCCAATCATCTGTAAAGTTGAATTTGAGATTGACACGAGGAATAGGAACAATATAGTTATAAGCATTAGTGGTTAGTGCCAACCCCTGAATACCAGCCAATAAAGTAAAGGAACTCCCCCAAGCATTATTCAATTCTACCGTCCAGTCATATTCGGCTTGCAAACTCGTCCAGAGTTCTTTGCGATCAATATACACCTGATCAAACTGCTCCTGAATATCTACATATTCTACCGTTGCCCCCAGCATTAAATTATGAGCGCTAGGCAGCCAGCCCGTTTCAAATATCAATTGAAGATAAGCACGAGTCTGTTGTCCTAAATAATCACGTCTACCAAATTTGCCTTTATGCTCGTGTATATTAAAATCATAAATAGTCGCTATACTTTGCTTTTTATTATCAAAACCCGAATAGCCCACTTTGCCAAATATCCCAACTCTTCGTACATCATTATTGACCTCATAAAAAGAATTGGGTGCTTGTATGGTTTCGGGGTCAATTTCTGGCTGCTGGCCTCCTCGTCGAGCATCCACAATTCCCTGCAAATTGGCCTCTACATGCCAACCGGGAGCTTGGTACAACCAACGAGAAATAACATTGGCTTGACGCTTGAGAGGGGCATCTAAAAAACTATCGGAATTGTGATCTATTCTGGTTTCAAACAAATTGCCATGCACCAATAAACCCGTACTCCAACGCTCGGAGAATCGATGATTGAATTGCAAATTGAGTTCTACACGTCCAAATGTATTTGCATACAAATTGGCAAACAATAGAGGGGCAGTAGAAGGTTTGACCAGTTGCGTATTGATTTGGCCCGACATGCCTTGGCTGCCCGTACGAATAGAACTAGCCCCTTTGGAAATCTGAATATGCTCAATAAATGTCCCCGGAATATATTCCAAGCCAAAAGCACGCCCCAAACGATTGAAGGTAGGACGATTTTCAACGAGCATTTGGGTATAAGTGCCCCGCAGCCCCAACAACTCAATTTCTTTGGCACCCGTTACCGCATCGCTAAAACTTACATTTACCGTAGCATTATTTTCAAAACTCTCCGATAAGTTACAGCAGGCAGCACGGCGCAATTCTCCAGCCCCAATTTCTTCCACATTGAGCGGGTTAATACTGCTGCTAAAACTGCTTCTTCGCCGAGTTTCGACCACCACATCATCCAAGGTAGCACTTTCGGCCACAATCAATTTTAGGCGTTCCTCTTCGGGCAATATTTCCACTTCTGTTAGGGCATAACCAACGTATTGTATATTGAGAATATGGCCTTCGGTAGTATCTAGGCGTTGTATCGTAAACCACCCATCTACATCCGTAGTAGCCGCTACTTGCGTGCCTTTCCAATACACTACAGCCCCAACCAAGGGCGTATCCGCAGCATTCACCACCATGCCAGAAAACCAGTTGGGGTTATCTTGGGCGAAACTCAAAGAGATGAATAGAGTATGTAGTAGAATTATTAGTGAAAATAGTCTCATGATATGATAGTTGATTTTAATACTGGAACTCTCTTTTTATTATAACGAAAAGAATTAGTTGAACGTTTACTCGCCATAAAAAGGAGCAGGAGGGGCTTGGGTTACTCTAGCCATCCAATTGATAAGCGCCGTATCTTGGCCTAGTCGGTCGCTTTTTCGATAATACCAACTAGAACCCACTTCTATATGGCTAGCGCCTTCATAGCTGCGAAGGTCGACACCATCTGGACAAAACATTTTGGCTTCCTTACAAAAAGAAACAGCGGCTTTGTAAGGAACGAGGCCATCCTTGGTACCATGTAGGCACAAGAGGGGAAATTCGTCATCGGGCGAAACCCAAGTTATAGGATTGGCAAGTTCAAAAGTTGGGCTGTCTTCATGCCCTGCATAGTCTTTGAGGGCAAATGTTTTATTCATTTTGTCTATATCAATGGCCCCCACAATACTAAATGCACCTTTGAGCATCTGCGCTCTATCCAGCTTCAAATTTTTCCAACGATTCTCATTATAAGCCAACAAAAGAGCTAAATTGCCCCCTGCCGAAGTGCCACCCACCAATAATTGAATATCTTTTAACCCCCTTTCTCTAAGCATAGCGAGGCTGTGTGCCAACGCACTATCCACATCGTCTTGTAGATCCTGATAAGAAAAAATAGGAGCTAGACGATAGGCAGGAAAAATAAGACTATAGCCCTCTTGTTGCAACAAATACGATAAATAACGGTGTTGTTGAGGGCTTCCAAGTCTCCAGCCTCCACCATGCAAGAAAAAGACTACTTTTTCGGGATGTGGGCTATTTTGGGAAGCAGGATAGTAATCATAATATTGGCGATGGTGCTTGCCATAAGCCAACCGCTCTCGATTGGCGGCCTCTTTGATGGATTTATTGTCCAACATCCACAAATGTCGAGGCAATCGCACACCTTCGTGCAATTGTGTGCCCTTGGGTGCAAAGAGCAGTAGCGCCTGCCACAACCACAGCGATATACAAAATAGTACAGGAGTGAATTTAAGGCTTTTGATAAGCCAATTTTTTGAGGATGAGCTACGCACAATCCAGTAACTCAAAGCAGTACTAGAAAGCAATAAGCCATAAAATCCAATATCAAATAACATACAAATGCGTTCGCTTTATTAGAAAAAAGAAGGAGGGAGTACCTCAAAGATACAATTATTGAAGCGAAAGCTTAGGACATTAACACGACCTTATTATTTGTACTGTTCTTAGTTGGACAAAACTTTACGTGCAAATAACAGTTTTGGTTTCCAATATTTAGAGGCACTTACATTATCAATAACAATTCCTCGCTTGCTACTACTATGAATCATGTACAAACCTTCTGATGTATTCTTATAAACTATACCTACATGTTGGATACGACCATTTCTGCCATCAGGCCCAAAAAAGAGAAGGTCGCCATTTTGAGCTTTGGAAATAGGAATTTCTTGGCCTTGCTTGGATTGTGCCCCCGAGCTGCTAGAGAGTAAAATATCGTGCTTTTTGTAGATGTAATAGGTGAAACCAGAGCAGTCAAAACCTTTAGGATCTTTTCCTGCATACTTGTAAGGAACTCCTTTGTGTTTTTCGGCTTCTTTGATAATCAATTGACGTGTTTTTGCTGCTTTACTCAGTGTAGGAGCACTAGCGGAGGTAGTACTGCGTTTGCTGGAGCAAGCAGCAATAAAACAAACCAAGCCAACAAAAAATACCAATGAACTAAAACGGAAATGCACCATGGTTATAATAGATTGATGAAAGGATAGTGTATGGTTATAAGGCTACTATTAGAACGTCATAATGATGTATATTGGTATGAAAAAGCCGTACTTATAATATTATCAAACTGTTCAATTCTTTTTTTTAGAATTGTTAAAGCCTTTCGGATAGCAATAAACCCTAGCGAATTGGCACGATTGTAGTCCGAGAAAAAGTAAGTTTTTATTAGGTTAGTTAAAAGGGTTATGTGGCAATTTTTTGTCACTTTAAGGCGATTCAGAACAGCCTCTCTGAATTGCCTTTTTTATTAGCCAAAAGGTTAAAATAAAAATGACTTATTCCTATACAATATAGGAATAAGTCATTTTTTATGAGAGGGGGGAAGTTACCATACAGGACAACCATAACGGCGGCCACCTCCCAAACTATAGGTATCTATATAATAACTAAAACGAATAGTTATGGTATAATAGGCATCATTGTCTTTTGGATCGCCGCGTTGTTCACCCGGTGCCGTAACAACAGCATTGACACCTGAAGGATCGAGTTCACCCGAACGACGTGCCAAATCTCTAGCAATTTGCGCTCTTGTAGGATCAAGATTAATATCAAAAATGCTTTCATCCTCTACATAATCTATAGAAACATCATCCAAGTAATCGGTAAAGGTGAGGCGATAGTTGATTTCTAAACCCAAAGACCAAGTATCATCATAAATCCATTTTACACCCAACCCCATAGGCACATTCATCTGAACCAGCTCATAAGGGGCACGACCGGGAACTAGACCTTGACCTTCTGTACTTAAGGGCTTAAGCTCAACCCATCCGCCATTATAAAACGCTTCTGGATTGAAGGTAAATAGACCAACACCCAAGAAACCATACGGTGATAGCACACTAGAACCACGCCCTCTACCCAATTGGAAATTATAAGGCGTAACCTCCAAAGCAAGGTTGGCATCAAACATGTGCGTGCGGAAATGTAAGTTTCTGTAATAACGGAACCAAGCAGCATTTACCCCATCTCTAGATTGTGTAGGAGAAAAATCTTCTTTTCCTGCAAATTTATCATCACCAGCAAGTTGCAAATAACTCAAATCTAAGCGAGCCGAGAAATTACCATTGAAATTCCATCGTGCAAAAAGCCCTACTGTTGGGCGAACCAATTCAAGATCGGTATCAATGACAAATCCTTGTCCAAGGCCACGCTGAAAATCTGGTGAGCTAGGTGCATATCCAGGACCACCAACACCCCCCAAATCGCCTAAATAGTGAGCAGTACCCGCCTGAATGCCAATTTCCAAGGGGTAAGTAGGGCGATAATCATTTTGGCCCACGGCTATAGATGTGCCCATTAGTAGCAAGCACCATAAAATAAAAGTCTTTTGCATTGTGTAATCTTGGTCTAATGTTATTAAAAAAAAACTTTTGATGTGCCTCAAAAGCAGTAATGCAGTTATTACTAAACGCAAGGGAAAGCACAAATAGTATACTGCCAGCGTATTTGTTTAATAGTTTTGTATTGAATTATTATACGAAGTATGCAATTCAGATATTTTCTATTAGCAATCACTACCCTAAAAGTATAAAATAAAGCATAGCAAATGTAACAATAAAACATGCAAACTGAACAGCTCATAAATTCGCACAATTATAATCAATTATATGTAAAATAGCTCCTTTATCTTTTCTTAGTTCTGATTAAAATATCTTTTTGGATTTTTTGCAAAGGGAGCCGATTTATAGATGAAGTATATTTTTTACTTGCTAAAAAGCATATCAATTATTTTTCTACGGGTAGAATAATGGATCTAAATAGGCCAAAACAACACCTAAATCAAAGGTAGCAACTTTTTTGAACACTACCAATTTATCTATTTTTTGTCTTTTTTTTAATAAATAGAAGCTTTAATCCCTTTCTATTTGTTGCCTTTATTTTGTGAGTACGTATTCTAAGCATAGAGTTCGCATAATCAGCCTAAATTCTTACCTTTGTGTACCTTTATTTAGACAAAATAAAAATTAATGAAAAGTATCTGTGCTCTACTTTGTTGGTTCTTGCTGATAATTAAGCCTTTAATGGCTCAATCTGCACTTACTATTCAAGGAGTAGTGAAAAACGAAAAGGAACAACCTATCGACGATGTTTTTGTTTTATTAATGCCTGATAATAAGGTTGCTTATACCAATAATAAAGGCGTATTTACCTTCGACCAATTATCTACACAGCCCTATCAATTAACCATCAATGCAGTTGGCTACCAAACACAGGAACTAAACATTGATTTACAAAAAAATATAACAGATTTAACGTTTACACTCCAAAAACTAGAAGTCGATTTTGGCAAAGAAGTATTGGTAGAAGAAGACGAATACCACCTAAACCCAGCTATTAGTGGTGTTACGCTGTTGAGTTCCAAGACCATTCAGGTTATTGATTTAGAAAAAGTATTGGGCAATGTAGCGGCCAATAATGCCCGAGAACTCTACAAAACTATTCCGGGACTCAATATTTGGGAGAATGATAATTCTGGTATTCAGCTCAATATTGGAGGGCGTGGCCTCAACCCTAATCGAACTTCCAATTTCAACACGCGCCAAAATGGTTACGACATTAGTGCGGATGCACTAGGTTATCCCGAAACTTATTACACACCTCCTGCCCAAGCGGTTAAAAATATTCAGGTATTGAGAGGGGCGGCTTCTTTGCAATTTGGAACCCAGTTTGGAGGAATGCTCAATTTTGTGCTCAAAGAAGGAGCAGAGGATCGCCGATTGGAATGGGTGAGTGAGCAGACTTACGGAAGCTTCAACTTTTTTAATTCTTTTAATAGTCTAGGAGGCAGCACCAAGGATAATAAGTTTAATTATTACGCTTTTTATCAGTACAAGCGTGGCGATGGCTGGCGGCCCAATGCCAGTTTTGAAGTACACAATGGCTATGCACAATTGCAATTCCGCCCCCACAAAAAATGGAACATCAAGGCAGAGCAAACCATCATGCAGTATCTCGCCCACCAACCCGGTGGATTGACCGATCTGGAGTTTGAGCAAGATGCCCGACAATCCAACCGTTTTCGCAATTGGTTTCGGGTCAATTGGAATTTGAGTGCCTTGACTGTAGATTATAAAATTAACCCACTGACACAGTTTAATTTGCGCTTGTTTGGTTTGTTTGCAGGCCGCCAATCACTCGGAAATTTGCAGGCGATAAATAGGCCAGATTATGGTGGGCCACGAGATTTGATTCAAGGAAAATATGCCAATGTGGGCGGAGAGTTGCGCTTTTTGCATCGTTATCCAATAGGCAAACGGCTCTCGGCATTGCTAACAGGTATACGCGTGTACCGTGGCCAAACTACCCAACAGCAGGGCTTGTCTAATGAGGGCGAAACAGGTACTTGGGCTGATTTTACATTAACCGAGCCTAACGATGGTATTTTGCGTTCTGATTATCAATTTCCGAGTTGGAATTTGGCTGCTTTTGCAGAACACCTATTTTCCGTCAGCGAACGTTTTAGCATTACCCCTGGTGTGCGTTTGGAGTATATTCAGACACAAGCTGAGGGCTATTATCAAGATTTGTTGGTAGTGCCCACACGCACAGGAATAGACACCTTGTACAATCGTGCCGTGCCCGAGTCTCGATTTCAAGGGCGAGCGGTATTCTTGGCTGGGGTAGGGGCGAGTTACAAATGGAATCCCAATACAGAGTTGTACGCCAATTTTTCGCAGAATTACAAGGGCATCAATTTTAATGACATGCGTATTGCCAACCCCAATCAGGAGGTAGATCCCAATCTCAAGGATGAATATGGTTATAATGCAGATATAGGTTTTAAATACAGTTACAAAGGGCTTTTTAACCTCAACACTACGGTTTTTTATTTGGCTTACAATCGCCGAATAGGCAATATACAAGGCACACGACCCAATCCAGATAATCCTCTATTGCAAGAATTGTATACTTTGCGTACCAATGTGGGTAATGCCCGGGTATTTGGAATAGAAATATTTGCAGAAGTAGACGCTATCAAACTCTTGAAACCCAAATCGCCTTTTAGCCTGACGGCTTTTGTGAATGTATCTTGGTTGGACGGGCGTTATTTAGAAACGGCCAATAGTTTTGCAGCAGGCAAGCAGTTGGAATTTGTTGCGCCCTTTATCATTCGTACAGGGCTTGCTTTTTCTTATCAAAAACTCAAATTATCCTATCAATATGCCTACACCGCCCAGCATTACACCGATGCTACCAATGCCGAGTGGGTGCCCAATGCAGTGGTGGGCGTAGTGCCTAGTTATGGCGTGATGGATTTATCAGCCAGTTATCAATGGAAATGGTTTACCTTGCAAGCAGGCATCAACAACTTGGCTGATGCAACTTATTTTACACGTAGAGCTACCAGTTATCCCGGACCGGGGATTTTGCCAGCCGATGGGCGCAGCTTTTATGTTTCGTTGCGTTGGGCTATAGGCGTACTCCCCTACTGCACGCCATATATTACTTAGCTTTTTGGGCAGCCAAAGCGGCCAAATCCACCACAAACGCTCCTTTTACATTGTATTTCTCTTTGAGATTCTTACAATAACTAGCAGCCTCTTCACGAGTAGGCATAGGGCCTAAGATAACTTTGTAGTAAGGTTTGCCATTGAGTTCATCAACAAACACGGTAGCCCCTTTAAACCATTTCTCTTGCAACACAGCCAATTGCTGAACCACGGATTGATAATCAGAATAACCCGCTACTTGTACGCCAAATCCTTCTGCTTCTAGTTTGAGTACTTGCATTTTGTACAAACCACCTGTTTCCATGTCCTTGGCTTCTACTACCAAGCCCGCTTTTTTGGGCGGATCCGTTTTGGCAGGAGCAGCTTTGCTGGTAGTTTTGGGGGCAGCAGTTTTGGCAGGAGCAGCCTTAGTAGCCGCAGTAGCCACAGCCTTAGCAGGGGCAGGATTTTGTTTTTTATCTACGTATAATTCTACAGGAGCTACTTGAGTTTTGATTAAATCAATTTGTTGCGCTGCTCTTCTCGACAATTCAATGATACGGCCTTTTATGAAAGGGCCACGATCAATAATGGTGACAGTTACTGATTTTTTGGCAGGATTGTACACTCTTACCTGTGTTCCAAAAGGCAGTGATTTGTGAGCAGCAGTTAGTTTTGTTTTGTCATAAACTTGACCACTTCTAGTTTTACGACCATGATAACTATCATCATAATAACTAGCCAACCCTTTTTCATCGGGTTCTGCATCTGCAAAGGCAAAAGTAGTGCTCATCAATAAAAGAGCGAATGTTTGAATGAGTAATTTCATACAGCAATTTTTAAATTGAAGTTGTTGGAAGATGGGTATGGTAATTTAGCTCCAGCAATCTCTAAACAACTTTAAGCGTGTAATAATAAAATTATAGTATTTTTAGTGTCCTAAATTCCTGTTAGGTCTTTATTCTAAGAACGGCTTAGGGCAAAATTTTAGTACTATAGGCCATCAATAAGCCTGTAGGACAATATAAGGAAGTTGTTGCACAAAAGCCCAACCAATGTTCGTCTTTCTGTATTTTTGTCTTGTGCTTTGCAAAAAATATAACAACATTATGCCTCCAATATTTCCCCTTTGCTTATTTCTATTGACCACATTTGTGGCTTGTAGCCAAAATTTGAGATTAGTAACGCCCATGCCTTCGGTTTTGGCTGAAAATTCGGGTCTAATTGTCACGCCTCAAGGTCGTTTGTGGCTGCATAATGATAGTGGCGACTCGGCCAAACTGTACGAAATAGATACTTTTGGGGTGGTGCAACAAACCGTTTTGGTCAATGGCGTACAAGCTGTAGATTGGGAAGATATTAGCCAAGATGCACAAGGGCGGGTGTATGTTGGTGATTTTGGTAATAATAATAACAATCGCCAAGATTTGGTGATTTATCGTTTGCCCTCCTTAGATAGCTTAACCACCAATACCACTACTGCTGAAGCCATTCGTTTTTATTATCCCGAACAAACCGCTTACCCTCCAGCAAGTGCGGCCCTCAAATACGATGCAGAAGCTGTCATCCACTACCATGATTCCCTGTATATTTTTACCAAAGATAGAACCAATCCACATTTGGGCTATACTTGGTTGTACCGAGTTCCGGCCGATACAGGCTATCACGCTGCCCAGCTCCTAGATAGTTTTAATACCCAACAAATCAATGTGATTTTTGAGGTGACAGGAGCTGCTCTCTCTCCCAATGGGCAATGTTTGGCTTTGTTAGGGGCTACCCGTTTGTGGTTGTTTACCAATTTTAGCAATGGGCGTTTTTTTGATGGCAATGTGCAGGTTATCAATTATAATATTAGCCAAAAAGAAGCGGTAGATTTTGCTAATGATAATTTATTGTATATTGGTAATGAAGCTAGTATTTTAGGTTCTGCCCAATTAAATGCCTTGAATATATCAACGCTTTTGAGTCAATCTAAGCCCAAAACTAGCTTTCAACCAATAATTCTAGCGCCCAATCCTGCACAAGCCAAAGTGCGGGTACAATTAGAATTGACCAATGCCCAAAAAGTACGCATAGAACTCTATGACCAAACAGGAAAACGGCTGCAAAAATGGCTACAACAACGAGTAGATGCCGGCCAACAAAGCTGGGAGTTTTCTGTAGCAGAGCTTCCAGCAGGGGTGTACTATGTCAATGTTTGGTTGGGCAACGAACGCCAACTCAAGCGTTTGGTGGTGCAGTAAGCCTAAGGCAAGGGGCAGGGCTATTAAGTTCTAGGCAGATGAAACCGAATGCTGTTGGAAAAAAAACCGAAGGGCAGGGCTGTTAAGTTCTGGAAAAAACTAATTTGAATGCTGTTGGAAAAACCCCGAAGGGGTGATATTATTGTAATAAATCCTATACAACGTCTATTTGAACCCTGAAAGGGTGTCATTATTACCCCTATAAGACGATAATATCACCCTTTCAGGGCAATTTAACAATTGATACACTGTATCAATCATTAAATCGTCCCTTCGGGATTCATCATTCGCACTATTTAAACTTAGAACTTAACAGCCCTGGGCAAGGGTGGCACAAATAAGTTGCCCTTGACTTGCATTTGCAACTGGTGGCGTTCAACAACCGCATTCCAGTTTTGGTAGCTTTTGGGCGGCAAGTAAGCCTGCTCTGCTGTAGAATATAGCCCTTCTACGGCCGTCATACAAAACATAGAATCCGTAGCTGCTGCCTTCACCCCATCATCAGTAGCCCTAGCCCCTGCATAAAAATCATTGCCCGGCCAAGAAACATGATCCCAAGCCACCAAACTAAACAAAAAGCAATCGGAAAAGTCCAAGCCTGCTTCATTAAAGGTATTAGGCATCGACAATTGAGATTTGCCTGCATTGCCCTGCAATAGTGGACGAGTCAAAAACGTCAGGTGATGGATGTTTTGCTGGGCATTCTCACATTCGCCATAAGGATCATAATACACCCCTTTGATGGCTGGAAAAGCCCCACCATACTGCTGTAAAAATCGTATCAGCACTTGCTCCAAAGCCGCCCCCAATTGCCCCTGAAAAGGGCCTGCAAATTGCCCACAACCCAAGCCCGGAATGGTAATTAATCCTTGCTTTTGTTGGGCGGCAGCCACAGCATTGGCATACGCAAAAACAGGCCACAATCGGCGTGCATACAACTGGTAATAGCCCTCTAGGTTCAATTGCTTGCCTTGTACACATTCGGCCCAATCACTAGGCTGCCATTGTGGTTGTCCACTGCGGAGCAAAGCCCCAGCCGTATACAGCAGCATCCCCCCAAAAGGCGTTTCATGCACCAAGGGGTTGCTATGTCGGCCATTATCATAAATAACCACAGGCACGGCCACGCTTATATCACCCAAAATCCCCAATTCCTCCAGTGTCCAGTCAGAACCATCGCCCACTACCTCACTCTCTGCAAAAATCCGAGGGTGTTTGGTGGCACACAAAGCCTGCAAAAAATCCTCGGTAGTCCATTGGCTGCTTTCTTCTTGTTGTAATTGCTGTTGTAAGAGCTGCCCTGCTTGGGTGGCTCCTTGTTGTATTTGCTGCCAATATTGGGTAGCCCTTTGCCAACTTTGGGGGTGCAATAAGATTTTATAATCTTCTAATTGGATAGCGGTATAGGAAGTCATCTGAAAGAGGTTTTGTATGAAGAATAATTCCTAGTCAAATTCTCCTTCAAATTCAGGAATATCATCCTCTTTCTTCTTCTTTTTGACTTTTTTCTTTTTCTCCTTCTTTGCTTTGGCCGCCTGCTCTTCTGGTGTTTCTTCGGGCAAGAACACACGGTCATAGCCTAGAAATTGCGGGGT
This sequence comes from uncultured Aureispira sp., assembly GCA_964445645.1. Taxonomy (GTDB): domain Bacteria; phylum Bacteroidota; class Bacteroidia; order Chitinophagales; family Saprospiraceae; genus Aureispira. The sequence goes on along the minus strand of CAYULH010000009.1, from coordinate 12,528 downwards.
TTGTACAGACATTACCTGCAAGGGCTGACTGCTAGTAGTCACTACGCCATGAGGGGTATTGGGTGGAATAATAATTTGGTCGCCTTTGCGAATATCCAAATATTTACCTGCAAAATACATCTTGCCACGCCCCTCTAGTACGGTAACGATTTCGGTATGGTACTCGTGCAAGTGCCTGCGAACAGATTTTTTGATGGAAATCATAAAAACAGTTGTGTTTTCATCGTCGTGGAGTGTTGTTATGTTAACATTTTCGTAGGCTTCAGTAGGTGCTAATTCAGCGGTGGATTGTGTTAGTATTTGAGCTTGTAAAGACAGGCAAATGGTCGTTAATAGTAGTACAATAAGTAGGCGCATAGTTAGTGTATAAATTTGTTTAGGGTTGTGATCCTTTTATTATTATGATAACAAAAATAGCCATTGCCTTTCACAAAGTTGTGAAACCATACAACTTCATTTTTAAACAACTTCATTCAAAAAATAGTACCTTGGCTATTGAGGCAGTAAATTTAGCAAAAAATAACTCGATTTTCAGCAGATGCAGTTAACAACACTTGATTGGGGCATTATCATTGGCTTTTTAGTCCTTATTTTATTAATTGGGAGTGCTTATACCCGGCAAGCTTCCAAAAATTTAGAAAGTTTTTTCTTGGGTGGGCGCAACTTACCTTGGTTATTGGCAGGCGTTTCTATGGTGGCCACCACGTTTGCCGCCGATACCCCTTTGGCCGTTACCGAAATTGTCCTCAAGGATGGTATTGCAGGCAATTGGCTCTGGTGGAATTTCTTGGCAGGGGGCATGTTGACGACTTTTTTCTTTGCACGGCTCTGGCAACGCTCTGGGGTGTTGACCGAAGTAGAGCTAATCGAGTTGCGTTATGCCGGCAAGCCTGCCCAGTGGTTACGTGGGTTTAAGGCCGTGTATTTGGGGGTGTTTATGAATGTGCTTATTTTGGCTTGGGTCAATGTGGCTTTGCAATCCCTACTGGTGGTCTTTTTTGATTTGTCAGAACAAAGTGCCTTGTGGTACACGGGTGGGGCTATGTTGTTGGCGGCTGTTTATGCTTCTTTGGCTGGCCTGAAGGGCGTGGCTGTGACCGATGCCTTGCAGTTTGTAGTGGCTATGGTAGGCTGTGTGGCCTTGGGCTATTTTGTTATTAGCTCGCCCGATGTGGGCGGCATGGCTAACCTCAAAAAACAATTGCTAACCCAAAACCCCAGTATGCTCAATTTTATGCCCTCCTTGGATGCCGATAGTGCTGGCACTACATTGGGGCTTTCTGTGGTTGGTTTTTTGGCCTTTGCTGGGTTTCAATGGTGGGCGTGTTGGTATCCTGGGGCAGAACCGGGGGGCGGTGGCTATGTGGCTCAACGCATGATGAGTACACGCAGTGATAAGGATGCGATTTATGCGACCTTGTTTTTTCAGATAGCCCATTATTGTATTCGTCCTTGGGCTTGGATTGTGGTGGCGTTGGCGGTCTTTGTACTCTATCCTGATTTGGCAGTAGGCGATGAGCGTTTGGGCTATGTGTATGCTATGCGTGATTATTTGCCTTCGGGCTGGCGTGGTTTGTTGTTGGTGGCTTTCTTGGCGGCTTATATGAGTACCATTTCTACCCAGCTCAATTGGGGAGCAGGTTATTTGGTCAATGATGTGTACCAACGTTTTGTAAAGCCCGAAGCGAGCGATAAAGAATTGATTCGTGCTTCGCGATTAAGTACGCTTTTGCTAATGGTGTTGGGCTTGTTACTCAGCAGCTATATTAATTCTATTTCTGATACTTGGACGTTTATTTTGCAGGCAGGTGCTGGTTTGGGCTTGGTGCTTATTTTGCGTTGGTATTGGTGGCGGGTGAATGTATGGAGTGAGGTGTCGGCGACCATTGCGCCTTTTGTGGCTACTGCTGGTTTTTGGATATACCAATCTACTACCAAGACGGAAATTGACATGCCTACCATTCTTATTCTTACTACTATCTTTACTACTATTATTTGGCTTCTTGTCACTTTTGTTACCCAACCAGAGCCTACAGCTACCCTCACTACTTTTTGGGAACGGGTACATGGGCATGAAGATTATAAAAACCAAAGTGTGGTGTTTAGACAGCAAGGACTGTACTTGTTGGGCTGCTGGATTTCGGCTTTGTTTATGACCTATAGCTTGCTGTTTATGACGGGTAAGTTTCTTTTGCAGGAGTATGGAACAGGCTTTATGTTGTTCTTATTGGCTGGGGGGAGTTGGGTGTTTTTGCAGCATTTTATGGAGTTGGCTGGGATTATAGGTGTTGGTGAGGAGGAGGAGGTAGAGGAGTTGGGGGGGTGATGGTCGCTTCGCGTACCTTGATTTTTTTGATTCTTGTGATTTTATGATTTCCTGTTGATAGTAAAAATCACAGTAATCATAAAATCACAGCAATCATAAAATCACACTAATCAAGGTCTTTTTTTTCTTCTTGGTTGCTACACATGCCTTAGTTGGTTTGCTTTTTCACTACTATTTAGACTCAGACTAATCAAGGGAATTTACTGAGCGGTGGCATTTTTGCTCAACTTTCTGCTATTGGCTTTGTTTTTCAATCATTATCTTTGTGGATTCTTAGCCATGCTGTTGCTAGGAATTATTATTACTATACAGAAATAGATTGATCAAAATATGGGAAAGAAAGGTGTTTTGCTGGTAAATTTGGGTACGCCTGATGAACCAACACGTGGAGCGGTATACCGTTATTTGAAGCAGTTTTTGTTGGATCCGAGAGTGATTGATATAGGTGCAGTGCCTAGAAATATCTTGGTGCGTGGTATTATTGCGCCCTTTCGTTCGGGTTCGGCCTCCAAACTGTACAAGGAATTGTGGACAGCGGAAGGCTCACCACTCAAGGTGTATGGCTATGCGCTTCAAGAATTGTTGCAGGAATCCATGGGCGAGGAGTATCAGGTAGAATTGGCGATGCGTTACCAAAGCCCTTCTATTGAGGATGGATTGGATGCCTTGTTGGATGCAGGGGTATCAGAGCTGATTATTGTGCCTTTGTTTCCTCATTATGCTTCTGCTTCTACGGGTTCAGTTTATGAAGAGGTTATGCGAGTATTGATTAAAGAGCAGGCTATTCCCAAGTTGCGTTTTGTAAATTCTTATTACGAGCATCCCGATTTTATTGCTTCGTTTATGGAGCGTGCCAAGGAACACAATGTGGATGACTATGACCATGTATTGTTTAGTTATCACGGCTTGCCTGTGCGCCAATTGGTCAAATCGGATCGCTCTAAGAGCCATTGCCAAAAAGTACCCAATTGTTGTCAGGTTCTAAATGATAACAACCAACATTGCTACAGTGCCCAATGCCATGCTACTACACGTGCTTTGGTGCGTGAATTGGGCTTAAAGGAAGGGCAATACACCACCTGCTTTCAGTCGCGCTTGGGCAGTGACCCTTGGGTGCAGCCGTATACCTCTGATGTTTTGGAAGAGCGTGCCGAGGCGGGTAATAAAAAACTATTGGTTTTTTGTCCTGCTTTTGTAGCTGATTGTTTGGAAACAACTATTGAGGTTTCGGTCGAGTACCAAGAAGAGTTTGAAGAAATGGGGGGCGAGCATGTACAATTGGTAGAAAGCTTGAACGATCATCCGCGTTGGGTAGAAGGGCTAAAGAATATTATTCTGGAGGGCTAAGGTTTAGATTTAATCGTTTTTTTTAACTAAAAAGTTAACGAAAGAAAAAAAATACATTTTATTTTAAAAAAAAGCTCATTTCTTAAAATTCCGAAAAGCAGAATCTATTTATAAATAGATTCTGCTTTTTTTAATTTATGTTTGTTTTTATTTTGATAATAAACTTTTTTCAGAATTTTGTGTTGTTTGAATAGAAGGATTGTTCTTTTTTTCAGAATTTTATTTTGTATTAAGGTTTGTTAAATTGATTTTATGGCCTTACATTTGCAATCTCGACAGAGGAATGCTGTTTGGGTTTTGTGACTAGAACAGCCAACAACGAAAAATCAAAATCAATTATTTATAAAGACATACACAAGAAGAGGAGATGAGAAATTTATTTTTACTAGTTATTTTATTCACAGGAATTTTAGGAACAACACAAGCTCAAACTAACAAAACATTAGTAAAATCTGTAGCTTTGGCTGCTGCTCAAGAAGTAGTAGTAGAATTGCCCGGAGCAGTAGAAACCAGTACATGGGATAATGATTTTGTTCGTGTAACTACTTATCTAACTGTAGAGAACATGAACGAGAATATCGTGAAGCAGTTGGTATTGGTTGGACGTTATAGCTTGAGTACGGATTTGGAAGAGGCAACAGGTACAATGGTAATTACGATGCCTAAAATCAACAATGAAGTGCGTGTAAAAGGCAATGCTTTGGTAGAGCGTTTGCGTTTTGAAGTTCAAGCACCAGTAGGGTATCCAGTAGTGATAAAAGAGACTGCTATGGAAGGAGCTGCTAATGCAGATGGAGGCCAAGCACTATAGTAGGTAGAAGATTAGTATTAGTATTCATTCTAGTACAGGTACAGAGAAGGGGTAATTAGCTTAAGCTAATTACCCCTTCTTCTTTATATTTATACTTTTAACCTAAAAGGCTATCACCTTAATAATTAATAACTAACTAACGAAGGTAGTTGGGCTTGTTATTACGTACAGGAACACGTTTAGGAGCCAATTCAGCAGGAAATAAAGCTTTTTCGATTGCGTCTAGTAATGTTTCTAATACTTTCATGGTAATTATAGTTGTGATTAGGTGATAAATTTGTGAACAACCTTTTGGGTGAACCTTTGTAACTTTGACTACTATAGTGTAATTATTGTGCCAGAATAGTTTTGCTCCAAAGTTTCTTTGGTGGAAATCGAAAAGGTTTAAAATATTATAAGGCGTATTGGGGGAGCTTTTAGCTACTATAGAATGCGTAATCTGTATAGTATTTTGTAGTTAGAGGGTTCTAATAAGGTCAAAACAAAAATGGAGTAAGTGTATTATTTATTTTGTTCTTCAAATGTCTTAAGTGTTTGGTTTGTATTGATTTACTTAGGTTTATGAAAAAATATGGCATTGAGCTAGCCCATACAAAAGGGTAATATTGTGCCATAGAAAGTATTTTTCTTGCCAAAATTTATAGCACCTACAATTATTATAATAAACAACTCGCTATTGCCTGCAGATTCTTTTAATTTTGGTAAAATAATGTATAAAAAATAAGGTTTGTTTTATTGTTTTACCCTTCTGTTGAAATAGACAAAAACCTAAATTGTTTTCAAAATGAAAGAAAAATCCATTTCTACAAACAAATTATTCGAGCTGAGTTGTTTGGTGACGGCTATTGCTGTGGTCTCTCGATTGCTATTTCATGCTATTCAAGGAGCAGGGTGGATGCCTATGATAGCAGATGGAATACTAGCAATAGGCTTGTTTGGATTTTATGGAATTACCAATCGTTCGAAGCATCCATTGGGGCTTATTGTGCATTGGTATTTGCTCACAGACCAAATAGCAATTACTATACTTTGGATTTGTTGGGGCGATTTGGGCAGTGCTTGGGCACCTAGTATGGTGTTGATTATTCTGGTTTACATGTTATTTTTAGGAGAGGAGCAAGACAAGAAGCAGTCACTAATTGTTAGTGGAGTTATTTTGGTGGTGATTTTTGTTGTGCAAATACAGAAGGGTACTGTTGGGTTTAATAATCAACAGTATTGGGCGCATTATACTCAGATGACTTTGTACATTAGTGGGGTGGTTACTTTGTTGTTGGGTATTGTAAACAATAGGGTAAAAGTAGAGCGAGAAAAAGCCAAAGAACACACTGTTCTGTTGCAAAAAGCACGTAAAACAGCCGAGCAACGCCGTGACTTATTAATGCGTCTAAAGGATTTACAGTCTGATTTGTTTTTAGAACAAGATTTGCAGCCGGGTTTTGATAAATTGTTACAGCAGTTGCTAGAGGTAACCAACAGTCGTTATGGGTTTATAGGGGAGGTGCATACGAGCGAGGCTAGTCAATGGCAAATCCAACCCCATGCACATCGTTTTTCTCCTTTATTTGAAGCCATACCTCTGGAGCATCAGGAGGCTTATTTTCAAGATTTTTTCAAGAAACTAAATAGTGGGCAAGCGGTTGTTATTGAGAATAACCCAGACGAAGATGCTGCGGCCGATGAGCGCTATGATGCTGCCAATTATGTAGGAATACCTGTTACTTATAGTTATCAATTGGTAGGAGCTATAGTTTTGACAGATTGTCCAGAAGGTTATGATGAAAAGGTAATTAATGATTTATCTCCTTTTATTTCTACTTATGGTTCGATTATTAAAAATATTCGTCTTAAACGTGCTCAAAGAAAGTATGAAAACGAATTGCGTGAAGCCAAGGAAATAGCGGAACAAAGTAACCGTCTCAAATCTCAATTTTTGACCAATATTTCTCATGAATTAAGAACGCCGTTATCGTTGATTTTGGGCCCTATTGATCTACTCAAAAAAACTGATTTTAAGCAACTAAAAGAGGAGCAGTGGCTTCAACAGTTGTTATTGATAGAAAAGAACAGCAAAAAAATGCTGTCGTATATTCAAGACATTGTAGACTTAAGCAAATTGAACTCGGATACATTACAAGCCAAACCAAGTACTATTAATTTGCAGGCTTTTTTAGAAAGAATTTATCGGCAGACCAAAGATTTATATTCTTATCGAACATTGGCTTTTGAATTGCTATATGAACCAGAAAATACAATAGGGGTACACACCGATCCAGACAAACTGGAGAGAATTGTTGAGAATATCTTATCCAATGCCTTTAAATACACCAAAGACGGGGAGCAGGAGCATGTAACCTTGCAGGTAAAATTACTAGAAAAAGAATTACAAATCCTTTGTTGTGATTCAGGCCCAGGGATTTCTCAAGAGCATTTTGAACAAATCTTTAATCGTTTTTATCAAGTAGAGCATCCCAATGAGAGTATTTTTTCTGGAATGGGGATTGGGCTGGCTTTGTGCAAGGAGTTGTCAGAATTATTGGGAATAGAAATAAGTGTGAGGAGTAAAGTAGGAAAAGGGAGTTGTTTTATTATTCACATTCCAATTCAGATGTTGCGAAAATCGCCATCAACAGCTAGGTTTACTGCCAATAATGCCGTTTCGGCAACAAAAAAACAGCTATTAGAAGCATCTACAAATGGGCATGAGAAGAGCTTGCTTGTAGTAGAAGATAATAGAGATATGCGCTCGTTTTTAAAACAGATATTACAATCAGAGTATAAAGTGTATACTGCTCAGAATGGCAAAGAGGCATTAGAAATACTAGAAGAATACCCCGAACAGTTTCAGTTGATGATTACGGATTTGATGATGCCCGAAATGGATGGTTTTACCCTTATTGAAAAAGTTCAGGGCAATGCGGCCTTTAATCATCTCCCAATTATTGTTTTAACAGCCCAAGCCCAATTTGATAATCGTTTACGCAATCTTAGGATTGGAATGGATGATTACCTAACCAAGCCTTTTGAAGTTGGCGAATTACAGGTAATGGTAAAGCATTTGCTCAAGGCCAAAGCTGCAAGAGAACGACGTGTTCAATAAAAAACATTAAACTGCCTAGAAAATGTATTGTTATAATACATTAGTTATGAAAGTCAAAGGAAAATACTAGATTATTTTTGAAACTATGCCAAAGGGCGTTATATTCACCTTATGACCCTCTATTTCACTTTGCAAAAAGTCCTTAAAATAATCCCGTTATTAAATAGTGTAATTATTTTAGAAGTTGTTTAAAAATGGAATTGTGTTGAACCGAGGCCATAGCCGAGCTCACGCAAGTATAATGAGTACTAATTTGGTTCTAATCAAGGCAAAAATTTAGCTCATAGCAGCGCTATGGGGTCAATTTTTAACACTCGCAAAGCGATCTGACTTGGTTTGTACTGTGTACAAGCCAATCAGAGTAGGGCAAAATTAGCTTTCATTAGCGACATTAGGCTAAATTTAAACAACTTCTTAGTTAAAAAAGAATTATGTCAAAGGAGTCAACGATTAATTCTGGTTCTTTAACAGACGAGAATTATACTGCACACAAAAAAGTATTTCAAACCATCTGTAAGTATGGTTTAGTAGTCATTGCAGTTCGTTTGGTTTCCAATCTATGGATTGGGAATGGTTGGCTCCCTGCTGTTGCAGATTTAATAACAGGTACAGTTTTATTGATAGGTTTCTGGCTCTCCGAACACCTAAAAGATTATACCATACTTACATGGCCATTTATTATTCTTACCCAAATCAGTTCCTTCTTTTTGTGGTTTGGAATGGGCGGCCTAGAGGGGCCTGCTATTGCTTTTAATCTTACTATTCTGTTTCTTTACTTCTTATTGGACTACCAAAAACGTTATGTGTCCATAGGATTGTTTGTGGTGGTTACTACCCTAATGACTATTGCATTGGAATATTCTTTTCCAGAATGGGTTGTGCATTATCAAAGTGCTCTTACACAATCTATAGATACAAGTGTTATTTTTATTTGTATGATAATAACAGTGACACTCGTGAGCCGTCTAATTGTAAAACGTTATGATACAGAAAAAGCCATTGTTATAGAAAAAACAGCAGCACTAGAAGACTTTCAAGAAAAAGAAGCCATTCAAAAACAATTGCAAAGCCAATTAGAAGCCTTGCAAACACAATCCTTTTTGGGCCAAGGACAGCAAGAAGGCATTCAAAAATTACTGGCACTTCTAATAAAAACAATGCACAGTCAGTATGGCTTTGTAATACAAATCAAACCCCAAGAATTAGAAGCACCCACACAGGAGTTAGAAGTGGTGGCGGTTCGAGATGACCAACAAAAACTGGAAGAAGCTCCTTTATTGCAACTAGGCTACTGGAAAGGCAATGATGGCTTGCACCATTTGCAAGATTTGGTAACAGCCATGAGCAGCCAAAAAACAGCTCAAAAATTTCCTATTGTACCTGCACAAGCACAAGATTTAACAGCACTAGTTTGTTTTCCTATCTTATATAATAATACCCTAATAGGGTTGGTAGGAATAGCCAATAAGGAAGGTTATACCGATACACTGATAGATTATGCTACACCTTTCTTGCCTATTTGTGGTAATATGTTGCATCATATTTATTTGCAACGCCAACAAACTGCTTATGAAACAGCACTGAAGGAATCTAAGGATATAGCAGAACAAGCAGTAACTGCCAAGAATCAGTTGTTTACCAATATTTCTCATGAGTTGAGAACTCCTTTGTCGTTAGTGGTCGGCCCTATTTCCGCTTTGTTGCAAAATGCAGAGCAAAATGGAATATCTCAAGAGGCACAAGAATCGCTTGATATGGTGTTACGCAATAGTAAAAATATGTTGCAATACATCAATGATATTATGGATTTGGCCAAGCTCAATTCTAGCACCTTAGAATTGCACAAGCGCAACAATCACTTCTACACGTTTATTCAAAGTATCTATCAGGCATTTGAAATACAAAAAAAATACAGCCAAGTTGATTATCAATTGGTTTATAATGCCAACCGAGAATTGGTGGTAGAGTTTGATTCCAAGAAAATGGAGAAAATTCTCAACAACCTACTCTCCAATGCTTTTAAATATACCCCCGATGGAGGTGCCATTACTCTGACTGTAGAAGAAGAGGAGGAGTATTTGTACGTAGAGGTCAAAGACACAGGAGTAGGGATTGCAGCAGATGAATTGCCGCATATTTTTGAGCGTTTTTATCAAAGTAAGAATGCCCAACAAATCTCTGCCAAAGGAACAGGAATTGGGTTGGCTCTAGCACAAGAATTGGCACAATTACAAGGCTTTCAATTAGAAATAGAAAGTGTTGTCAACGAAGGCTCACGCTTGTTTTTTAGAATGTCTAAAAAGGACATGGTGGTCGAGCAAGTACAAGTAGCAACACCAACTTCTTCTACTATTGGCACAGCAGAGTTGAGCCAAAAAGACAACAATAAGCCTTCTATCTTGGTGGTAGAAGACAATCACGATATGGCTTCTTTTGTTAAGTTGGTCTTGCAGAATGATTACAACATAGACCTAGCGGCAAATGGAGCTATTGGTTGGAAAACACTTCAAGAACAAGAGTCGCAGTACGATTTAGTCATTACAGACCTGATGATGCCAGAGATGGACGGCTTTGAATTGTTGCGTCATATCAAATCTAGTACTTGGGGGGCTACACTACCTGTTATAGTGCTTACAGCTCGTGCCGATACTAAAAGCAAATTAGAAGCACTCACTATTGGTATAGATGAGTATCTGACCAAACCTTTCTCTGTAGAGGAGTTGACCATTCATGTCAAGAACCTAATACAAAATGCTGCTATTCGGCAGCAAGCAGCTCAAGAAATAGTAACAGAAGCAGCAACCGAAGATGTAGAGGCGGAGCTTGTAGAAGAAGACAATACAGCAACTAGGATTCCCTCTACAGAGGATGCACGCATGACGGCTGCACAGCGTGAGAAAATAGAAGAAGCACAGCGTGTAGTGCTAGAACAATTGGACAACACAGAGTTTTCGGTAGATGATTTGGCTAGAGCCTTAATAACCAGCAAGCGACAATTGTATCGTTTTATGCAATTGCACACAGGACTCACTCCCCTTAAGTTTATCAATGAAATTCGTTTGCAAGAGGCTAGACGGATGCTCGAACAGGGCTTGTGCAGTACGGTCAAAGAAGTCTCTTACTCTATTGGCTTTATGTCAACACGCCATTTTTCCAAAACATACAGCAATCGCTTCGGAAAAAAACCCTCAGAATATCTGCGGTAGAATATAAAAACAAACCAACAAGGCTTTATTCCTTATTGTAAGGACGCATTTGCTGCATAGCAAGCAATGAAAACCCAGTCATAAGCACCAACAATTCTGACAAAAAATGGAACTAAAAGAAGCAAAGGGGAATTATAGTTATATATTTAGATAAATGTCTAAATGTTATTAACAAAACCAACTAATAAATTATGAACCGAATAACATACTCTGTATATCCGCTCAGTATTTTCCTTAGTTTTATTATTTGCGCCAATCTTTATGGGCAGACAGCAGTTGGGCACTGGCAAGGCAAGCTAGAGGTAAATGGGCAATCCATTCCACTTATTTTTCATATACAGCAAGAGGATGGCAATTGGGTAGCCACCTTTGATAGTCCCGATCAGATGGTGTATGGAGTGGCATTTGACAAAATAGAGATTAAAGCCCCTAATATTCGCTTAGAAGTTAGTGCTGCCAAAATCGTGTATCTGGGTAAGCTTCAGGAAGGGGGAGAACAAATTGTAGGAGAGTGGTTGCAAGGTGGAATGGCTTTTCCATTGGCATTGACCAATGATGCAGAAGCAGGCCCCAAGCGTCCTCAAACACCCCAAGGCCCTTTTCCTTATGATGTAGAGACGGTAGAATTTGCCAATAAAGGGGCTGGAATTAATTTGGCTGGAACGCTTACCTTGCCTGCTAATCGACAAAATTGCCCGGCTGTAGTGTTGATTTCTGGTTCTGGGCCACAAGATAGAGATGCCACAGTTTTTAATCACAAATCTTTTTGGGTGATGGCCGATTATTTTACCCGTCAGGGAATGGTGGTATTGCGGGTAGATGATCGAGGCGTGGGGGAGTCTGGGGGGACTTTTGCAGGGGCAACTTCTGCTGATTTTGCTACAGATGTGGCGGCAGCTGTTCATTATCTCCAAAAACATCCACGTGTAGATGCCAACAAAGTGGGCTTGCTGGGGCATAGTGAGGGGGGACTCATTGCCCCAATGGTGGCGAGTACACACCAAGAAGTGGCTTTTGTAGTGATGTTGGCGGGGCCAGCTTATGCAGGGCGTGAAACTCTAAAGCAGCAAAATTATGATATTACCTTACAAAAGACCCAAAACAAGCGATTGGCAAAAAAACAGGCAAAGGCTTTGGACAAAATTTACACAGCAGTTTTGGACCCTAATAATAAAGACAAAAGCACCACAGAAATCCTAGCCTTATTAAAAAAGGATTTGGCCAAATTATCGGCCAAGGATAAGGAGCAATTGGGCTGGACCGAAGTAATTATACGTAATTTGATTGCCCAATTGAGAACACCTTGGCTGCATTACTTTCTGAAGGCCAATCCTGCCGATTATCTCCAAAAAGTAAGCTGTCCTGTATTGGCTATCAATGGCAACAAAGACCTACAAGTGCATGTCAACAACCTAAAAGGCATTGAAAAAGCGCTCAAAAAAGGCAAGAATCCTTCGTACAAAATACAAGCTTTCCAAAACCTAAATCATCTATTGCAAACGTCAGAGACAGGAGCCATTGAGGAGTATGTGGAAATAGAGGAAACCATCTCCCCCAAGGTTTTGGAGGCTATTGATGAGTGGTGGAAGATGTTAGATTTGTATTAGTAGTTTTTATTGGTTGGGTAAGGAATCTTCTCTATGCTAGTGGTGTAGAGGGGATTTTGAGTTGAGAAGCGTGTGGGCAGGGCTGTTAAGTTCTGGAAAAAACTAATCTGAATGCTGCTGGAAAAACCCCG
>CAYULH010000008.1:0-70146 GCA_964445645.1 uncultured Aureispira sp. | reverse complement strand
TTAATCAACTCCACCAAGTTCTCTTTATCAATCAATTCATAATAAAAAGGCCGCTCTATAGCCCCCGTAATCTCCACCACCCGTGCTGCCAACGGCACAAAAATATAATCGTTATTACTCAAGAAAAATTCATCAGCCACATTGGGATTGCTCATAAATTTGTACACATCCAAGATACGGGTCTCTCTAGCCGAAGAAACCACCCGAATGAGGCGCACACTACCAATTTGAGAAGGGCCGCCGGCCGCTACCAAGGCATTAAAAGCTGTATTGACGGCTGGAATCGTATACGATCCCGGATTAAATACCTCTCCTGTAATATTAATAGTCAAACTACGCGAATAATTCAGCTCAATAGATACCTGAGAATTCTTAATGTTCATGTGGTTTTTGAGCCGATCAATAATCGCCTTTTTGGCATCCGCAAAACGCATTTCCTTGATGTACAATCTCGGTATATCAATGCCCCGCTGTGGGTTGGTCAGATTGATAAAACCCTCTTCATCAATGGAAATACTAGAACTGTAAGAAGCTGCCCCCCAAACAGTAATCGCCAATTCATCACCAATGCCGAGCAAATAACTATCAATCGCTTTAATATCCCTAGAACGTGTAAACAAAGAAATACTTTGATCTCTAAAAAACTGCTGCCCCCATATCTTGGCGGCTGGCAAGGCTGCTTGACGCAAATCAAATTTGATTTTTTGTTCCTCTTCTAATTTTTCCTTCTCACTTTTGGTATTCTCCGATTCGTCACCATCTTCATTATCCGAAGTAGTCGTGGTATTTCCTTCTGTAGAAGGTGTTGTAGAGGACGATGTTTTTCCATTATTCATAGCATCTTGCACCCTCGGATCAATAGGATTATCAGGAACATTGACCGGCTCGGTAGGCACCGTAGGCGGCTCTTGTGCATAACTTGATACCGTCATCAATACGCCTATAACAGTCAACAACAGTGTAGATAAGAAACCAGTTTTCATTGTTCTATTAATTTGAATAACAAGCTATTGGACAAGCAAAAGTAGTATTAAGAAATCTCGTATTGCTCCTTGTAATAACTTTGATAAGCTCCAGAGGTCACATTTGTCAACCAAGCCTCATTTTGTAAATACCACCTTACCGTATGACGCAAGCCCTCTTTAAAATCGACCGAAGGCTTCCAGCCCAATTCATCTGCAATTTTCTGGGCATCAATAGCATAACGGCGGTCATGCCCTTGGCGATCTTTCACAAAGGTAATTAATTGCTTGGATTGCCCCAAAGGCTGCCCCAATTCCTCATCCATCAAGTCGCAGAGCAACTCTACCAAATCTATATTTTTCCATTCATTGTGACCACCAATATTGTACGTTTCGCCAATCACCCCTGTTCTATAAATGGTATCAATAGCACGGGCATGGTCATCTACCCACAACCAATCTCTAGTGTATTTGCCATCTCCATAAATAGGCAATGCCTTGCCCTGTTTGATATTGTTGATACAGAGTGGAATCAGCTTTTCGGGAAACTGATTAGCTCCATAATTATTAGAACAATTAGAAATGACAACAGGCAAACCATAAGTGTGGTAATAAGCTCTTACCAGATGATCGGAACTAGCCTTGGAAGCCGAATAGGGCGAACGTGGATCATAAGGCGTTTCTTCCGTAAACAATCCTGTCGCTCCTAGTGTCCCATACACTTCATCGGTAGAAACATGATAAAAACGCTTCTGCTCATACTGCCCTTCCCAAGCTCGGCGGGCAGCATTCAGCAAATTAACCGTTCCTATAATATTGGTTTCTACAAATGCCAATGGATTGGTAATAGAACGATCGACATGCGATTCGGCCGCCAAATGAATGACCCCATCAAATTGATATTCCTCAAACAACTGGTTTACAAAGGCTTGGTCTACAATATCGCCTTTCACAAATTGATAATTGGGCGCATCTTCTACATCCTTCAAGTTTTCCAAATTGCCTGCATAGGTCAATTTATCTAGGTTCACTACTTTCAGTTCCGCATATTGTTGTACCAACAAACGCACCAGATGAGAGCCAATAAATCCAGCTCCACCTGTTACCAATACTGTTCCTTTTATCATTTTAGTTCTAATTTGTATTATAATTTAATTACCCAACAGGAGGCACTTCTGCCACAGGCACCACCTTCTTAAAATACTCATACGTTCGTCTAATGCCCTCCGCACGGCTCACCTTAGGTTCCCAGCCCAATACTTCCTTGGCTTTGCCAATATCAGGGCGGCGGCGTTTGGGGTCATTGACAGGCAACGGATGATAAGACAAAGTGCCATTGCCCACCAAATCAATCACCTCTTGGGCAAACTCCCCTATCGTCACTTCATCAGGATTGCCAATATTCACAGGCATCTCACAATCGCTCAACAACAAGCGATAAATCCCCTCCACCAAATCATCCACAAAACAAAAAGAACGCGTCTGGCTGCCATCGCCAAAAATAGTCAGTTCCTTGCCCTGAATGGCTTGCGAAAAGAAAGCTGGCAATACACGGCCATCATCTACTCGCATACGAGGCCCATACGTATTAAAAATGCGTACAATTCTGGTTTCCAAGCCATGATAGGTATGATACGCCATCGTAATGGCTTCCTGAAAACGCTTGGCTTCATCGTACACGCCACGCGGCCCAATGGGGTTCACATTGCCCCAATAGTCTTCCGTTTGGGGGTGTACCAATGGGTCGCCATACACCTCAGAGGTAGAAGCCACCAAAATTCGAGCATTTTTGGCTTTGGCCAATCCCAATAAGTTGTGTGTTCCCAAAGAACCTACCTTGAGGGTTTGTATCGGAATTCGGAGGTAATCAATAGGACTGGCTGGCGAGGCAAAATGCAAAATATAATCCAACTTACCCGGTACATGCACATAGCTGCTTACATCGTGATGATAAAATTCAAATTGCTCCAATTTGTACAAATGGGCAATGTTGTTCATATCGCCCGTAATCAAATTGTCCATGCCAATGACATGATAGCCCTCTGCAATAAATCGATCACACAAATGTGATCCCAAAAATCCTGCTGCCCCTGTTATTAATACTCGTTTCATTAGTTGCTTTTGCTTATTATTTGTTGGTAATGTATTGATTCGGCGCGGATAACCATTTACAAAATAGTTATGCACTCAAGCAGCCCCTACACCTCTTCCTCCACAGCTACATTCACATCCGAACGGCCAATGCTTCTATACGTCAAGCCTGCTTCCTCTACCACCTCCAAATCGTACAAATTGCGTCCATCAAAGATGATTTTATCGCTCAATTGCTGTTTTAATTCGCCAAAATCAGGCGTTCTAAACTCATTCCACTCGGTCATGATGGCCAAGCAATTGGCGTTTTTGGTGGCATCATATTTAGAAGTTACAAACTTAACCTTATCACCATACACCGCTTTTACATTATCCATAGCTTCGGGGTCATAGGCTTGTACGGTTGCCCCAGCCGCCAACAATTGGTCAATGGCTTCCAAGGCTGGTGCCTCCCGAATGTCATCGGTATTCGGCTTAAAAGCCAAGCCCCAAACGGCCACTACTTTGCCTGCCAATTCATTATTATAAAAAGCATTCATCTTATCCACCAAGCGCAATTTTTGCTTCTTATTCACATCCATAACCGCTTTGAGAATCTGAAAATTGTAGTCGTAATCGCCTGCTGTTTTGGCGAGTGCCTTTACATCCTTGGGGAAGCAACTGCCGCCATAACCAATCCCTGCAAACAAAAAGCGTTTGCCAATACGCCCATCAGCGCCCATGCCTCGGCGCACCTCGTCTACATTGGCCCCCACCAACTCGCACAAATTGGCAATTTCATTCATAAAAGAAATACGAGTAGCTAGGTAAGAATTGGCCGCATATTTTGTCACCTCGGCCGAACGCTCATCCATAAAGAAAATGGGATTGCCTTGGCGCACAAAGGGGCGATACAAACGCTCCATCAATTCACGGGCACGCTTCGAGCTGGTGCCAATTACCACACGGTCAGGCTTCATAAAATCCTCTACAGCCACCCCTTCACGCAAAAATTCAGGATTGGAAACCACATCAAACAAGTCTTGATCTAGGTTTTTGCCCAATAGAGCCGCTACTTTTTCGGCTGTTCCTACAGGCACGGTACTTTTGTCTACCACTACGGTATATTTGGTAATAATATGGCTCAATTGCTCTGCTACGCCCAACACATAGGACAAATCGGCTGAACCATCGGCACCGGGAGGCGTTGGCAAGGCCAAAAACACCAATTCTGCACCTGCTACCGCTTCTTCTAAGTTGGTCGTAAAGGTCAGGCGGCCATCGTTGGTATTGCGCTCAAAAATCACCGTCAAACCCGGTTCAAAAATAGGCACTTCACCAGCCTGCATACGCGCCACTTTGTTGGCATCAATATCTACACATACCACTTTATTGCCTGTTTCGGCAAAGCATGTTCCTGTTACTAAACCTACATAGCCTGTTCCTATAATTGCTATATTCATGTTCTTTTTTTTGATGATTAATGGTGATGTTGTTGAAATTGGTTCTGGGTTTGCACAATGCTCACCCATGGGGTACAACTGCACAAAGATACAGTTTTAAGGCAGAGAATAAAAAATTACGTCTGTGAATGAAACGTACAGATGTTGGTACTTTTAGAACGCTATTTTACATACAATATTTTTTAGTGCTACGTTTTGTTGAATTCCTTGCTATTTTGGTGGTCATGCAATGCAACCAAATGCCCAGCTATCTGTTTTATCGAAGAACAAAAGACCTAGTTTAAGGTAAGTTTTGGTACTTTTATTTTCCTTTTTATTAGAAATAAGGAAGAAGTATTATCAGACAAAAAAACGATCAAAAAAATAACATGGATAATTTAGAAAAAGCGGTTTTTGCAGCAGGTTGTTTTTGGTGTATTGAAGCAATGTTTCAGGACTTGGTAGGCGTAGAAAAGGTGCAATCGGGCTATATGGGCGGCCACAAAGACCATCCTACCTACAAGGAAGTTTGCACCGGCACTACAGGACATGCCGAGGTGTTGGCGGTTGATTTCGACCCCAAGGTGATTAGTTATAATGATTTGCTCAAAGCCTTCTGGTATGCCCATGATCCTACCCAACTCAATCGCCAAGGCAATGATATTGGTACACAGTATCGTTCGGCTGTTTTTTATTATAATAAGGACCAAAAAGAAGCAGCTGAAGCTTCTATGCAAGCAGAACAAGCCCATCATTCTGATCCTATTGTCACCGAAATTACCCAAGCAGCGACCTTTTATCCTGCCGAGGATTATCATACCGATTATTTTAATTTGCATGGCGAAAATCCGTATTGCAATGCGGTGGTTGCCCCCAAGGTCAAGAAATTTAGACAGGCGTTTGCTGGGCGTTTGAAACAATAATATGGTGGGGGGCGGTCATCATCATTGTTGTATTGTTTTGTATTGTTTTGTATTGTTTTGTATTGTTTTGTATTGTTTTGTATTTTCGTATCGTAGGGACAAGGCATGCCTTGTCCCTACGATACGACAACGAAAACGAAAACGAAAACGAAAACAACAACGACAACAACAACGTCATCGTCCCTACCCCACCGTTTCCAATGCCCGAAAATCTACGGGCACCACCCTCGAAATACCTTGTACCATGGTGACACCGTACATAATATCCACGGCCTGCATGGTTTTTTTGTTGTGGGTAACAATAATGAACTGAGAATTCTTAGAAAAATCTTGAATGATGTTGTTAAACTTAGCAATATTGGCATCATCTAAGGGCGCATCTACCTCATCAAAAATACAGAAAGGCGCAGGCTTGAGCAGATACAAGGAAAACAACAAAGCCGTAGCCGTAAGGGTCTTCTCGCCTCCCGATAACTGATTGATAGACAAGGGGCGTTTGCCTTTGGGCTTGGCTATAATATCAATTTTGGATTCCAAGGGCGTTTCGGGGCTTACCAATTTTAGATCACAGGTATCGTCCTCATCAAACAAACTGCGAAACACTTGTATAAAATAACCTCTAGCCTTATTAAAAGCATCCATGAATAGCTCTGTGGCTTTTTCCTCAATCTCGGAGATGGTCGCCATCAAATTTTCCTTGGCATTAACCAAATCATCCCGCTGCTCCAAAATTAGGCGGTGCCGCTCTTGAATTTCCTCATAGGCTTCAATAGCCATGGGGTTGGTTGCGCCATAATTTTGAATGCGTTTTCTCAATTGCTCCACATTAGAAGCCAACACCGCCTCGTCATAATCGGGATTGGGTTTCTCATTAATTAGATCATTCATACGCACCTCAAACTCCACATTCAGCCGCTCGGCAATGGCCGTAAGCTGCAGCTTTACCTCATTAAATTTTTGTTCCAACTGGTGCAATAGCTCTAAGGTTTGGGTTTGCAAACGCTGTTTTTCACGCCACTCCTTTTCTCGGGCACTACTGTCCCCTTTCCAAGCAAAATACGTTTTTTCTGCTTCGCTTACGATTTGTTTTTGCGCTTGACGCTCATCCCTCCACGTTGCCAAATCGGCCTGCACTTGCTCCAATTCGGCTTTGGTCTGGCCCAAACTATCGCCCGATTCGTTGAGCAAAGCCTCATCGCGCTCCCGTTCGGTTTTGATTTCCTTGTGTTGGCGGTAAGCAAAATCCAATTCCTTTTCGATGGTGGTCATTGCATTTTGGTGGCGGACTTGCTCAATGTGTTTTTTGTTATAATCCGTAGAAGCCTCGGCCATAGCGGCAGCCATTTCTTGCGCTACTTCATCCTTTTCCGAAACATTATCCCGCAATTTTAGGAGTTCTTCTTGCAACTTATCCACCTTTTTTTGCACCTCTATTTGCTTATTTTTGTGGCGTTGGGCTTGTTCTTTATAATTGGCAATTTGCGCTTGGTTATCTTGTTGGTATTGCTCAAAATTATCTACCTTGCCTTGCAGTGTAATGGCTTGACGTTCCGTTTGCTGTAATTGTTGTTCGGCTTTTCGGAGTTGTTTTTGTTGATTGGCTTGCCGCAAATTTTGTTGCTGCAACCGCAATTGTTGGACTTGCTCCTGTACCACTTTGGTACTGGATTGCAGAGCTTCCAATTGCTCTTTGAGCAAGGCGACATTCTTTTTGCGGCCAATTTTTTTGCCTTCAAATGCGCCCACTGAGCCGCCACGCACTACTTTTTGACGCTGAATCCACTTGCCATCTTGGGTGAGGTAAACCTGTTCAGGACTTAGGGTAGCCAAATCTACAGGCACATTTCCAATAAAAACCTGCCCCAACAAATGCGTAGCCAAGCCCTGATACAAAGGTTCGTATTGCAAGACCTCCAAGGCGGCTTTGCTGCCTACAGGTGGTGTAGTTGTTGAGCTATTTTCATCTTGCAACTGGCTCAATAAGAAAAAGTTAGCTTTTCCTTTCTGGTGTTCTTCTAGCAAATCTATCGCACGCAAAGCCTCTGCAAAATCGGCCACCACATAATAATTCAAATAAGGCTCCAAATAGTTTTCTACGGCTGTTCTATACTCGGGTTCACAATAAAACACATCCGATAACAACACAATCTTATCCGCCCAATGCTGTTGCTTGCTCAGAAACTTAACAGAAGCCGAAAAACCTTCCATATTTTCCACCAAGCTCTGCAACAATTTGTACTCATTCTGCTTGGCATCTAAGCTTCTGTTTTGTTGGGCCAATTCCTCCTTGGCCTGCTCTAGCTCCTGCTCTACTTTGGTCAATTGTTCTTGGCGTTCGGCTTCGTCCTTTTTGAGCTGTTGTACAGTTGCCTCTTGTTCTTGTTGCAATTGAGCCAACTGCTCGGCTTGTTCCAACACCTGCTTCATTTCCTGCTGGCGTTGTGCTAGGCTTTGCTGCAAGCGTTCGGCAGCCTTGTAAGCAGCGTTTTCTTGGTTTTGCAACACGGCCAATTGCTTTTCTTGCTCAAACGAAGCCTTGCTCAACTGTTGCTGCTCCTCTACATACACCTCTAGGGCCTGCTTGACCGAACGGTGCTGTTCACGGATGCGTTCCAGCTTATTTTTGGCTTCTTGCAATTCGCTGTTTAGCGTACCGCCCAAGGCATGTTGTGTATCTAGGCGTTCGCTCTGGGTATCAATTTGCTGCTCTATGGCCTCAAATCGCCGCTTATTCTCTGCTAGACGTTCGTCTATTTTTTCTTTGTTCTGACTCAAAAACTGAATCTTCTGAGTGAGAATTTTGGCATCATTTTCCTTGCCTTTGATTCTGCCCGTCAGTTTGCCCAAGGCTTTTTGTTGGCTTTGCAAGGCTTGTTCTTTTTCTAGGCTGTTGGCCTGATCCTGCCCCACTTGTTTTTCTAGTTGCTCTACAGTTTGGTCCAAGGCTGTTTTTTTCTCTTGCTCTTGCTTGATTTGGTCATCCAGCTGCTTGTAGCTTTGTTTATAATGAGCAATTCTAAAATAACTCAACTCCAAACTCAAGCGTCGATAATCCTCCTTGAGGGTCAAGAACTTTTTGGCACGTTTGGCCTGACGCTCCAAGCTCCGCAAGTTTTTTTCTATTTCAAACAACAAATCCTCTACCCGATCCAAGTCGGCCTCGGTGGCCCGCAATTTGCTAAAGGTTTCTTTTTTGCGATTTTTATATTTGGAAATACCAGCCGCTTGTTCAAAGAGTTTGAGGCGAGAGTTGTCTTTGTCTTGCAACAAATCATCGACCATGCCCAAGGCAATAATGGCATACGAATCGGAACCCATGCCCGTATCGGCCAACAAATTGGAAATATCCTTGAGGCGGCATTTTACACCATTTAATTCATACACACTGGAGCCATCTTTGTACAATTGGCGTTTGATGGTGACTTCTTGGTATTCTACAGGCAGCACGCCCTTATCATTGACAAAGCTCAAAGAAACTTCGGCCAGTCCAGAGGCTTTGCGCCCCTTGGTGCCATTAAAAATAACGCTGGTCATGCTCTCGGAGCGCAGTTGTTTGGTCTTTTGCTCGCCCAATACCCAACGAATAGCATCAACAATATTGGATTTGCCGCAGCCGTTGGAGCCAACCACCCCAATTACATCCTCACTAAAATTAATAACCGTTCGGTCGGCAAAACTCTTAAAGCCCTTGATGTCTAAACTCTTTAACCTCATCTATTTCTTCCTTGGTTCTCTTTGGTCGCCTAAAGCGTAGTATTTGTTTTCATGAATTTTCAAAGGCTCAAAGATACACAGTCCCGTGTATTTTTTGGTGTTTGAACACAAAAAAACAGCGTTTAGCTCAAAACTAAACGCTGCATTTGAAGCAGTTTTGCTTTATTATAATTCTTATGCTATATTAGAACTTCAATTGATCTACGGTCATTTCTTCGCCATCTACTTTGATTTTGAATTTAGACAAATCAATTGGTTTGTTGTATCTGGAAGTAGATTTTACCATTACCTCAATGTCTACATCTTCTTTGATTTGTTTCATTTTTTTCAACATTTTGGCAGCTTCTTCTGCATTGTTGGAGCGAGCAGCAATAACTGTTTCGTCAATCTCTTTGGATAACATTCCTTGGTCGTTCAAGGCAAAGTAACCGGGGGTTTGAACCTTTACGGTAATTTTTTCTTCTAGGTCTTTGCCACCAATAGTGATGGTTTTTTCTAGGTTGGGCGCAGATACGATGTAGGTTTCAGCATCCTTATTGCCATCCAATGAATAGCGTCCTGCCTTGACCAATTGTGCCAAAATAGCTTCAGGAACATTGGCCTCTACCTCTAATTGTACACGAACGGTTCCTTCATCCCATTGCTCGGATTCCATGCCTTGGTTTCGGACATTGATGTGTATGTTTGAAGCTTGATCGGGGTTCAATGTTTTCACCAAGGTCTTTTCAGAATCTTGTGCCCACAAAGAAGTTCCCATTGCCAAAAAGGTAAATAGAAAAAATAACTGTCTCATAGTTGTTCTTATTTTTTGTTTGTAATTTTTATTCAAAGTAGCTTTGGGAGTTGCCCTCCTACTTAAAGCTACGAAATATTGTAACAAACAGCAAGTTTGTTGCCAAAGGGCTACATTTTAACTTTTTATTTTATACGGCTTCTATTTCTTGCGAACGCCAAGCTTGTGCGGCTAGTTTGGCTAGTTTTTGCTGGCGGCTGTTGAGCTCGGCTGGGCCCCACTGCTCATAATGAGTAGGAATATTTTGGGTGAGCTGGCAAGCAGAAGTTTCATAAATTTCCTTCTTTGCCTCATAATCCCCGTTTCCTATTTTTTCATTTTTCTTTTTTTCTAATAAGGTAAGATTGCCTAGTTTGTATATAAATCTATCCTTGTCGTCATCTTCAAAACCCGACCAAGCTGCTTCGCTGGTTTTCTCTGGCAAAATGTGTTCTAGGGTATAGCTGGTACTCGAATAATCAATTTCATGCTTGTGTGCTTGTTCTTCAAGCTTGGCCAATAGATAACGCACAATTTTGTGCTGGCTTCGCTTAAATTCTATGCCATTCATTCGAGCGACAAAATCCTCTTTACTAATATAGAGTTCTGCCAATTTGGAGTAGGAAATTTGTTGGTGTTCTTTGATGTACAATGCCAATTCGTTGTAAATTCTTTCTTGGTCATTGGGGTTTTGTTTACTAATCACATTATAACGAAAAGCAATAATAGAGCAGCATTGCAGCAATTTGACAAACAGTTTGTCTGTCAGATTATTATAAGCGGTCAACAACAAGGAGTAGGTTTGTTTGACTCTAAACAATTTTAATTCTGCCAGAGGCTGCACCGCTTGGGCGTATGCTGTGGCATTGTCAGATTGCCAAAAGTCAATTTCTCGTTGCGGTTCTTGGATGGCAATATACAGGTCTGCATTGTCTCTCAAATCCCGAAGCAATTGAAACACTTGTTGGGAGGTTTTTATGCTGGATTTTATCTTTTTGAATAGTTGGTTTTTACGCACTGTTTTGTTTCTGCTGTTCCAAAAGTATCTCAAATAGTCATCAATGCGTCTGTTGGCTAGTTTGGTAATGGTTTCGCTCCAGTAACGCTCTAGTGCGTCAATATTATCTCTGGCATCTTCGATAGGCTCACTGTCTACAATAGAAAAAAGATAATTTTTGAGCAAATCGGCCGAAGAGAGCTGCACGCCTCTAGCATTGAGTGTTTCAAATACCTTGTAAGCATTAACCGTATCGTTTACTTCTATTACCGTAAAGTAAAGTTTGTTTACAAAGCTCTCAATAAAGGCGGCCAGTTCTTCGCCTGTTGTATACTTTTTTTTGATAGTTTTATGATACCACACAAAACAGTCTCGCATTCTCTTTTCTGATTCATTGCGTTTGTGAACAGGCAACTTTTGTAAGGGTACTAAATAATTGCTGTAATAATAATCCCCATTCCTATTCAATTTTAGTTTGTTCTTAGAAATAAGTGTTACCGTATTAAACACACCTATATAAGTAGCTCTTAAAGCATCCGAGCGAATCTTATTATTCTCCATATCTACTGCCTGCTCTACTAATTCTTCCAAACACTTAATCGTTGCCAATATTAAAATACTTAAAGTGGTAATTCTCTGCTGGCCGTCTATTACCTTGAATTTTTGATTGTCAGAAGTTTGCAAGACCAAATAGCCCATATAATGCTCGTCTTCGCCTTCACTCAACGACAAAATATCTAACCATAAATCATCCCATTGCTCCTCTTCCCAGCTATAATCTCTTTGAAACTTAGGGATGGTGTAAGTTTTGCCATTGCCCATCAAATCTCGATAAGGTTTGTTTAATGTGTTTCTTATGCTATTCATTATGTTCTAATTTTTACTCTTCTATAAGGCTCAAAATCCAATCCACCCACCTAGAAATAGTGGAAGCTCTTCTTCTGAATGTCGATTCAGAATCAATATTGTAGAGCTTGGAGGATTTCATTAGGGCCACTATTTCCTCTTTGCTGGGCGCACTCGCTTTTTCAAGATATAGGGATAATGTTCTATTAAATACGGAATGTGCTAATATAGCTTTTACAAATTCTATTTGTCGTTTTGCGATTGATTTTTTAAATAAATCCTCGCCTGATGCTGACAGGTAAAATCGTATTGCTCCTTCTTCGGTTCTTTTGTCTATCAAGCCTAAATATCTGGCTGCATCGGTGTAATAATTGGTTTGCCGTTGGTCAAAATCATAATTCTCTGTAATATCCTCTTTATTCAAAAAAGTATTGTCATTCAACAATTCACACAAATTGATAATTCGGTCAAACGCATCTGCTTGTGGAAATGGGAGTTGGGGTTCGGGTACAATTTCTACTTCCTGCAATATACTTTGAATGGTTTCCATGTTTATTGCGCCATCGTATAGTATGTATTTTTTTTGTTTGACCAATTGTATAGAGTTGTAATTATTTATATCCTCAAAAATATAGGCTCTAAAGTGAAAAACACCATTGGAGTAAGTTAGAAATAAATTTTGAATAGGTTTGGATATTTTGTTTTGCCACAATCGAAAAGGATAATACAACTGCCTGATTAAAAAATCTCTCGAAAGGTTGTTTTTGGCTTCGATTAAACTCAAAGAGCGAACGCCCTCGTAGCCGCCATCAATTTCTAACTGAGCACGATCCACGGTTATATTTAGAGGGTTGGTTTGGGTTTGGATCGAAAAATCAAATTGCCCCGAGCTCATTCTACCGTTTACCGTAGGTTTTAGGGCTTCGTCCTCTGCAAAATCTTCCAGAATGCCTGCAATAAAGGCGCAGTTGAGGGCAGTAGATTCGCTAGAGATGGTATTATAATCAATACTTTCGATAAAAGAGGGAAATTCAATGCGTACGATCTCCACCTCATTGGTGTCAAACTCTTTAAATGTCTCAAAGGTCGAAATAACATAATTGCCTCTTGATATGGGTAGTATGGAGAGGTTGTTCTTGGCAAACAAAGCTGGAAGTTGAGATTTAAAATCAAACTTGGTCATCAATCTAGCTTCTCTAAATTCATTAATAGTAGAAGATGCTATTTCGTAATACCCCTTGCTTGCTACCTCATCAATGATTTTGTATTTGTCAAAGAGTTGTTGCCAAGCCAAGTCGTTTTTTGAGCTACTCATAATTTTTAATTAATACCTCATTAATCGCACCTCGCTTTTTTGCATTGGAGTTGATGGAGCGGGTAGCTCTAACCAACATAATATTATAATCTTTGTAAATATCATTTATAAGTGGCGTATCTGAGTTGGATAATAGAAATTTCACCCCTTTCTCATGCAAGGCATTGCAAGTATCTCTTAGTCTAACTTGATCCGATTCGCCAAAACCGCCTTGATTATACCCCGTAAAATTTGAACTCTTCGAAACAGGATGATAAGGCGGATCAAAGTATACAAAGGCTCCTTTTCTTACATTTTTTAGCACGGCTGCATAATCCGTATTCAATATTTCTACCTTGCTCTTATTCAAGTAATCGCTAACGGCTTTGATGGTTACTTCGTTAACAATATTTGGATTCTTGTACTTACCAAATGGAGCGTTAAATTCGCCAGCATTATTGACCCGATACAATCCATTGTAACAAGTCTTATTTAGAAAAATCACCCTCGAAGCCCTTTTTACGTCCGATAAATCCGAATATTCAGGCGTGCGATCCAATGCTCTAATTTCATAAAAATAATCTGCTTCGTTTTTGTGTTGTTTTAAATCCTCTATCAACGCTTGTGGAGCATCTCGAATCACCTTATATACATTTATCAACTCAGTATTGAGATCATTGATGACTGCTTTTTTGGGTTGATGATGAAACAACACGGCTCCACCTCCAATAAATGGCTCATAATAAGTAGATATTTTCTTTGGAAAGTGTTGATTTATACTGGTCATGAGTTGTCGTTTTCCTCCAACCCATTTTAAAAAAGGTGCTACTAATTTATTTTTTGCCACTACGAAATCGTTTTTGATAAATTTGGATAAGCCTCTAAGGCAGGGCTGTTAAGTTCTAATTATTGATGATGCGAGTGTTGAATCCCGAAGGGATGAAATGATTGTAGCTTTGTTTACAAAGCGTATTTTTGAACCCTGAAAGGGTGCTATTATTATATTGTAGGTTAATAATGTCATCCTTTCAGGATTTAAACTGGTGTTGTGCATATTTTACTACAACAATATCATCCCTTCGGGATTTTTCCGACAACATTCAGATTAGTTTTTTCAGAACTTAACAGCCCTGCCTCTAAGGTATAAAAAATAAAATCTTTTTGTTTTGTTTTTTTTATTTTTAAACAATTTGTTTTTTTCTAAAATTTAGTACAGGGAACTTTTCTTACATTTTTACCATTTAAGCTATTAATAAATTTTAAAAAAAACAAAACGATTAAAAATGGATTGTACGAATTGCCATAGACCTTTAAAAGAATCTGTTTATAATGCTAATCGAACTAAAAAATCTTGTCCAAAATGTTCACAAGATAATGGTTCTGAACATGTATTTTATGATTATCCTAGTGCTTTTGGAACTACTGCAAAACGAGCCAACAGAAGCAACCCTGATGGGCCACAAAGTTATTGTACCGCCTGTAGAGGTTCTAAAAATATAACACATACACAACATACCTGTAGTCAGGTTTAAGGCATATTACAGCCCACCCTACAATAAAACAGCCCATCACTATACAGCAATGGGCTATTTTATTCTTACAATTAAAGCGCAACATTAATCCATATCCAAGGCCGCACCATCAATAATAATATCGCCATAACGTTCTTGTACATCTTGGAGCGTGGCATCAGGTGGCAATGCCCGGCTTTTTAGTTTGTCCGTTGTTTCGTCAGTAGCAGAGCTGCGGCTTTTATCTTTGGCCTCTGCTGGGTCGTTGGTACGGCTAGTATTGCCTGCGCCTTTTTCGGTGTACACAAATCGGTATTGGATGTACACTTCATCCTTGATTTGACGCATTTTTTTGATAATGTCAGCCGCTTCTTCTTTGGTTTCAGAGCGTTCTACAAATGCTTCTACTGCTGCCCCTGTAAAGTTCTTTTGGAGGACTCCATCCTCTGTTAGTCCATAATACCCAGGGGTTTTGATAAAGATACGAACATGGTCGTCTAGGTCTTTGCCACCAATAGAGACGGATTTTTCCAGATTTTCGGCATATATTCTAAATGTTTCCCCATCTACCGAAGAGGTCAAGGTATAACGCCCAGCCTTGACCAATTGGGCCAATACGGGCTCTGGAAAATTGGCCATAATCTCCAATTCTATACGAATGAAGCCAGCATCCCAAGGCATAGCTTCTATACCTAGGTTTCTAAAGTCAAATGCAATCATAGAAGTCCCTTTGGGATCCATGGTTTTGACCAATGTTTTATCGCCTTGAGCGAATACAGATTGGGTGGCAAGCACTAAAAGCAATACAAAGGAGAAGCAGAGTTGTTTCATCATTGTTGGATGTATTAATAAAATAATTTGAAGTTGTCTAGTTCTATAGTTTTATTCTGTAATAGCAGTATCTATTCAAAAATAGTTCCGTTTTATAGTATAATGCCTTCCAATACCTCTTGTTCTTCTAATAATAATTGAGAAGTTTTAGCAATTCTTCCTTCTAGTAGCAATTGGTGGTCATTGGTAATTTTGTCTAATAATTCGTCGGTACCATGGCGTACGGTCACTAATTTGAGGCCTTCTATTTTCTGAATATCATATTGTTCTGCCAATTCTTGCAATAAGGCTGCAATGCGATCCGAATCGTGATTGACACAAACCGAAAAGGCCAAGGCAGTGTTTTGAGTCATATTGACCTTGATTCTGTGCTTGGCTAAAGCATCAAATAACTTAGCAAACTTGGCTTCATCAACAAAATAAAAATCCTTAGAAGTCATTCTCAATAACACTTGCTGCTGCTTGACCACCAACATAGGCGGATAGCGTTTGGGAGCAGCATTACTAATAATAGTGCCTGTTCCTACTGGATCTACAAAAGATTTAACGTGTAGCGGAATATTTTTATTCTGTAAGGGGCGAATGGTTTTGGGATGAATTACTTGTGCGCCGTAATAGGTCATTTCAATGGCCTCTTTGTACGATAACTCTCGGAGCAAGGTAGGATCATCAAACAAACGTGGATCGGCCGTCAGCACCCCCGGTACATCTTTCCAGATAGACATGGATGTGGCATTCAAACAGTAGGAAAAAATAGCGGCAGTATAATCTGATCCCTCTCGGCCCAATGTAGTCGTAAAATTCTCGGTAGTACCGCCCAAAAAGCCTTGTGTCACCACCAATCCCTGCTCCAACAAAGGCAACACCCTTTGCTGAATAGCTTGCTCAGTTACGTCCCACTGCACCACTGCATCTCTATAGGTATTGTCTGTCATGAGGCAATCACGCACATCCAACCAAGTAGTGGGCAAGCCTTGCTGCTGCATGTAAGCAGCTACTATATTGGTAGAGAGCAATTCTCCTGTTCCTACAATTTGATCGTACAAATAGTCATAAGAATCTTGCGGCTCTTCCTCCAATATCCATTCTAAATCTATAAAAATATCATGCAGCTCACTTTGTAAGGCAGCGGGCACTTGCCCAAACAACTCCTGTACCATTTGCTCATGCTGCTTGCGTACGGCTTGTAAACGTTCTTGCATCAAATCGGGCTGGCGCTCCCAATAAGCTTGCAAAATGCCCTCCATGGCATTGGTGGTTTTGCCTGCGGCTGATACAACAATCAAGAGTTGGTTATTGGTATATTGTTGAATAATATTAACAATATTTTTGATAGAAGCGGCGTTTTGGATGGATGCACCACCAAATTTAAATACTTGCATACTGGTAATTCTGCGGTCTGTTGAAGTTGTAAAAAAAACACAACAAGTTTAGCAAAGTTTTTGCGAAGTCTGTTGCTAAAATTTAGGTCTTTTTTCAAAACGAATAAAAAGGTTGTACTAAAAACGACCATAAATTTATTTTATCCTGTCCTAAACTTATTTTTGTATCCTAAATACCAAGACCTAAACTTAATTAGTGTTAAGAATGCTGTTGGATCGAGCTATGTTTAGTATTATTGTAAGAACAAACAAGGCTCTATTTAACAACCTTAGTTTTTATTGATTGTTGACTTTAACAGAAGCTTTGATATTGGAAAATTGTGTGCAGTGTATTATCAGCATCATTAAAGCAGCCTGAAATTCGTACAAAAAACTGACCATCAAACCAATATAAAAACATATTTCATGCGCTTACAAATAAGATAAATAATCTTCCTAAGACTATACCTTTCAATAAATGTTCAATTTGGCACAGTTTTAAGCCTTTTTGAGTTGAATTAAAGTTATAATAAATACACGCTAACTTTACCTTTGATTTATGTATCAATATATTTCTCTATTGTGTACTTGCTCGATCTTATTTTTTAGTTCGGCCATGTTGGCACAAACAACACAAATAATTTATTTGGAAAATGCTTCTTTTGAAGATATTCCTGGGCCGGGGCGTACACCTCGTGGCTGGACAGATTGTGGCCATCGTCAAGAGTCGCCACCCGATATTCAGCCTTATGGTGGTTTTAATGTCACCCGTCCTGCCAAAGACGGGCGAACATACATAGGCTTGGTTGGACGTGACAACAATACTTGGGAAGCTGTGGCACAACGCTTGATAGATCCGATCATGCAAGGAACTTGCTACAAATTTTCGTTGCAAGCTTGTAAATCGCCTATTTACTTGAGTCCGACACGCAAAAATCAAACCCGCCCTACCAATTTTAAGGAAGGGATGGTGATTAGAATTTGGGGAGGGAATGATGATTGTGAGCGAGCGGAGTTGCTGGATGCGGTCAAAGAACCGATTAATCATTATGATTGGCGTTCTTATGAGTTTGAATTTACGCCGAGCAAGGCCAACTACAACTATATTACTATAGAGGCTTATTACAAAACGCCTATTTTGGCCGCTTATAATGGTAATGTCTTGATTGATAATGCTTCTGAAATTTATTCTTGTACGATTCCTGTAGAAGATCCATTGGCTGTCAACGATCCTAAAAAGCCTGATCCTAAAGATCCTATTCAGAAAGATCCATTTAATAATAATAACAACCCCAAGCCCGATCCTGTTACCAATCCTAAAAAAGCCCCCAATACCTCTGCCCAAAATCTAGTGGCTAAGGATAAAGGGAATTTTGACCCCCAAACTATTAATGCCACTAAAATTAAGGTTGGTGACAAATTTCGCTTGGAGAACTTGTATTTCCAAGCCGATTCTTCTTCGATTACTCGAAATGCAGAACGTGCTTTGATTAGTCTTTATGAATTTTTGAAGGCTAATCCCAATATTTCTTTAGAGGTGGGTGGACACACCAATGGGCTGCCCCCCGATTCCTATTGCGATCGTTTGTCTACACAACGGGCCAAAAATGTGGTGGCTTACTTGCGTAGGCGTGGCATTGATAGCGCTCGTATGGGTTTTAAAGGCTATGGCAAACGCAAGCCCATCAGCGACAACGAAACCTCGGCTGGACGTAGACGCAACCAGCGGGTAGAAATTATTATTACGGATATAGATAGTGATGGGTAGATAGAATTGCTCTTATGCTTATATATATTATGAGAGGCTGTTGGAACTTTGTGGTTCCAACAGCCTCTTTTTTGTTCAATTATAAACTGAAAAAAAGTTTATGTTCTTCCAAATATGGTTTGATATTACAACTCAAAAGCATATTGTACAATATTGGCACCCATTTGCAAGGCTTTGGTACGCATTTCTTCACTATCGTTGTGTACTTCTTGGTCTTCCCAACCATCGCCCAAGTCTGTTTCATAACTATAATAACAGACCAAACGACCTTTCCAAACCAATCCAAACCCTTGGGCTGGCTTGCCATCATGCTTGTGGATTTTGGGAATTCCTGTTTTGAAGTCAAATTTTTTGTGATAAATTTCGTGCGTAAAGGGCAATTCTACCCATTCTAAATCAGGAAAAACTTGCTTCATGGCTACCCTTACAAAAGGGTCCATTCCATAGTTATCATCAATATGCAAAAAACCTCCCGAAAGTAAATAAAGACGCAGGTTTTCGGCTTCAGCATCTGAAAAAACAACATTACCGTGCCCAGTCATGTGAACAAAGGCATAGTTAAAAATTTCAGCACTGCCTACTTCTACCGTTTCGTAATTGGGATCAATATTGGTGTGCAATTCTTTGTTGCAAAACTTGGCCAGATTGGGCAATGCCGTGGGGTTCGAATACCAATCCCCACCTCCATTATACTTGAGTAGAGCAAACTTGACGGCAGGGTTTTCCGCTGTTCCCTTGAAACTAGTACAAAACCATCCAATTATTAATATTCCTAAAAGAGCTGTATACTTCATCCTAAAAATTACTGAAAGAAAATCATTATAAAATGCTCCTCTAAATTAAAAAATTGTCTTTATAGTCTAGTGTTGACGACCTGCTTTAATAGTATGCTAACATCTTTTGTTAGCGGCTCTTTTTGTTGGCAAATACCAATTTGTAATCTGCACTTATTTTTCCGTTCTTGATTTTATCCAAACGTTTTTGTACAAAACGTTTTTTGAGTGGCTTGAGCAAATCTACAAACAATACACCCTCTAGGTGGTCGTATTCATGCTGAATCACACGCGCTGTAATGCCATCAAAAATTTTGTCTTGCAACTCAAAATTGGCATCGTAATACTCAATACGCACTTTTGGGGGGCGCGCCACATTGCCACGGATATCGGGAATACTCAAGCAGCCTTCTTCGTACTCCCATTTCTTGCCTGATTCGTCCAAGATAATAGGATTAATAAACACTTCACGGATAAACTCTGAGGCTTCCTCCTCGCGTTCTTCTCTATCCAATTGTTCGGTATCTACCAAGAACAAACGAATATTGCGTCCAATTTGAGGAGCAGCCAATCCCATTCCCTTGGTGTGATACATGGTTTCAAACATGTCATCAATCAATTTGGACAAGTTGGGATAATCGTCTTCAATTTCCTCTGTTTCTTTTCTTAGGATAGGATGACCGTAAGCGTATATTGGTAATTTCATGGTTGTAATTGTAATTCTAATTTTATCTTGACAAGGCTTCTTAAATCGCCACTTTTTTACTTAGAGAAACAAAATCTATGTAATAGTGTTTTGATTTTTTGTAGTAATAAAATTGCCCCTACTAAAAATCTAAAGAAGGATTATTGGTAAGTAACAGGCTGCAAATATAGCAACATTTTTCGTAGAGAACAGAGCCTAAGAAATAAAAGCATCCGCAAAAGGCTGCACTAGCCTTAATTTCCTTATCTTTGCAAAATTATGAAAGAAGAAAAAACAATAGGGAACGAGGTTTATTTGTTACAAACTTTTGTAGCAGACCCCAATCAGGAGCCCCTTCGATTGGATAAATTTTTGATGAATCGTCTGGAGAACGTGACACGTAATCGTGTGCAAAAGGCGATTGATGAGGGCTGGGTCTTGGTCAATGAAAAACAAGTTAAAAGTAATCATAAAGTTAAACCGGGGCAAGCGATAAAAGTGCGCTGGAAGCGACAAAAAACAGAAGGTGGGCCAACTCCTGAAGCCATGGATTTGGATATTCGTTATGAGGATGATGATTTTTTGGTTTTGCACAAGCCTGCTGGGTTGGTTGTGCATCCAGGAATTGGTAATGCAGATGGAACGCTTGTTAATGGATTGGTACATTATCTCAAAGGCTTGCCCATTACACAAGATAATGAGCGTCCGGGGATTGTCCACCGAATTGATAAAGACACCACTGGCTTGATGATTGTGGCCAAGAATGAAGAAGCGATGGCACATATTGGCAAGCAATTTTTTGAGCATACTATCGAGAGGCGTTATCAGGCATTGGTTTGGGGTGATTTGGCAGAAGATGAAGGCACCATTACGGGGCATATTGATCGGCATCCTCGCCACCGCCGACTACGAGCCGTATATCCCGATGGGGAGCGTGGCAAACATGCCATTACACACTATAAGGTGCTAGAGCGTTTGGGCTATGTCACTTTGGTAGAATGTCGCTTGGAAACAGGGCGTACCCACCAGATTCGTGTACACTTTCAACACATTGGGCATCCCTTGTTTGGCGATCCACAGTATGGTGGCGATCGAATTGTCAAAGGAACAGTGTTTAGCAAGTATAAGCATTTTGTTTTGAATAACTTTAAGCTATTGCCCCGTCAGGCACTGCACGCCAAAAGTATAGGCTTGGTGCATCCTACCACCAATGAGTTTTTATTGTTAGAATCTGAATTGCCAGAGGATATGCAGCAAGTACTGACACGTTGGCGCAATTACACCCAAGGGCGTTTGAAATTAAAATAATTTGCAAAGAAGTTATTTAAAAATCATCAATATTTGTACTATGAAATACACTACCCTTTTCTTCTTGTTTGTCAGTTTAGTAGCGTTTTCTTCTTGCGAGAAAGAAAATGTTGACGAAGCAGCCCTTATAGCGCGTTACATTGAAACCAATAACCTCAATGCCCAAGAAGGGCCTGAAGGATTGTATTATGTTATAGAACAAGAAGGAACAGGACTGCAACCTGCTGGCGTGTACAGCGAGGTATCGGTCAATTATGTAGGGCGTTTGATTAACGGAACAGAGTTTGACCGTTCGGGCTCCACTCCTTTTACAACTACACTAGATCGTGTTATCAAGGGTTGGCAATATGGCATTCCTTTTTTCAAAGAAGGTGGTTCAGGCAAACTAATTATTCCCTCTGCCCTTGGTTATGGCACTAGAGGAGCTGGTTCTATTCCTCCCAATTCTGTTTTGGTCTTCGATATTGAATTAGTTGACGTTAAAAACTAACTTTATTTTGTAAAAATCATAATAATTTATTATTATACATCTAGTGAATTTAATAAAAATTATTACGAATTAGAACAGGTCAATTTTCTATACTTGACTCTCAAATTATGAAAAGCAAAGGCGATTTTAACGATCGTTTCCCTTTTTTGATAAGCTCTAATTCTAATTTTTTGCTTCATAATTTTTAGTCGTTTGACCCCAGCCTTTCCTAGGGATTGCTCGTTCCGTTACATCTGCTGCCAAATAACCCTCTTCTGTTGATGAATGGCTATAAGTCTCTTGATAACAAGGTATTATACCTATCTGATTTAAGGTTTGCTCCAAAACAGGTAACAAATAACTTATCCATTGCGATACTTTCGGCTGACTCATCTTGTAAAAATGACCTAGTGTGTATTGATTCATCTGTTCCTTCAAGTATAACAGCAAAAAATCAAGCTTCTGCTTACTGCCTAACAAACTGCTGTTCTTTGACTCTTTTTCCTGAACACGCTTTCGCTTCTTCCCTTGTAGGGTATAATGCTTTTGCTTTTCTGATACTTTATTATCAAATATCTCTAAAATAAGTCCCTCTTCTTGCTCTGTTAAACTTGTTAATTGATTAACTTTGAGCTTGCTGATATTGATGCCTTGTTTTTTCACACATCCAAGATAACATCTTTATCAGCATTTTTTTTGCCCTAAAAAAACTTTTCTGCTTAATACTTTATTCGTAATAACCTTTAATATTTGTAATAAAAGTTTGCATTCTGTGCCTCTTAGAGTAAAAATAATGGCTTATATTTAGATTTGACTTTGATTGGTTCTATTTGCCTCACAAAACAAATTTAACTTTTTAGAGCCACTGCTCCTATCTTGAGTGTTTTACATTGAAAATATTTAACATGCGTATAATTTTATGAGAACTTTAGAATCCCTTGCTTGTATCATTACTGTTCGTCCTGACGGAATCATAGAAACTCGAATGAAACCCGACTGGAATCAACCAGATACCCCTGAAACAGCTATCAATTTTGCACTAACCATCAAGGAGGGTGTGGGCGATAATATTTGTGGAATATTGAGCTATCTTCCAGACAATTTGTATATGAACAAAGATGTTGTAGAAGCCTTTGGTAGTGTGGATATTGGACATGTAGCCAATGCAGTTATAATTAAAGGTATTGGCTCTAAAATTTTGGCAAATTTCATCCTAAAATTTGTTAAAATACCTGTTCCAATGAAAATTTTTACAAATACAGACAAGGCAGAAAAATGGTTATTGGGACACATTGCACGAGCCAAACAAAAGGCTCAAAATACACTAACTCAATAAAAATCACCAACCAATTAGACTCCCCCTGCTATCTAACCCAATAACAATACCTTCCTTATCTGTATATCCTATAATAGATATTACCTATACAATAGAAAAAAACTACATTTACGCCAAATAATTGAATAGTCTTTCAATTGTTAAAATTACTCTAAACTATTTCCTAGAATATAGTATTTTGGCATTTTTTTGTTATTATTAGTAAAGCATTAAGTAGGTGTTGTACGTAATTGATTCCCAAGCAATTAAAAAACGTTTTTTTTAGCTTCTAGTGTATTGAAAATCAATTAGCTATAATTTTGTTACTAAATAGCACAAACAATTTTAACATTTTTGCTATTACACAATAATAAGCAGCATTTGTGACTACTTATTAAAAGCATACACATTACAAAACAACTTATGATAATAATTAAATGAAACAATTAGAAAGTAAGTCTGCTATTGCCACTATACACCCCAATGGCATTATAGAGTTTAGAATAAAGCCAAATTGGGATCAGCCAGATACCCCTGAAATTGCTATAGACAATGCCTTGACTTTAAAAGAAGCAGTAGGAAATAATATTTGTGGTCTCATCACCTACGCCCCCAACTTGTACCTAAAGAAAGAAGTATTGGAAGCTTATGCCTCTGTTCATATTGGGCATGTTGCTAGTGCTATAGTAGTTCGTTCTGTTGGGTCTAGAATTTTTGCTAATCTAGCACTCAAATTTATCAAAACAACTAATCCCAAAAAGATATTTACCAATCCAGACAAGGCCAAAATATGGCTGCTAGATCAAATTGCAAATGCTAAAATGAGGGTAGGCAGCCGTTAAGTTGGCTGTTATTTTTCAAACAAAGCCACACTTTCTATATGAGCGGTGTGCGGAAATTGATCCACTAAGCTAAAGTGGCGCAATTGGTAGCCTGCTTCTATCAAAGTCTGTGTGTCGCGTGCTTGTGTAGAAGGATTGCACGACACATACACAATAGAAGGAGCACTCAGTTCAATGATACGTGTCAATGCTTTGGGTACAATCCCCCCCCTAGGCGGATCTAATACAATAGTCCCGATTTTGCCCTTGTACTGTGGGTAATCATATAAGAATTTACGAACATCAGCCGCATAAAAATCAATACCTTCTATCTTATTGCGTGCAGCATTCAATTTGGCATCTTCTATTGCTTGTGGTACTATATCTACCCCAATTACTTTATTAATTTGTGAATCATTGGCTAATAACTGTGCTATAGTTCCTGTGCCACAAAACAAATCCATTGCTACTGCTTGCTCCTCTGCTCCCTCCAAACTCAAACGTACATATTCAATCACCTTGGCATATAGCTTTTCGGCACACTGTGGATTGGTCTGAAAGAAACTTTGCATACTAATTTCAAAATCCAAACCTAAAACACGCTCTACAATCTTGGGCTGCCCATACCACAAAGTAGATTTTTCGGCTGGCTGCTTGGCGGTATCTCCTACCTCATCATTGCTCGTCTGAATAACCCCTGCCAAACGTTCGCCTAATATTTCTTGCAGCAAGGTTACAAACCCCTGCTTATCAAAAGCCTCCAATTCATCACTGGTCGTTACCAAATTAAACAACAGTTGATTGTGAATATAACTCTTGCGTACCACCAAAAAACGGAAAAAGCCACGACTTTTGGCAGGATTCCAAGCAGGCAATCCACTCTGCTCACAAAAAGCACGTATTTGAGGCATTGCCACCTCCAACTCCTTATCAAATAAACCCGAATCATCATTGAGCTGTTCCACAGCCCACCACTGTCCACGTCGTTTAAATCCCAAAGCAAAGCCCTCCGTTTCCTCTCCTGTGTGCAAGGCCGATACCAGTGTAGAGAAAGAATACTCCATCTTGTTGCGATAATGCCAAACAGCAGGCGAACTAATATAGCCCTCATAATAGTCCTCTACATTGGCTACCCCACTCAAACGCTTAAACATCTCCAAGGTAGATTGCTCCTTGTATTGCTCTTGTTGTGCAATTGGCAAACGGGCAAAAGGAGCACCCGGAATCGGCTGATAAGGCACCTCCATTTCCTCTGGAGCAGGTTGCAGCACCTTCACTAGTTTGCACTTGGCAAAACGCTTTTTCTTTTTGATGACTTTGGCCCTTACTACTTGTCCGGGCAAGGTATTTTTGACAAACAAAATATAATCTCCTTGCTCTGTTGGCATTTTTGCCACGCCCTCGCCGCCAAAAGCCATTTCCTCAATAACCACATCCTCCAAAGCTATTCCTTTCTTAACTGATTGTGTTGGTGTTTTCACGCTGTTCTTAGTTCTTTATGAGAATAATGCTGAATAGCACCATACCCTATTTAAAAAGCCTTCAACAATTGTTGAGGGCTTCTATTATTTCTATTTAGAATAGCAAAGATACACATTGCTCCACTAATCCTTAGTGCTTTTTTGCTTTTTTTGATGCTAATGCTGAACACCTTAAAAACTCCTGCTAAAACCATTGTACAAACCTATGAATGAGCCGTACCAATTGCCTGCAATTGGTCTAATTTGTCTGATTTTTTCTGAATTTTTTTCTTCATAGTATGTTGCAAAATACCATTGGCCCTAAATTGCTTGCCATGTGTGGTATATCCAAATTTCTGATAAAAATCAACGGCTCCTACATGTGCATGTAGTCGAATTTCTTTGTAACCACGCTCTATCAACAATTGCTCCAGTGCATCCAATACTTCACTCCCCTTACCAATTCCCTGCTGTTCCTTCTTAATCACCACTTGGCGAAACAAACAAATCTTGCGCTTATTCATAAATTCATCCTTCTCCTCCGACACCTTGGCCACCACTGCTCCAATCACCGCCCCACGCTCATCCGACACCGCCAAATGCACATCTCTGTATTCCTCTGCCAACAACTCAATATCTACCTCCATATCCAAAGGCTCATACAAATGGGTCAAACGCAAGGCCACCAATTCATCATACGAAGGACTCGCAAACATAACTGATACAATATCCATAATTTTTCTTTTTTGAACACCTGTTTTCTTTTTTCTAACCCCAAACCTAATTAGGATCTTGGTAAGTGTTTTAATCTATCAATCTTAAATCAAGATAAGAATTTTACAAGGAGCACGCTAATTTGTTCTAAAAAAAGTAAATATCAGGGAACCATCTTGGTTCTTTTATAGTTATAAAACACGTAAATTAAGTCCTCACAAAACTACAGATAAAATTTATCTTTTTCTTTTTGAGAAAAAATGGATGGCTTCTTTTGTTTTTTGTGAGAATGTTATAAATTTGCCCTCGCTCTGGATGATAATTAATTTTCATCTACACTACATGTTGGCTCGATAGCTCAGCTGGATAGAGCATCTGCCTTCTAAGCAGACGGTCGCAGGTTCGAATCCTGCTCGAGTCACCAAAAACCATTAGGTTTCAAATTACAGAAGCCCCCTCAACATTGTTTTGAGGGGGCTTTTTTGGTGTTGGTACTATTTAATATTTTGTGTAGCACTAATAGCCATCAGTAGATTATTTTTTCATAAAATTGATAAAAAATAAGGTAATTATATGCTTATTTTTGTATTGTAGTAACAATAGAACGCTTTCAACTTGCCTATTTACTATTAATCTAATTAAATACATTTTACATAAATATAAAATTCCACTAACTTATCCAAGCTGCAAAAATGAATAACGAGATAATTAATGAAGTTAATGAAAGCCGTTTTGAGCAAATAAAACACATTGACGAGAATGGTATAGAGTACTGGCAAGCAAGAGAATTGTCCAAGGTATTGGATTATTCAGATTTTAGAAATTTTACTAAAGTTCTCCAAAAAGCTGCCACCGCTTGTGTACAAAGTCAACAAGAACTCTCTAACCATCTCGTTGAGTTCACCGAGATGGTTCCAATAGGAAGTGGTGCTCAAAGAGCAATGTCTAGCTTTAAGTTATCCCGCTACTTCTGTTACTTGATTGTACAAAATGCTGATTCTTCAAAAGAAGTAGTTGCCTTAGGCCAAACCTACTTTGCTGTACAAACTCGATTACAAGAACTCCAACAACTTGATGAATACAACAGTCTTGAAACAGAAGACAAAAAAAGGCTATTCTTGCGTAATGAAATGAAAAAACACAATACTCAATTGGCAGCAGCAGCAAAAGATGCAGGAGTTATTAAGCCTTGGGAATATGCTGTATTTCAAAATCATGGTTACAAAGGCTTGTACGGAGGCTTAGGAGCTAAGGAAATCCATCAGATTAAAGGTCTCAAAAAAAGTCAACAAATTCTTGACCACATGGGTAGTACGGAATTAGCAGCGAACTTATTCCGAGCTACACAAACTGAAGAAAAACTCAAGAGGGAAAAAATTAAAGGCAAAGCAAATGCTAACAAAGCTCATTATGAAGTCGGTAAGAAGGTTCGTGAAACCATAAAAGATATAGGTGGAACCATGCCTGAGGATTTACCTGTAGCAGAAAGTATAAAAAAGGTTGAAAGAAAGGAACAGAAAAAATTGAAAGATTCTGAGGAGTAGGTTCGTGCTTGCCGTTCAATAATTCAGGCATAAAAACCTCTCAAAGTTGTTTTGAGAGGTTTTTTGGTTGTTGGGGTATCTGCCCTCAGGTTTAACCCTTCGATTGCTAAGATAGTTTTTTTGTTAAAATAAAGCCCAGCAGGAAGCTCTTGCTTGCTATTGAGAATGAGAGTAGAAGTTTGGGGAGCAAGGATGTTGGTATTTATAGAGCCAAAATCTTGTAAGTTAGGGGCTGTGTATTCTATAGCTTATAAGATTCATAAAACAGAATCAAAAAAATAATTAAACCATTTGGTAGGATATATGGGTGTGTTGTGTTAATAATTAATTTACTTCTCTTAGATTTGGGACTAAATAGTAGAATGGAATACTTTTCTGACATAAATAACTTGTACTTGAGCCAAAAAATCAATAAATAAATGGTCTTATGTGACTATTTGGAATTATCAATAGATGATGGTATATTTCAGCATTATTAAAAATAACAAACTATCATTAATTAACTTTTCAGCGTACAGTTGTATCTATCAGATACTCACAACAATACATAAAATTACTACAAGCTAAAAATTAATCAGATACATGTTTTTTTTATAAAAAAGAAAAGCCGAACTTGTGGATTGAATAGGCACAAGTTCAACAACATTGGCACAATAAAAACCGTCCATTTGACATTGATTTACAAAACAATAGAAAAAACGCTGGTAACTTTACATCAAGCTAAATATATATCCGAGCGGTATGAATCAAGATGATATTAGGTAAAAAATTCTTGGTATTAAAATAACAACTTGACAATCAAAATTACATACAAATATTTAGAAATTGACTTCGAACTCAATTAATATGGAGCATTACTTACAAAAAGAACTGTATGATTTAATAAAAACAGATAGTTCAATTTTTCGCTTTATCCAAACTGGGTCATTGGATGGCCTGTGGTATTGGGACTTGGAAAGCCCTGAAGATGAATGGATGAGCGAAAAATTCTGGACAGAACTGGGATATGATCCGACAAAAATGCCTCACAAAAGTTCGGCATGGCAAGACATAATTAATCAAAACGATTTGGGTGTTGCTATGGAAGAGTTTAATAAGCATTGTGCTGATCCTAACTATCCCTATGATCAAGTGGTTCGTTACACACACAAGGATGGATCAACCGTTTATATTAGATGCCGAGGGTTAGCCATTCGAGATGCATCTGGAAAACCGATTCGGATGCTTGGCGCACACAACAATATTACTTCTATTATGGAAGCAACAGCCAAACTGAAAGGTGCCAATCAATTGCTGGAGAAAAAAAATAAAGAATTAGAAGAGTTCTCTTATATTGCCTCTCATGATTTGCAAGAGCCTATGAATACAGTCAAAGGTTTTGTGGATATTTTGCTAGAAGATTATGAAGATACACTTGAAGAGGAAGCTGTTGAGTTTTTGAATACCATTTCTGATTCTATTGATCGGATGAAGAAATTAGTCAAATCATTATTGGATTACAGCCGATTGGGGGCGACCAAAACACTTGGCCAGGTTGATTGCAATCAACTAATCAAGCAAACCCTAGAGGATCTGGATTCAAAAATTAAAGATAATAATGCAACTATTACAGTAGAAGATTTGCCGACTTTGGAAGGCTATGAAACAGAATTGAGGTTATTGTTTCAAAATCTCATTGGAAACGCTATTAAATTTCAACGCCCCGGTAACAAGCCTGAAATATCTATTGGTGTTCAAAAAGAAAATGGATGGACATTCTCTATACAGGATAATGGAATTGGAATCAGTACACGAAACCAAGAACGCATTTTTTCTATTTTTCAACAACTAAACCCCAAAACAGAGTTTGAAGGCACAGGAATTGGACTAGCCCATTGCAAAAAAATAGCAGCTATGCACAATGGCGATATTTGGGTACAGTCAGTACTAGGCGAAGGAAGTACCTTTTATTTTAATATCAACCTTTAAAATGACACACAAACTAAATACTATTCTTTTAGTTGATGACTCTGATAGCATTAATTTTATTCATTCAAGAATAATCAAAAAAGCCAAATGCACTCAAAATTGTATTGCGGTAACTGGTGGCCAAAAGGCATTAGATTTTCTTCAATCAAAAGAAAATGAACAATATCCAAAGCCCAATCTCATACTTTTGGATATTAATATGCCCGGTATGGATGGTTGGGAATTTGCCGAGTACCACAGCAAGCTGCCGAGCAACCAACAAGCTGATGTTGTTGTATTGATGCTCACCACTTCTCTGAATAAGGATGACGAATTAAAGGTGGAGCAACTAGGATATATTGACGGGGTTTGTGTCAAACCACTAACCATAGAAATCCTGACAGAGCTAATTGAACGTTATTTTCCTAATAATTGATAACAGACCATTCTGTAAATGCAGTTTAAAGCCCTAGTCATTGGAACAGCCTTAGGCGACGCTTTTGGTGCGGGAGTCGAATTTCAAGACAGAGACTGGATACGCAGCCATGTCGATTTTACACAGTTGGTAAGTGTGCGGGATCAAATTAAGGTTGACCTTGACAAAAAAAGTCTCTTTACGCAAAACTATCAAGATTGGGATTATACCGATGATACCGAAATGACCATCGGACTCATCAAAGCCCTGCTCTCCAACCAACCATTTACCGAAGACTTATTAATTGAGCATTGGAAAGCAGAATATGACAAGGGCAAACAAGAAAAAGGGTACGGACGAAATGGACACGGTTCTATGGCTTGGTATTATTCGGGCGAAAAAACCATAGACGAAATTAGAGCATTTCAACGCCATAGGCCCAATCCTGGTAATGCTCCTGCTATGCGAGCGGTTCCATTGGGGCTGCTCCCCGAGCATCTTATCAATGCCTATGCTGCTATCAATGCCAAGGCCACGCACCCCAATATCAATGCCATCATCAGCAGTCAATGTATTGCCCGAGCGGCCTACTATCTTCTTCAGCAAAATGGTGCCTCTCCTTCTATCATCAACTACTGCAAAAAAACAGTTCCCTTAAACGAAGAATATACCACTTACTTAGATGCGGTGGATCAACTAGGAGCTTATGACCAATTGCAAGAAAAAGATTTTGAAATACTGTGTGGGCCTCAACCAATCCAAGCCCCTTACTTTTTGGCAGGCATCAAGGGCGTTCCCTCTGATTCTAAGTACACCACAGGATGTGTATTATATGTGCTCAAAAATAGCATAAATACAATGGATGCCCTTCAAAAATCCATCTATCTAGGGGGAGATGTAGATTCTGTAGCCTCTATTACTACAGGTATTCTAGCAGCATTATATGGCCTAGAAAGTATTCCTCCTTTTATGCTCCAACAATTAGAAGGTCTTGACTACCTCAAAAGTATAGGAAATATGCTCAACCAAGCCGATTGGATGGCTTAACACTTTTGAATCTTCTGGATATACGTTATTTTAATTTGGATTATTTATCTTACTTGGGAACTAAATCCAATTACCCTTAGTTTAACAATCAAACTAAGTGCAAATCCTATTACAATAACACCACAAAAATAACACACTATGTTCGGATTTAACTTTATCAAATTTGATGCAATGACTTATGTCTTGCAGTACAAAAATGGCGGTATCAAACAAGAAGGCCGAGGCCTCTCCTTCTGGTATTATCGCCCCACTACTTCTATTGTTGCTATTCCTATGGGTAGTGACGATGCGCCTTTTATTTTTGAAGATTCTACCAAGGATTTCCAAACTATTACCATACAAGGAGAAATAACCTATCAAATTACCGATCCCAAACGCCTAGCCGATTTGCTCGATTTTACGGTAAATGCACAGGGCAAACGCGCCTCTGATGATTACCAAAAACTATCCCAGCGTATTGTCAATGAAGCACAAGCAGCAGCCAGTGTTTTTTTGGGCGACAATACACTGCGAGAAGCCATGGTAGGCTCCAAAATACTAGAAAAAGCCATTCTCAACCAACTACAACAATCAGAAGCCATTCAATCACTAGGTATTCAGCCACTCAGTGTTATTGTACTCTCTGTCAAGCCTACGCCCGAAATGGCTCGTGCCCTAGAAGCCGAAACACGCGAAGCCTTGCAAATTGAATCAGATGAAGCCATCTACAAACGTCGAAATTTTGCCGTAGAGCAAGAACGTGCTATCAAAGAGTCAGAGCTGAATACAGAAATTGCCGTAGAGGAAAAGAGAAAGCAAATTGCTGATAAGAAAATGGAGGCGCAAATCAAAAAGGCTGAAAATGATAGAGAACTCCGCGAAATGAAAATCAATGCAGATATTGCTATTGAACAAAATCGCCAGCAACTCATTGAACTGCAATCGGAAAACAAACGCAAAGCAGCGGATGCAGAAGCTTATCGCATGGAAAAAATGTTGGATCTGTACAAAGGCATGGATTGGAAAACCATTATGGCACTCAATGGCAATAGCGACCCCAAACTCAATGTGGCCTTAGCATTTAGAGAGTTGGCCGAAAATTCGGGCAATATACAAAACCTCAATATCAGTCCTGACTTGCTCAGTGACTTGATTTCCTAATCT
Source organism: uncultured Aureispira sp. (assembly GCA_964445645.1). Classification (GTDB taxonomy): domain Bacteria; phylum Bacteroidota; class Bacteroidia; order Chitinophagales; family Saprospiraceae; genus Aureispira. Next base: position 38,014 of record CAYULH010000008.1, on the reverse strand, counting down.
AAAAAAACAATCCCATGGGTTTACAAAAAGACAACCTAATTATTATAAAAGGCGAATCTAGGATGAAGCAACTCAAAAAACGCTTCAATACAAAGAAACAAGCCAAATTCTATATGAAGACCAAGGGTATTAATATAGATGAAGTGGAAAATGAGGATATTGCTATAGAGCGTTCGGTAGAAGAGGCGCAAAAAATATCTAGCAATATGATGCGTACCCAAGTGGTAGAACAAAACTTTCTTCCCAATTTTTCCTTTGGGGAGGATGATGTAGTAGTGGTTATTGGGCATGATGGCCTAGTAGCCAATACTGCCAAATACGTACACAACAAACCCATCTTGGGGGTCAATCCTGACCCCTCTTTGTACGATGGTATTTTGCTCCCTTTTACCTTGAATAATTATGAAAAAGCAGTAGAACGAGTCAAGAAAAACAACTACAAAGCCAAGCATGTGACTATGGCCGAAGCCAAGCTCAACGACGGGCAACGCCTGCTGGCCTTCAATGATTTTTTTATTGGACACCAATCGCACAAATCGGCCCGATACAAAGTTGATTTTCAAGGCAAAGCAGAAAACCAATCCTCTAGTGGTATTATTGTTTCTACAGGGGCAGGCTCTACAGGTTGGTTGAGTTCTTTGATTAATATGGCTAATTCTATTGCGGCTCAGTTTGGTAATAGTGTGCCCATACAACAACAACATCTGCCTTGGGAAACCGATAAACTTGTTTTTGTAGTTCGAGAACCCTTCTTGAGTCGTTCTTCTAATATCAAGCTCACCACAGGCTTTATCAGTCAACAACATCCCCTAGTATTGGAATCTAGTATGCCCAAGGAAGGTGTCATCTTTAGTGATGGTGTTATGGATGATTTTATAGCGTTCAATTCTGGAGCTATTGTTACCATTGGAATTGCCAAAGAAAAAGCGATTTTGGTAGTAGGATAATTGTGATTAATTCACACACTTAAAGGCGAGTTTTTCTTTTGTAACTTTATTGATTTAATTTCAGTATACTCCCCTTGCTTTATTTTTTTACTAATCCTTAGTTTACACGAATGAAACAACTATTATTTACCCTTGCACTAACCGCCTTAGCAGTCGGGGCTATAGCACAAAAAAACCTAAGTCCACAACAATTATTAGAATTGAATCGCGTCTCATCGGTTGGCCTAACCAAGGATAAAAAAGCCGTGGTTTATCGAGTTAGTCAATACGATGTTTATGCCAATAAGAAAACCACTAAATACTACTTACAACCACTAAAAGGAGGAAAAAAGAAAGAAATTGAAGATTTCTCCAAACTAGTTGCCAACAAGCACATTTCGCCCGACGGCAACTATAAAATCAAAATCCAAGAGGTTAAAATTGAAAAAGTAACGGGCCAAGACTTATATCCAAAACTCAACAACTCGAATGTAAAAATTTATGAAAGCCTCAATTACAGACATTGGGACACTTGGGAAGATGGAGCTTACAGCCATGTTTTTGTAGAAGCCAATGATGGACGAAAAATTCCTGCTGTAGATTTGATGCACAACGAGCCTTACGATTGTCCGCAAATGCCTTTTGGGGGTGACGAGGATTATCTATGGCATCCCGATAGCAAAAAAGTGCTGTATGTATCCAAAAAACTACACGGCACAGCCTACGCCAAAAGCACCAATTCAGATATTTATGAATACGATTTGGAAACAGGAAAAACCAAAAATCTAACCGAATACAACAAGGGCTATGACATGGCGCCTGCTTTTTCTTCTACAGGAATGCTGGCTTGGACACAGATGAAACGAGATGGTTATGAATCAGATAAGAATGATATTATTGTTCGTTTCCAAGAAGGCGATGTCAACCTAACCAAAGATTGGGATGGCACGGTCAATGGCTTTATTTGGAGCGAAAAAGCCAATAAAATCTATTTTAATGCGCCTGTTGGTGGCACCATTCACTTGTTTGAATTGGCAGTGCCCCAATCTTATAAAGCTGCGGTGGCAGCTCCTAAACAATTGACCAAAGGGCAATTTGATGTGAATGGCATTGTGGGGCAAAGTGGCAATACACTAGTGGTCTATCGCCGTGATATGAACCATGCTTCAGAATTGTATACCCTAGAATTGAATACTGGTGAAATGAAGCAGTTGACCCATGAAAATGACGCTATCTATGCCAATATCAATATGAGCAAAATCGAAAAACGTATGGTCAAAACTACCGATGGCAAAGAGATGGTCACTTGGGTCATTTATCCACCCAATTTTGATCCTACCCAAAAATATCCCACCCTCTTATACTGCCAAGGAGGCCCACAAGGTGCCTTGAGCCAGTTTTATTCTTTTCGTTGGAATTTTCAGTTGATGGCAGCACAGGGCTATATTGTGGTGGCCCCCAATCGCCGTGGAATGCCGGGTTATGGGGTGGAATGGAATGAGCAAATTAGTGGGGATTATGGGGGGCAGAATATGAAGGATTACCTAGCTGCCATTGATGCTCTAGCGCAAGAAGATTATGTGGATAAGGAGCGTTTGGGCTGTGTAGGTGCCAGTTATGGCGGTTACTCTTGCTTCTACTTGGCAGGCATCCACCAAAAACGTTTCAAAACATTCATTGCTCATGATGGTATTTTCAACTGGCAATCTATGTATGGCACCACTGAGGAGCTGTTTTTTGTAAATTGGGATTTGAAAGGGGCTTATTGGGACAAATACAACAAAATTGCCCAACGTGCTTATAATGAATTTAACCCTGTAGAACAAGTCGAAAAATGGGACACTCCTATTATGATTATACAAGGTGGCAAGGATTTTAGAGTGCCAATTGGACAAGGCTTAGAGGCTTTTAATGCGGCTCAATTGCAAGGCATCAAGAGCAAACTATTGTTCTTTCCCGAGGAAAATCACTGGATATTATCACCACAAAATGCCCTGATTTGGCAAAACGAATTCTTCAAATGGCTGGAGGAGACGCTTAAATAATAACTGATGTTACGCAAACCATTTGGAGGCAATATCAGTGCTTGATTTAGTTTATAGCCCTTGTGCTAGATGCTGTATTAGAGTCCTGAAAGGACGTTATAATAGAGGAAAGGAAAAATTCCTTCCTCAACATCAGTCATAAAATACAGTATAAGAGATAGAGGCATGAGCAATTGTGCCTCTATTTTTTTGTTTTAAAACAACAACTCTAAAACGCCCGCTTCTCTCGCTTCAAAGCCCCCATCATCCACAACACCACAGAAATTACAATATAACAAAGAATAATCAAGCTCAAAGCAGCCCCCAATTCAAACAACAACAAACACAATACAATAACAACAATAAAGGATATACGAATCTTGTTGCCCTTCCAAGTCAAGGATTTGAACTTAAAACTAAACATGGGAATTTCTGCAATCAGCAAATAAGAAAGCGCAAAAGCAATAGGAATCAGCACCATTTCATTGACAATAACATCGTGCAAATTGCGAATATTGTTGTGCGCCATCAATAACAAGCCCAATACAAAAATCGTACAAGCTGGCGTATTCAAACCTACAAAACCCTCTGTTTGGCGAGTATCTAAATTGAATTTAGCCAAGCGCACACAAGAAAAAATAGTGACCGAAAAGCCCAACAAGCCCATAAAAGTAGCAGGATCCTCAAAATTGATTTGACGAATCCCCTTGGCTTCATTAATCATATAAAAAAACATCATACCGGGTACTACTCCAAACGAAACCATATCGGCCAACGAATCCAACTCTCGTCCCATAGGCGAATTGACCTTGAGCAATCGGGCCAATAAGCCATCAAAATAATCGGCCAACAAACTAACAGCAATAAAAATTGGGACCCAATGTATTTGATTGGTCAAAATACTCAACAAAGCCAAACAACCACAAAGTAGATTGGACAGTGTAACGGTATTGGGAATGTGCTTTTTAATCATAATGTATTTTTAGAAGCAGTGTGGGCATAGTACGGGCGTTTCGCAAAACATCCATAATGCAAAACGCCCACAATGCTCTTCTAACCAATATTTTCTACTAATAATTCCTGTTCATCTGAAGCAAACAAAGGAAAACTAGCCATGTATTCATTGACTTCGGCACGCACCTGATTGATGTTATCCTCATCCTCTACCCCCGTCAATACTCTATCAATCCAATCAACCGTACGCAAACAATCCGCTTCCTTAAAGCCACGTGTAGTAATCGCAGAAGCTCCCACACGCATTCCAGAAGTAACAAAAGCCGCCTCTGTATCAAAAGGCACCATATTTTTATTCACAGTAATATCGGCCTTGATGAGTGTATTTTCGGCCACCTTGCCTGTTACATTTTTAGGGCGCAAATCAATCAGCATCAAGTGATTGTCTGTGCCACCAGAAATAACTTTATAGCCACGTTCTACAAATGCCTTGGCCATAGCTTTGGCATTCGCAACCACTTGTTTTTGATAATCTATAAAGCTAGGTTGCAAGGCTTCATGAAAAGCCACTGCCTTGGCAGCAATCACATGCTCCAATGGCCCACCTTGCGTACCGGGAAACACCGCACTATTGAGTAAGGTACTCAATTTTTTGAGGTTGCCACTCTTCACCCAACGCTTTCCAAAAGGATTCTCTATATTCTCTCCTACCAAAATCATCCCCCCACGAGGCCCACGCAATGTTTTGTGGGTAGTAGTAGTTACTACATGGCAATACTCCAAGGGATTCTTGAGCAATCCAGCAGCAATCAAACCAGCAGGGTGTGCCATATCGCACCACAAAAACGCACCAATGGAGTCGGCAATGGCTCTAAAACGCTCATAATCCCACTCCCTAGAGTAAGCAGAAGCCCCACAAACAATCATTTTGGGTTGTTCCTTTTTGGCTATAGCCTCTACCTTATCCATATCAATCAGCCCTGTATCGGGTTCTACACCATAAAAACAAGGCTCATACAACTGCCCCGAAAAATTGGCACGAGAACCATGCGTCAAGTGTCCACCATGTGCCAAATCAAACCCCATCACCTTATCACCGGGTTTGAGTGCCATCAAATAAACAGCAGCATTGGCCTGCGCCCCAGAGTGTGGCTGCACATTGGCATAAGACGCTCCATACAACTCACAAGCCCGATCAATAGCCAATTGCTCCACTTTGTCCACCACTTCACAGCCCCCATAATAACGTTTTCCGGGATAGCCCTCTGCATACTTGTTCGTCAAACAAGTTCCCATGGTTTCCATTACTTGACGACTCACAATATTCTCAGAAGCAATCAGTTCAATACCAGCACTCTGGCGGTTCCACTCTTCTTGAATGAGGCTCTGAATAGCAGTATCTTTCAGCATAGTTGAATTTCTTTTAAGATAAAATTTATGGATAATGAAGTTGTCTGAGGTTCTAAAAAATAAATAATCAAACCTCTAACTTAGAAAGTACCCCAAAGGTACAAAAACAGTATTCAACTTCTTATTGATGTGGTTTAAAAAAAGTATGTTCCTAAAATTACCCCTGCCTTTTTACACAAGACTTGCTTATCCACTCTTTCCATAGCTTACTTATTCAAATATATATACCAAACCACTAGGACATTTCGGACATGTCCATGCTTTGCTCTAAAGTAAGTAGATATTTGTATTGCTAATAATACAATTGCAGTGCAATTGTTTGTTGGGCATTTTTTATCACTTATCTAAATATTTTTCAATGTTTAAAATTAGAATAAAATATATTTGGGGGGCATTACTAACAAGCTTCTGCTTAGTCTCCTTCTCTCCTTTGGAGAACAGCATAATAACTCTAGAAGAGGTAAAACCTTTATTTGGTGGGGGTGGTTTCACTGCTCCAAGTTGGCTAAATGATAATAAATCTCAAATTGTAGCTACTCAAAAAGGGTTCACAGGGCTTTACCTATTTGATTTAGACACAAAAATTGTGTCGCCAATCAATACAGATTTAGCGGCTGGTTATAAGTACCAAATACTGGACAATGGTTATTTATTAACTAAATATGCCATTACTAAATCATCTAAAACCAGTGGTTTTAGAAGGATTGAGGGTGTCAAAATCACAGATCCCAAAACAAAGAAGGTTTTGCTCAAAGAGGAATTAAACACTTCGAGAGTTACAGTACTAGAACCTTATATAGAAGGCAAGTCGTTACTACTGCCTGTATTTGACAGCAAGGACATAAATTACTTCAAAATCAACAGTAGTCCATCAAGGAAAGAGAGAGGTTTTTTTGATCATTACCTCATTTATTATACGGATAAGGGGATCGTATTAAATGACAAAAAGGGTGACCAAAAACTACTATCTGGACAGTATGGAATAGACCCCGTAAAAAGTCCTGACGGTAATTTTTTGTGCTTCAATGATTACGGAACCTTAAAACTATTGGATCAAAACAACACCCTAATCTCAGTAAGCACTGGCTTGAATGCCACTTGGACACCCGATTCTAAATACCTCATTTTTCAGCAAACAGAAGATGATGGAGAAAAAATCACCCGTTCAGAGCTGTATGCTTACGAATTAAAAACAAAAAAAATCATCCAATTGACGGATACTGAGGATATACAAGAAGAGTATCCCTCTATTTCTGCTGATGGAAAAAGCATTGTTTTTTCTGACATTCAAAAAGGATTAATTTTTACTGGGCAACTTAAAAAAGGATAAGATCATGAGAAGTATATTTTTTTATATTCTAATGTGTTTGTGCTTTTGCTCCAACGCACAAATTTCAACTGTCAAAATTGGCATTGACCCTGGACATGGGGGCAGTGATCCTGGAGCCTTGGGAATCAATGGATCAAGCCTTCCTGATGAAGCCGATATTGTTTTGGATGTTGGCTTACATTTGAGAAATCTATTTCAAGGACTTGGAGCCTCTACTGCGATGACACGCACTACAGATACTTATCCTACACTGGCTTGGCGTGTTAGCTACATCAACAGTCAAAACCCCGATGCTTTTGTTTCTGTTCATGAGAATAGTTTTACTTCCTCATCGGCCAATGGCACAGAAACGTATAGGCATACCAATGGTACCACCAGCGATCAAATCTTAGCTCAAAAAGTTCAAACCAAAATGGTAGCTGATATGGGCTTCACAAATCGAGGTGTAAAAAGCAATGTTTTTCAGGTCTTAGGTGTCAATGCCTCTATTCCTGCTATACTTACTGAAGGTTGCTTTTTGTCTAATCCAACGGAGTGGAATTATATTATCCAAACCTCTAATAAAAACTGCCATGCAAATGCAATTAAGAATGGTATTTTGGATTTTTTAGGTTACAATTCGCTGATATCAACCAACTGTACAACACTCCCTCCCCCAACATTGATTGCACCAAGTAATAATGCTATTAATGTAAACATTCCTGTAGATTTTTCTTGGAACTTGGTATCTGGTGCCACCAATTATAGAATCTGCGTAGCTACTTCACCTAATGGTTTTGACGATCAAGCAACTCCCATGTTCCCCAATACTGTTTTTGATTATGTTGGAAATATTTTTAGTACACGCACTTGGAGTGGAGCTCAACCCAATACAACGTATTATTGGGCGGTAAGAGCTTTTCAATCGGGGGTGGGATCATCTGTATCGCCAATTTATTCGTTTACAACAGGTTCGCCTAGTGCTCCTGACTTGATTGTAGAAAACCAAAGTGTCAATTCTACTAGTGTTACAGCAGGTAATTTTCTAACACTAAGTTGTAGAGTTCGCAACAGAGGTACTGGTTCAGCAAGCTCTAGTAGAGTGGGATATTATTTATCCAATGATAATTCTTTTAGTTTGAATGATACTTATTTAGGAGATGACTATGTACAAAGCCTTACAGCTAATAATACCAGTAATGAATCAGAACCGATAGCTATACCCAGTAGTACTACTCCCGGAAATTATTATATATTGTATTATGCAGATTATCAAAATAGTATCGCTGAAAGCAATGAAAATAATAATGTTGCATCGGTTCAAATAACAGTCACGCCACCTTTGCCTGATCTCATTGTAGAAAACCAAAGTGTAAGCCCAAGTACCATAGTTGCAGGCAATACCATAAATGTAAGCTGTACAGTCCGAAACAGAGGGATAGGTGCAGCAAGTTCAAGTAGAGTGGGATATTATTTATCTAATGATAATAATTACAGTAATAATGACATCTACTTAGGAGACGAAACTGTTACAAGTTTGGGTTCTAATAGCACCAATAATATATCAGATGTAATTAATATACCAGGTAATACGGCATCTGGCTCATACTTTATACTATATCGTGCAGACCGTCATAACAATATATCGGAAAGTAATGAAAATAACAACGTAGTAGCAAGATCTATAACCATCAATGCAGCACAACCTGATTTAATTGTAGATAATACAAGCCTAAATCCAACTACTGTATTAGCTGGCAGCACGATCAATGTAGGTTGTAGAGTTCGCAATGTTAGTGTTGTAGCAGCAGGTTCAAGCAGATTAGGTTTTTACTTATCCAGTGATAGAAATTATAGCAATAATGATACTTACTTGGGCGATCAAGGTGTTTCCAGTTTAACTTCTAGTGGAACTAGTACTGTATCTGATATAATAACCATACCCAGTGGGATAGCTCCAGGTGCATACTTTCTGCTATACTATGCAGATCGCCAGAATGTTGTAACAGAAAATGATGAAAATAATAATGTAGCATCAAAACCTATAACTATCAGTTCATCGCTACCTGATTTAATTGTGGAAAACGAAAGCGTCAATGCAACTACTATAGTTGCTGGTCATACAATAACAGTAAATTGTAATATCCGTAATAGAGGTACTGGAACAGCTAATGCAAGTAGTGTAGGTTTTTATTTATCTACTGATACAAGATATAGTAGTGGTGATGTTCTTTTAGGCAATGAAAATGTCTCAAGTTTAGGTGTTAATAATAGTAGTAATAATATATCTAGCATCCTAACTATACCTAACAGTACAAGCTTTGGAAACTATTACATTCTATTTCATGCTGATAATCAAAATATTATAACAGAAGATAATGAAATAAATAATGTTAACTCAGTAGGGGTGATAACTGTTGTAATATGTAACCCAGCTACTAATTTAACAGCCAGTAATATAACTGCTTCTAGTACTACTATAAATTGGAATACACCTTCCTCTGGTAACCCTCCTCTTGGATATATTATTGACTACAGAACTGCTGGTAGCACCAATTGGACTTCCATAAATAATGTTACTAGCAACAGTGATATGTTAACAGGACTCAATTGTCGTACTAATTATGAGTTTAGAATAGGTAGTCGATGTAATTCTTCTTTTACTAGTTGGAGTAGCACACAAGCCTTTACAACAGCCAACTGTCCAGGGTTCACCATTACAGGTTCAGTTAGAACTAGCACTGGTACTATGTTGGGCAACACACCCGTCAACTTTACTGGAACCAATGGTAATCCAAACTTTAGTACCAATACCAACAGCAATGGCAACTACACTATACAAGTACCTGCTAGTTGGACAGGTAATGCCACACCTTCCAAAGCTGGCTATACCTTCAATCTCCGTACACACAGCCCTGTAAACAGCAACTTGTCAGGACAAAACTTTGTCGGAAACCAAACTACTGGAACTACCTACACCATTGCAGGTTCAGTTAGAACTAGCACTGGTACTATGCTCGGCAACACCCCTGTTAACTTTACTGGAACCAATGGTAATGCTAATTTCAGTGCTACCACCAATAGCAATGGTGTCTACACCTTACAACTACCTGCTGGTTGGACAGGAACTGCAACGCCTTCCAAAACTGGCTATACCTTCAATGTTCGTACACACAGCCCTATCAATGGCAACTTAAGTGGACAAAACTTTGTCGGTAGCCAAACTACAGGCACTACCTACACCGTCACAGGATCGGTCAGAACCAGCTCTAGCATGATGCTCGGCAACACCCCTGTTAACTTTACTGGAACCAATGGTAATGCTAATTTCAGTGCTACCACCAATAGCAATGGTGTCTACACCTTACAACTACCTGCTAGTTGGACAGGTAATGCCACACCTTCCAAAGCTGGCTATACCTTCAATCTCCGTACACACAGCCCTGTAAACAGCAACTTGTCAGGACAAAACTTTGTCGGAAACCAAACTACTGGAACTACCTACACCATTGCAGGTTCAGTTAGAACTAGCACTGGTACTATGTTGGGCAACACACCCGTCAACTTTACTGGAACCAATGGTAATCCAAACTTTAGTACCAATACCAACAGCAATGGCAACTACACTATACAAGTACCTGCTAGTTGGACAGGTAATGCCACACCTTCCAAAGCTGGCTATACCTTCAATCTCCGTACACACAGCCCTGTAAACAGCAACTTGTCAGGACAAAACTTTGTCGGAAACCAAACTACTGGAACCACTTATACTATATCTGGCTCAGTCAGAGGAGCAACCAATCTTGTGTTGAGCGGTGTTACATTAAATTTTACCAATAGTAACGGTACTATTTCAGCAACTACCTCAACCAATGGAAACTACACCGTACAAGTACCTGCTGGTTGGAGTGGAACAGCTACTGCATCTAAACCAGGTTACACCTTTAATACCAGAACACATACCAATATTAGTAGTAACTTAACGGGGCAAAACTTTATAGATATAACAGGTGTTCCCTTAGTCCATCAAGGCTCCTCTACCCTGTTTACAAGTAAACCAGTTGTACAATGCTACCCCAACCCCAACCAAGGAAGCTTCTCCATTGATTTGGGTAAATCGTATAAGAAGGTAAACATTTCGATTTATGATCTTTCACAAAAAATGATTGACTATCAAGATTTTGATACCAAGGAACAAATTCAATTGACCATAGATAGAGGAGCTGGAGTTTACTTTGTACGCATAAATACCGAAGAAGGGTTTTTAGAAACGCTCAAAGTCGTTATTACACAATAGACACAAATCGGAATACAAGGACTACACTAATAGTAGACCTACAGCACGAGAAGTCTTACCGCAATGGTGAGGCTTCTTTTTTGTTAATAGGCCGAACGCAACGACAGGATCGCGCATTGGCCTTATCGCCTGTGTTTTGTGCAGAACGCCCACTATCCTTACTCAAAGAAAAAAAGTAAGCATCCTCAGCATTAAATTCATCCAAGCTCCAATAACGCCCCCTGCGGTTTAAGTATTCAAAAGCACCATCTACAGCTCGATAACCGCCCAACTCACCTGCAAAACCTTCTTTATTCATCAATTCCTGATACGCTTTTTGAGGACTACCAATATGCTCATCACCAATTACATCATAATAACCTCCTGCTATGGTAGCCAATGCTACCCATGCTTCATTATTAGGCATATTCCAGCCAGCAGGACAAGCATTTTTAGCCGCAGTCCAAGTATACAATCGTCCAAATTTGACACCGTTATCTATTTCATTATTATAACAATAACTCCCTTTTTCGCTCTTGTAATTGAGATTTTTAGCCATCCATTCTTGCCCACCCATTCTAACAATAGGATACGATTGTCCATCCCGTACATCAATAAAACTTGTTTGGAGATATTGATTAATTTCGGAGCGGCTATATGCTAGTTTTTGATTGATAACAGTAGGATTAATCTGTTGATTTCGGGCAAGCATCCATGCTTTTTCATAATAAAAAATAGCTTGTTGGAGCACCTCTTCATCTAAGCGATTTTGGTTGAGACAACTATCTCCTTTAGCAAGCAGCAATTGATAACTTTTCAATTTGTTGATGGAAGTAGATAAGCTATCTTGATTGGCCATATTTGTCTCAATAGCTTCGTTCAATTGCTCAATGGCCTTATCAATATTTGGATTGGACTGTGCTAGTGCTTGCTGGGCAGTGCTAATGTTGGAGCGATACTGCTCTAGGAGTTGCTGACGGTAAATATATTGGCCCAGCCCCCCCATAATAATCAACAATAATAAGGCAAGGACAAAAAACCAAGCTCTTTTTCGTTTTTGTATACGCACAAGACCTTGGGCTTCTTCAATATAACGTCCATTAGGATACTGCTCTAAATATTCTCTGTAGCCCCTTAAAGAAGCTTGATTCTTAGCAAATTTCCATTGTTGATACTCTGCGCCCAAAACCCTTTTTTGAGGAAAAAAAACAAACTCTCCTTGATAGTCATTATTATAATTGGGAATTTCTAGCCAACCATGAGTAGGTTCAATATTCATTTTTAGTTTTTCATAAATACGGTTAACCTCTGCCCTAACTTTTGTAACAAACTCCAAAAAACAATATTCCTTTGCTTGTTTTAGCACTACTATAATCGCTTCTGCAAATGGGCTATGCCCACCTTTGGGACCATCTGAAACTTTGTCCTTCGTTCTACCCGAACAAAACGCTTGTCGAGAAGGAGTAGCATAAAGTTTGAGATTGGATACACTACTGATTCCTTTTATTTTTCCAGAAATTAATGCCCCTGAATGACAAGCATCAGCAAGCACCAATACATGTTTTGCCCTAATCTTATCCAACTCTCTTTTTAGATCAGTATTGGTAAAATGTTGGTCTACCGCTTCAAAATCAGCATCAAAGGGTATCCAAGCTCCATCTATAGGGTTGCCTTCATAATCCATAGACAAATAACCATGTCCAGAATAATAAATAACCAAACTATCTTCACTAGCAATTGCTTGTTGCAATTTTTTAAACGTATTAAATATGTTTTTCCGCGTTACCTGTTCATTATAAAGTTCATAAGTAGACTCTTCACGAAAACCATAATTATTTTGTAATAAAGTACCAATGGCAACAGCATCTCGTTTAGCATTATTTAGTTTTCCCCAACCATTTTTAGCATTATTATGGTTCACATAATTAGAGACTCCAATTATAAAAAGAAACTTTTGTTCCTCCTTCTGACTGAAGGTAACGCCCTTGAGAAGCATTTCTTCCATTTTAACAATATACATTAATTAAAAAAATAATGCAAAATTAACACTTTTTAAAGCTAAATCATAAATAGTATTAATCTATCCTCTCAAACTTCCCTTGTAATTTTCACTGCGATAGTTTTAGTTATCCAGTTTTCTTTTACATCAACCACCTCTCTGCTGGTTACTCCTCTAGTTGGACTTATTTCTAAATCATTGTTTAGAGGCAACTCATCCTGTTCAACCGTAGCTATTGTATCAATACGCTCCTCGCTAATAATTACTTTGATATAATTGACTACTACCGATTCTTCTTGGTTAGATATTTCAAAAGCTGCATGTTGATAATGAATCAACTCCAATGCCTTATTAGCCTCTAGTAGTAGATTTTGTGTAGAAACAAAAACGCCATAATTTTCTGTTGCTATCAAGCAAGAACAAAAGTAAGTGGTATTAGATCTATTTGTAGCAATTACATTATAGGGTATTTTTTCATTATTATAATCCCAACTAAGTGGACTTGTCAAGCTAATTAAATCATCGTTTATTACTTGGTGTACCTGATTACTCGAAAAAATGATTTCCACATCATTCACAGGTATACTTTTACTAGGATTGTCTAGCTCAATTAAATATTTCCAATAATAAATATGACTTAAATATTTACTAAAAAGTATATCTAAGTGCATTCTTGTCCAAGGAATACTAGTAATAAAAATAGCTCTATTCCTTTGCCACAAAAAGTATTTTTCTTGAAATTGATTCCACTTAATAAAAAGCAGGGTTTCTGTTTTATCTGTTAATTGAATACGAGGAACAGCTCTATTACTCAACACATCTTCCAGTAAACTTCTATCCACTTCACTTCCTTCAAAACCTAGCAATAACAGTTTAGAACTAATTCTCTGGAGCAACGCTCGATATTTCTTACCTTTATTGAGATTATATTTAGCTCCTACTCCTATAGGATGATACACAAACAAGCTATTCTCAAAACCTATTAAATTCACTTCTGCCCGACCGATCAATTTATTACTTCCTTCTTTTTCATAAACATCAAACTTTAATGAAGTTGACACCTTGACACCAAGACCTCTCAAAACACCAAAGGTAATGACCCAATCCTTTTTGATAATGTTATCAAAATAAATCACGTATTCTATATCTTCTGACTCTCTAGAAACATCTATAAAAGACTGTTGTTTGGCACTATCCCACTCTGGTCCAAATAGGTAATATCCTATAACATGAAATAGTGCTTCAGAACATTTTTTTTCATGAATCAATCGCTTTATTGTTCGTGCGCCTCCACCTTTCCAACTAATAAAGACCTTATTTTGATTGTATTCAAAACGTTGCAATTTTATTTGGCGATACAACGCCAAATTATACTCTTGTAGTCTATTTTGGACAAAATTTGCCAGCTCATCACTAATTCGTTGAGATTGTGTACCATTTTTTTGAACCCTAAGGGCTATTTCTACTGTTTTATTAGTAAATATTTCTGTTACCTTTATGTTTGCACGAGCCATTTTATTTTTTTTAGTTAATACTCCAACTCCCAAAAGCATATACAACTAACAATCAACCATTTATCTAGTAAATTTATTTAAATTTACCCAAAAAACAAAAACAACTAAATCAAACAAAAAAATAATAAAAAAATAAATAATAAAAAATTAAAAAAAACAAATGATTTCCATTTAAACTTTAGATTCCTATATACTTCTTTACCTTTAAAGGTATTAAGTAGTCTTAATAAAACAATCATTCAACAACCAATTACAAACAATATGAAAAAACGTGACTTTTTGAAAACGGGTGCTTTGCTTACAATGGGTGCTGTGGTAGGGCCTTTGGTTGGCTGTAATACTACGCCACCGCAGGAAGAAGAAGAACCAACTCAAGAACCTGCAAAAGCAGAACCCATTATTTACGAATTGCCTGCTCTTGGCTACGGCTTTGATGCCTTGGAACCGCACATTGATGCACGCACCATGGAAATTCACCACGGCAAGCACCATGCAGGTTATACCAAAAAACTCAACAAGGCATTGGAAGGCTCGGACAGAGCCAGTGAGGATTTGATGGCTATTTTTGCCAACCTTCAAGATAAAGATGAAGATACAGCCGTGCGTAATAATGGTGGCGGTTTTTACAATCACAAATTGTTTTGGGAAGTAATTGGCCCCAACAAAGGTGGTCTACCTACAGGTGATTTGGCTACGGCCATTGACCAAAGCTTTGGTTCTTTTGATAACTTTTCTACGGCCTTCAAAGATGCCGCTTCTTCTCGCTTTGGCTCGGGCTGGGCTTGGCTCATCAAGGGCGAGGATGGCAAACTAGCCGTTACCGATACCCCCAACCAAGACAACCCACTAATGAAAAACTTGGCCGAAAAAACAGGTAATCCAATTCTAGGCTTAGATGTATGGGAACACGCCTACTACCTCCATTATCAAAACAAACGTGGAGAATACATCAATTCCTTTTTTAATATTATCAATTGGGAAGCCGTGGCCGCAAAACTCGCTGCCTTGTAATTTAACACTTACTATAATAGACATAGAAATCTCTATTGGCACTAATGCTGGTAGAGATTTCTTATTTGTTGGAACTTTTTGGCAAGAGTTATTATTGGGCTTAATATCTTGCCAAAGAATTTCCCAACTGGCCTTGTTGTATTAACACTTCACAACACACCCAAGCCTTTTATCAGCGTTATGGTTTTGTAACTAAATCTTTGGTTTTGAATGGTTTTGGCGAAGGATTACACGATTGTTGTATGATTTATCAACCTTAAGATTATCCTTAAAATTTTGTAAAAGTCTTTTTTATCCAGCCATTTAGCGCTGTTATTTCTTTATTTTAGAATAGCAATTCAAGCAGTGATTTAGTTTGGAAAGGTTTTGTTAGCGATTATTTTAAAATCCTGTTAAGAACTGTAAAAAAAGCAACTCCAATCCAACAACTGCCGTTTTACCATACAACTGAAGCCTTTGTATTAAGTATTGCAACATAAACATTCAATTATAAAAAAACAAAATAAAAGATCTCTCATGAAAGATAATCTGTTATCCTTGATTGTAGCCAGTGTTTTAGGGGGTGGTATAGCACTTGGCGGTTCTCATTTATTACAAGACCAAACACCTACCGCTCCTGTTGTTCAGCAAGCAGAACAACCTACGCCCACCGTGACCAGCCCTCCCAAACTCGTCAATAATTATGGCGTAGCTGGCGCGCCCAACAACTTTGCCGATGCCGCCGAACGTGCGATGCCTGCAGTTGTTAACATCACGTCTATCACACAGCGCCAAGCACGCACAGAACGAGAACGCCGCTACTATCAATTTTTTGGCAGTCCAGGGCCGTCCAGATCAACAGGTTCAGGGGTAATTATCAGCGACAGAGGCTATATTGTGACCAACAACCACGTTATCAAAGGGGCGACACAAGTAGAAGTTACCTTGAGCGATAATCGTTCTTATCAAGCCGAAGTAATGGGCACAGACCCTTCTACAGATTTGGCGGTGCTCAAAATTGATGGCGATCGTCTGCCTGTAATTGACTTGGCCGATTCGGATCAAGCACGCATTGGCGAGTGGGTATTGGCCATTGGCAATCCATTTGAATTGACCTCCACGGTTACGGCTGGCATCATCAGCGCCAAAGGACGTGATATTAGTATTCTAAATGGACAATATAGCATTGAGTCCTTTATTCAGACCGATGCGGCTGTCAATCCCGGTAATAGTGGCGGTGCGTTGGTTAATGCTCAAGGCCAATTAATAGGCATCAATACTGCCATTTATGCACCTTCAGGCACTTATGCAGGTTACTCGTTTGCTGTGCCTATCAATTTGGTTAAGAAGGTAATGCAAGATCTAATTGATTATGGAGAAGTGCGCCGTGCATTTATGGGCATTATGATTCAGAGCGTAGACAATGATATGGCTAATGAATTGGATTTGGCCGTGACGGAAGGTGTCTATGTCAGTGATTTGATTGAGGGGGGCGCAGCTATTCAATCCGATTTGGCAACAGGGGATGTTATTACAGGCATCAATGGCATCAAAACCACGACCGTTTCCAAATTGCAAGAGCAAATTGCCAGTAGAAACCCTGGTGAGGATATTGTAGTAACCGTTGACCGCAAGGGAAAAGAAAAAGACATTACCGTGCGTTTGCGTACACGCGATGAAGAGTAACTTCATCCTTTTATTATGGAGATTAGAAATAATGTATAGTTAGAACGGCTCTGTCCAAGAGCTTGTTCTAACCCCAAAAATGTGCAACTCTATCCGAGTTGTGCATTTTTTTATTTGAATAAGGCACAACTCCACCAAAAATCAATACTTTTGTAACACGATTTACTCCTACAACTTACCATCCCTATGCTGCTCTATTTGCTGTTTACTTTTTACAGTTTATTTCTAATTGGACTTTCCTATTTCTATGGTCGTCAGGCCAATGGAGAAGCATACCTCATTGCTGGGCGCAACCGCCCAACCCTACACATTATAGCCTCTAAATTTGCCAGTGCTATAGGAGCAGGCACTTTAGTCCTGTACACCAGCTACGCTTATAAATTTGGCACCGCAGGCATGATTCCTTTATTCTTGGGCATCAGTGTTGGCTATCTTGTTTTTGCCTTTTGGGCCGCGCCCAAAATCAAGCGATTTTCTATAGGCCAGCACTTTTATACCCAAGGCGATTTGGTTCGGTTTATTACTATCAATGAAAACAGCAAACGCCTCACCGACAGCCTAACTATGGGCGTGCAGTTTTTTTGGGTGCTCCTAATTTTGGTTGGAGGGGCACGAGTTATTGCCTATTTCCAAGTATTATCCTACGAAATGGCCTTATTGGCTACTGCATTGGTTGTATTGAGTTATCTGCTCTTATCAGGTTTCAAGGCAGTGATTCTAACAGATGTGGTACAAGCCGTGCTAATACTGGCCTTCTTAGCATTTTTGGCCTTTGTCATTCCTTGGGATGAACGTGTCGTAATTAGTGAGCTGCTGCAAACTCGGCCTCCACAAGAATTAGAAAGGAGCACCATTGTAGGATTACTCCTCTATGGCATTTTTTCTGTTTTTGGTTTGGCCGATCGCTACCAACTCTGCTATGCCGCCAAAAATGAAGCTACGGCCCAACGTGGAATGGCTTGGGCATTAGTCCCAATTCTACTGGTCATGTTTTTATTACTAATGATTGGATTATCTGTATTAGAACTAAGCACCACCCTTCCTCCCCAAGAAGCCTTTTTGTATGCCATGCAGCAATTACTCCCTCCTATATGGCAGCCAGCTCTAATTTTATTGCTCTTTGCCGCCATCATGAGTTCGGCCGACACCCATATTTTTGCGCTGGCATCTCATGCCGCCAGCCTTACCAACCGCAGCGATAACGTCCAAACGACCAAACAATTCACGCTTGTTACCATCATACTAGCTACCACGATGGCCTACTTTTGGCGCAATATTACAGACATTAGTATTATTGGAGCAGCCCTTAGAGTTACCCTAGCTATTCCTATGATGTACATTATTAGTAGAGGCAACAATACAGGCCGTTTTATGACTTCTACCCTACTTGGAGTAATCACCTTTGTTGGTGGCTGGATAATACTCGGCCCACAACCCATTCTAATGGTTTTTATCGTTGCAGCCGGAACATTAGGTATGCTCTACAAAAGTAAAAAAGATGAGCTATACTGGTCATAATCTTACTTTTTGGCCTAATCAACACAAAAAAATAGCTCTATGGGAACTTTGAGCAATTGAATTTTGTATCTTTGTGTGAGAATAATTTGCTTGCATAGCTCAACTGGATAGAGTATCGGTTTCCGGAGCCGAAGGTTGCAGGTTCGAACCCTGCTGTGAGCACAACAATAGAAAAAGGTACTTGGCGATTGGCCGAGTACCTTTTTTAGTTTTTTTGGGTTAGTAGACATTGCTTGATAGTTCTTCCAAGAGTAGAAGTTTTTTGCAGATTAGTTCTAAATCTAGATTGCTTTTTCTCCATAGTTTCATGTAAGTACCTTCTTATCTCCTTTAGTTCCCTCTACAGCCCCAATATCTCATCATATTCAAATTTATACCGTTCTTCCAGACTAGCTACGGCAAATCCTGCTCCTTGTTGGCTACATTCTTCTTGAATAAGCGCACAACAACGCACTACATTGGCACTATCTAGGTGAGCAAAAGGCTCGTCCATTATCAAAAAGCGAAAGGGTTGGCACAACGCTCGAATAATGGCGATACGTTGGCGTTGCCCATAAGACATTTCGCCACATTTTTTGTTTAGTAGGCTGGCCACTTCTAGGCGTTCGGCCATCGTGCTAATTTGGTCTTCTGTTTGGTGGTGGGTGAGTTGGTTTTTGATTTGAATATTATCCCAAGCAGACATATTCAAAAACAAGCGCAAATCTTGAAACACCACTGATAATTCTTGCTGGCGAATCATGGCCCATTGCTCTAGGGTCAAATTTCTCAAATCCCATTCTTGCCCCAATGCCTGTATGCGTACCGTTCCTGTATAATCTTGGCGCAAACCATAGAGAATATGCTGAAAGGTGGTCTTGCCTCGGCCAGAGGGGGCTTCTACAAAATAGCGTTTGGTGGCCTCTAAATGGCAGTGACCAGCCCAAACATTAGATTGTTGGAGTTGGTCACTGAGCGGAATGGGCACTAAGTTATCGAGTGTAAACATAGTTTAGGCTTAGATAATAATCTTGTATTTTATTTATTGGCAAATATTTCCTTGAGCTTGGCCTCTAGTGATGGGCCACGCAAGCGAGTTGCCAAGATTCTGCCTTCTGGATCCACCAATACCGTATAAGGAATACCACGCACCCCATAAGGCTTAGAAAGCTCCGAAGCCCAGCCCTTGAGGTCACTAACATGGTGCCACGTCATTTTATCTTGCTTAATGGCTTGTACCCAACGATCTTTGTTATTATCCAAAGATACACTCAAAATATCAAATCCCTTGTCTTTATATTCTTGGTACATGCGTACAACATTGGGATTCTCACGGCGACAAGGGCCACACCAACTTGCCCAAAAATCAATTAGGACGTATTTTCCACGCAACGAACTGAGCGACAAATCTTTGCCCTCTGGCGTTTTGCCTTTGATTTCGGCAGCCAATTCACCTGACCCAGCCGGCCCTTTGAAACGAGCGACTTGTTCTTTCACAAATTTATCCAACATGGCATTGGTTCCATCGTATTTGGCCAAGTACTCCTTGCCATACTTCAAGAACAACTTATTGTTGCGATTCATCATACCAAACATGGCCGCAACCAGCGTAGGCTGGTGCAAGGGACTGCCCTCTGGCAATTTGGCAAACAAGCTATCCAAGGCAGCCGTTTGTTGTTGCTCATTCAATTGCAGCGCAGGCAAGGCACTGCTATAATTCTTCACATTCTCATAATAAAACGGCAACAGCACATAATTGGTATCTGTAAAATCTACCTCCTTAAAAAAGGCTTTGCTAAAATAATCGCCCTTGCTTTGGCCGGCTGCCCCATTGTTTTCAAAGCTCTGAAAAGCATTAAAAGCCATAATTCTAGCCAATTCTGAGCCTGCCTTACGCAAGGAATCTAACAAATCGAGATCGTTTTGATCTTCCTTGGCCAATTGAGCTACAATTTCCTTTTGCTTGGCGGCATTGCCCTTGTTGGCATCATATTCAGACATCAACGCCACAAAACGCTCATTATCAGAGCGCAAGCGTGCTATAAATTGCTCGTATTCTTTGTTTAATGCACTCTTCTTGACCGCCAACTTGGCAATATTACTACTGCTCCCCTCCAGCACAATTTCTGCCTCCGTCCCCAACAATAAAGGGCGCAAATCACTTATTCCCGTACCCACATAGTACATTCCACGAGGCATTTGCTCCATCTTGAAAGTGGTCGTGTAGCCTTCTTGGTTTTTGGTCAGCGCATTTACAAGCACCTCTTGTACTTGTATGCCTTGCCAAACATAAAGCTTTAGACTGTCTAATTGTTTGGCCGTATCGGTTAAGTTGACAGTTAGATCAATGGATTTGACCAGTGCATTGCCTGTTTTTTTGGTAGAATTGCAAGCTATTAATAATAAAATAGCACCAAACAGGATTATTGAGGTACGCATTGTGTATGTAAAAATTGTACACTGTTTATAAAATAAAAAACAGTGGAAATGATATAGAAATAGAGGATTGAAGTAAGTGCTAAAGTACAGCTTTTTTGTACAACTTTCTTTATCTGCCTCAAAACATCAAAGCTTTTTATCCTTCTCCTCCAACAAACTGAGCAAGCCCTTAACCGTTGTAATCATAGCAATGAACAAAAAATTGGCAATTAAAACTACAATCACAATCTCCCGATAGCCCTTGGCATCAAAGATACTAATACCCGATAAAAATGTAGCAGCACCTACTACTCCTATCAATAAAAACATAAATCCATAGATAGAATGTACCAAGTAATTCTTGTAACTCTCTGCAAAAAAACTCATGCCATTGTTCATAATAGAAAACAACAACAAACAAGAAACCCCTATCAACCAGATGGTTAGGTTGTCTCGTGCTACTACACTTGCCCCCAACATGCCTACTAGAGCCGATGCTCCAAAAATGAAAACTTGCTGTTTGGGAGGCATCAAATCTTTCTTGGCAAAACTATTTGTCATAATTTATTGGTTATACAGCCCACACAAAGGCCAAATTTAGAAACAATCTCCAACAAAAACAAGCTGTACGGTCAAAGCACCCTACAGCTTGCCTTTATTAAAAGGATCTTCATTTTTATTACAACAAATAGCCTTTATAGTTCGCTATTTTTTTGATTTAGTAAGCAAGTTTTGCCCTAAGCTACCGTTCCCTGACAACTAGAACCAGCACCAGCCGTACAACCATAGCAGTGTTGTCCCAGCATAATATTGCGCTCCATCAGCTCTTGCAAATCAAAATCCTCAATGTGCTGCGGAGCTGCTTTCTCCACTTGCAATTGCAACATCTGGTTAAAATCACAATCGTACAAATACCCATCCCAAGAAACAGACAAGGTATTTCGGCACATCACCCCTTCTGCGGCAGCAGGATTAAACGATTCGAGCAGCAACTGCATATAGTCGTCAAATTTTTCTTCTTTTAATAAGAAATCCAAGAAACGACTAATCGGCAAATTCGTAATCGTAAACAACTTATTAAACTCTATATCATACTCGGTTTTGAGCACGCGCTTATAGTCGGCCTCCAAGCCTGCTTGGCTCCCCGGCAAACTCGCCCCCCCTGGATTATACACCAAGTGCAAATCCAAGCCTGTCCCCTCCTTGCCATAGCCCAAAGCATTCAAATCTTGCAACGCCTCTATAGAACGCACAAAAGTCTTATCGCCACGCTGCTTATCGGTATTCGCCTCGGTATAACAAGGCAAAGAAGCAATAACCGTCACTCTGTTTTTCTTGAAGAATTCAGGATAAGTTCTGTAATGCTTATTGGAAACCAGAATAGTCAAATTGCTCCGAACAATAATTTCAATATTCTCACTGATAGCACGAATCTGCTCCACAAACCATTGAAAATCTGGGTTCATCTCAGGTGCGCCCCCTGTCAAATCTACCGTATGTGCGCCCGATTCTTTGATGGCATTCAAGCAATGCTGCATGGTTGCACGGGTCATAATCTCGGTGCGGGTGGGCCCTGCATCTACATGACAATGCTCGCAGGTCAAGTTGCACATATACCCTATATTGATCTGAAATATATCCAAGCCCACAGGACGAAAGGGCATCAGATTAATGCCTTGCAATTGATGAGCAAACTTCGTCACCTTAGGCGTTGTATCTTCCAAAATAGCAATCTGAAAGTTAGGAACAGCCAACTTGCTGCCCCGTTTTTTTAGTGTTTGTAATTTCATGTACAATTGTTGTTTGGTGAGCCATACAGCAGCATTATTATTATAATAATGGTGTATTGCATCAATGAAATTAAGCAATCTCTGGATAAAAGCATAATACTTTCTACAAAGCTTACTTTGAATTTCCGTAAAAAAGACAGATTGGACAAGGGAATGGTGCTGGATGGAATGGAGCGGGGGTCTGCCATTGTGTGTAATATATCCAAAAGTACGAGTATTGTAACAGTTTTGCAAGGGTTTGGGTGGTGGATGTTTGTTAAGGTTAGGCTAAAGTTTGTTTTTTGGGGGTGCTTGTTGTTGGGTGGGTTTATGGGTTGGGTTTATTTTTTTGTATATAAAATCACTTCAAGCTGGTTATCCACAATAGGATGCAATAGATGCTAATTGGGTTGGTTGTTCATACTTTTTGTAAATGTATGGGTGGTTATTTGTATATTGTGTTTATGTGATAGTTAGGCACAAGCAGAAAAAAAGAAAAAAACGTTAAATGAAAATCATCCCCCCATATCAAATAAGTTCCGAGATTCTAAATATGATAAATCAAGCGGAAAAATATATCGTTCTGGTTTCGCCTTACGTGAATTTCAGAAATTGGGGAGGAATCAAGCAAGAGATAGAAAAAGCAAAACAAAGAGGAGTAAAGATTGAATTCATTACGAGATATGATGCCGACAATAATAAAAGCTGGGAACAGGTTGAAGCATTGGGAATCAAGCCAAAACTCGTAAAGAACCTTCACGCAAAATTATACTACAACGAAAAGAATGGAATTGTCACCTCGATGAATTTGCTGACAAGTTCAAATTTGAGCGCAATAGAATTTGGGGCGATTTACGATACAAAAGAAGAAATCCAAGAACTCAAATATTATGTGAAGCAATTTTTGATTCCACATTTAGAGGCAGAATTACCGAGCGATGAAGATTTGTATTTAGCGAAAGAGAAGTTCATAATTGCTCTCGAAAATGCAATCTCAAATATGACGGGGCGATATGCCAGATGCAAGTGGAATAATGGAGAAATAAATATAAATGCAAATAATCAATTCACTATTGGATTGGATAAAGTGCAAAAAGACCTTTTCCTTTATGGAATAATCTCGGGAGATGAAAGTAACGAATCAGATACGTTTATTCGAGATTTTGGGAAGCAATTCGGTGGATACGAAGTTTATTTTGACGGAGAGAAAGGAGTGGCAGGTGCAATGATGATAGAATCAAAAAAATCGTTCACTTCGGATAATTTCAATTTTCTGAAAGTCCCCGAAAAGAAAGAGATAATTACTGTCACTTGTGGATTCATTGATAAGCTGATGGATTTCAAAGACGAATGTTATAAAAAAAGAAAAGAAGCTAACCGCTAATAAAGCATACAGCGGTCATGCCCAGCAAAAGCTGGTCACGTCGTTTATGCGGGGACGTTATCGGCCATTCTCACCCATTAAAATTTAGTTACTTTGTCCTTATACAAAATTATTGTTAAAACGTAGAATTTGTGAGAAAATCAAAAAATGTCTGATTTGATTTTCAAATAGACACCAAACCTAATCATAAAATAAATAATAATGAGTTTTTTGGATGAATTAAAACAAAGAGAGGAAGAAGGAAGAAAAAAAACAGCTTTGAATGCAGCAAAAAAAAATGCAATTCTCTACAAAACTCCCACTTCCTTCTCTGTGTTAGAAGCAGGTACTGACTATAGTAAACTTTTACAGACTCAAGAATGGAGAAAAAAAAGAACCCTAATTCTTAAAAGAGATAAATACAGATGTCAGACCTGCCAAAATGAAAAACTATTAAAAGACACGAATTGTAAATACTTTTTTAAAGGAATCCAAGCAAATTCGCATTCTCCTGAATCTTGGAAAATAGAATTATTTGACCACGATATTGTAACTGGATATTATCAAGTTTATTTTCGGGGTGAATTTTCAAAATTGCCGAGAAATATAAAGCTGTTTGTTAAAAAAGTCAATGCCCGTTATGCAGAACTAATTGCAATAGCAAAAAGCTCAGAACAATCTCCTGAAGAAAAATATTTATCCCAAAAGAGTCTCTATCCTCAAAACAAAATTGACCTTTGTTCTAAAATCTTACCTTCTTTCAATGAAAATGATGATTTTGAGTTTATATATGTTAATGGCTTACACGTCCATCATAAATATTATATCCTAAATAAAAAGCCTTGGGAATATTCAAACGATGCACTTATTACACTTTGCTTTCATTGCCACTATGATTATCACGAAAATCATCAAGTACAGGTATTCACAGATGAATTACTTCACGATTTCAAATATAAACCATTCTGCAAAAAATGTAACGGTTCAGGCTACATTCCAGAATTCTATTACCACAAAGCAGGAATTTGTTTTAACTGTAATGGTAAAGGCTATTTGGACAAAAGTTACGGCAGCTAACAAGAGCTATATTCATCCTACATTTCTGGGCTAAAGCTAAAGTTTAGGCACTTTGTTTAACACCACAAAATCTGTGATTTTGATCAAGCAACAGCTATATTGAGATGCACATGACCTATGACACATAAATATACATAAACCATTCGAGGAATGCCTTTGGCGTTCTCATCCATTAAGAAATCGTCATAAAATCCCCCAAATTCAATACCTTAGAGCCAAATACAAAGTTGGAACAAAATGGCTAAAAAGAAGATAGAAGTCGATAATAAAATAATCAGCATTGAAACTAAAGAAAACGATGACTACATCTGTCTCACAGACATGGTTAGAGGTGAAGAAGGTTCAGATCACATCAGAAACTGGATGCGGAATAGGAATACGGTAGAATTTATAGGCTTATGGGAAACGCTTCACAACCCAAATTTTAAAGGTGTCGAATTCGACAGGTTTAGAAAATAGACACTAATAACATCATAAAATCAATTAAAAGAGAAGACGACACAACATATATCAAAGCTCAGAAAAAAGAAGATAAAACGGATTAGAACAAAGTATAGAATCTTAGCCTCCATAGAAAAAGAAAAAAACCAACCCCAAAAATGCTTCAACTACACCTACAGCCATCAAGCATCAACCAAGCTGACTGGCAAAGTGCCTATCAAGGAATAAAGTCGATTGTTACAGCATTTCCAACAAAGATTATTCGACTAGAATAATAGGCTATGATGTTCATCCAGATTTTGAAGAGTGGTTGGAAGCAATTGAAAAGGAGGAAATCTTGTTTTATCTGCATTTTGCAATGGCCTTAAAATTATATGACAGAAAGGACCACTTTGTTCGATTTCGCTTTTTGTGGGATAGGGATTATTGGCAAAATTGGGGATAAACAAAAAAGGCAAGAAAAAACAGCGCATTCAATTAATGAAAATAGCAAAATCGTTAATTTAGCAGGAAAAGAGAGTAAAAGATGATACACGAGGACTACAGAAAAAATATATATCAACCCACTTATGAGCAGAGACATTAAAAACGTGGTAGATACAGCTAGAGCTGAGGGCATGGAAAAAGGCATAGAGCAAAGAACCTTTGAGATAGCTAGACAAATGAAAAAAGATGGCGAACCTATGGATAAAATTCAAAAATATACAGGTTTATCGCAAGAGGCAATAGAGAAATTGTAAAACAAGAAAAGCAAGACCATTCGAGGCGACCAACCACCCTCCAAAACACGAACAACCAATAGTATGAGTGATAAACTCGACAAGCTAAAACAAACACTAAAAGTGATTGAGATAAAGCTAACAAAATACAGAAAACTATTCTTAGCAGACGGCAGAATTGATGAAGAGGAACAAACTAAACTAGACCACCTAGAGCATCAAATAAAAATCATCCAAGAAAAAATAATAGAATTAGAGTTGGAAGATGGAGATTTGGACAACCTGTATGAAATCGTCATTGAATCTAATAAAAAAGCAACATCCAAACCAACTGTAGAGAACAAAAAGACGTATCAAAAAGCACTGGAAACATTTAACCAAAAATGCAAAGGATCTAATCCTTATTTGAGGAAGCTATGGAAAAATGCCGAAAGTGAAAATGATAAAGAACTCGCCATCCTAAAAAAGAATCTTGAAAAAACAGAAGCAACCAAAGAGAGAATAGCGACTCTTGAAAAGGTAGAGACTGCTAAAATCTATTGTATCATCACAGGAACTAATCCTGATGGTACACAATGGGGTAGAATTGATTTTGTGGGAGCCAATTATGTAACCAAAGTACATAACAAAGTAGAATATGCTGGCAAAGACTCTAATAATATTCCTTTATTGGTGAAATACTACAGCTATGAGGATGGAACTTACCAACATCTAAAAGATTCCAATAAATTAGAAACTGCTTTTGATAAACAATTGATGGATATTTTTCTAAAATCAGGAAAAGTATCTTATGAACAACACAAAAATTTAGGTAGAGATTATGAATATACTCCTAAAAAAGCTGCTGTTATTGGTAGTGGAAGTTGGTATGTCAATGTAGGAAAAACAGCTCCAAAAAATTATATAGAAAAAGTCATAGAAGTACCTGACTGGGATGATTTTGGTTTTCAGAATCTATATGATGCGTATTTAGATAAATGTGGTGAGGGTATTCTGCCTCCAGAAGAGAGCGTTCAATTAAAAAAAGAAATGCAACAAAGTATTTCGAAACAAAAAGAGCTAGTAGAGGAATTAAAACAATTTCATAGCAAGGAAAATGACCAAGAGAACAATACGGCTATTTTAGTGGAGGTTTGGACAAAGAAAATTGGTGCATTTGAAGAAGATATAAAAGGACTTAAAAATGATTGTTTCGAGATAAAAACTAAGAAAGATGACATACCCGAAGAATATCTTTATCCAAGTAAACTAGAAATTGTATTTGATGGTGATTCTAATAAAATAAACAAGAAAGATGATGACCAATTGAAAAAAATAGCAGATTTCTTAAAAGCACACCCTCAAATAAAACTACAGATAATTGGAAATACCCTTAACTGCGAAAATGGAGACATCAACCTGCCCGTTCCTAGTGGAAATGTAAAAGAAGATATTGAAACAAAATTTACCCCTTCAGGAAGAAATACAGTTAAGGACTTGATGTTAATTCGTGCTCACCGCATTAAGCTACTTTTTGAAGAAGAATATAACATCAATGAGAATCAACTCATCCCAAAAGCTGGCGCATGTAAAGGAACACAGGATGATGATAGAAAAGTAACCATAAATTTTATTAAATAATGAAAACAATACTTATTGTTGGACTGGTTCTAATATTTAGTTCTTGCAAGAATCAAACACAAGATAAATCTAACCTTTTAAAAGAAACGCTTAAAAAAATAGAAAATGAAGCGTCCTATTATCTAGCTCTTGATGCAATAGATGATTGTACTTGCACTATTACACAAAAAGATGGAGAAAGGGTAGGCACCATTACGAAAACGATTTTTTGGAATCAATTAGATAAAATTGATACGCTTATCAATCACTCGTCTAAATCTTATATATCTTACTATCACTTTGAAAACGGAGAAGGAATAACTATTTCCAAACTAACACCTCTTGATTCTACACAATCTAAAAAGTTGCCACAACTCTATAAAGAGATAGAACAAGAATGTAAGATATTCGGATTCTCACACAAAAGTAAAGCCTCACTAAAAAAAGCCATAAAAGACCTAAAGCAAGTTGCCTTATCTTGTGGAGCATCGTTAAAATAGTAAAGTTCACCCAAAACTGATCCTAACCAAATATACAGCCGCAATACTACTTCACTAGCACTAGTAATACATTTTGCAATGGCCTTAAAATTATATGACAGAAAGGACCACTTTGTTCGATTTCGCTTTTTGTGGGATAGGGATTATTGGCAAAATTGGGAATAAACAAAAAAGGCAAGAAAAAACAGCGCATTCAACTAATGAAAATAGAAAAATCGTATTTTTAGCAGCAACAGAGCGTAAAGAAAGAATACATGAAGACCACAGAAGAAAAATATATCAACCCATTGACAGATTTTGGATTCAAAAAATTATTTGGGACAGAGCCAAATAAAGATTTGTTGATTGATTTCCTCAATGAGATTTTACCCAACCGAAAAATAAAAGACTTAAGTTATTCTAGTAATGAACATTTTGGCAAGCTAGAAATAGACAGAAAAGCTGTATTTGATATATACTGTATAGGAGAGGATGATGAACGGTTTATTGTAGAAATGCAAAAGGCGAAGCAACATTACTTCAAGGACAGAAGCCTATTTTATGCTTCCTATCCGATACAAGAGCAAGGGAAGAAAGGAGATTGGGATTATCATTTAGAGCCAGTTTTTTCGGTAGGCATATTGGATTTTGAATTTGATGAGCACAAGGAGGAGGAAGAATTATTGCACATAATAGAGCTGAAAAACCAGAATTGTGAGGTGTTTTATGATAAGTTAAAGTTTATTTATATAGAATTACCTAAGTTTAAGAAGGCGCAAGAAGAATTGGAAACACGCTTTGATAAATGGATGTATGTGTTTACGCATTTGCAAAAACTACAATACCGCCCCAAAGCATTGCAAGAAATCGTATTTAAAAAATTATTCGAAGTGGCAGAAATAGCAAAATTTACAGAAAGAGAAAAAAAACAATACGAAAGTAGTTTAAAGGTGTATCGAGATATGAAGAATGTAGTAGATACTGCGATGGCTGAGGGCATGGAAAAAGGCATAGAAAAAGGCATGGAAAAAGGCATGGAAAAAGGCATGGAGCAAAGAACCTTAGAGATAGCTAGACAAATGAAAAAAGATGGCGAACCTATGGAGAAAATTCAAAAATATACAGGTCTATCGCAAGAGGCAATAGAGGAATTGTAAAAATAGTACCGCCCATTAACACCCTTTGCGAAACACTACCAAACTTGGCCTTGTCATCAATCACAAAATAGGACAGCCAAAACTTTATCATGAAACAAAGCAATAATAAGACATTTCTTTTGGGTCTTAACGAGATTAGAGCCTTGGCTGCCTTGGGGGTTCTTATAGGCCATGCAGGTATAGGGCCCACATCACTTGCTCCAAACATGGTTACCATCTTTTTTGTTCTTAGTGGTTTTTTAATCAGTTTTTTACTGCTTCAAGAGAAAGATCGCACAGAAAATGTGGACATTAAGAAGTTTTATATAAGGCGAACACTTAGAATATGGCCGCTATATTTCACCTATATTTTTATAATTATTCTAATCTTTGGCTGGTCGAATAGCTTGTGGTATTACATTTTTTTTGCTGGAAACTTAGCCCCTCTATTAGCATTTTCAGCACCACTATTGGGTCATTTTTGGTCGTTGGGAGTCGAAGAACAGTTTTATTCTTTTTGGCCGTGGATAGCCAAATATGCAAAGTCATTTGTATATGCTATGCTGGCAGTATTAGCCGTTTATTTTAGCCTAAAAATTGGTTTTTACCTAATTTATGGTGGAATGTCGGGTGCGTATGCCTTCATATACATGAGTAAATTTCAATCCATGGCTATTGGTGGGCTCTTTGCATATTTATTTTACCATCAACATCACTGGGTCACACGGATAATAAACCCCAAAATAGAACTTCTGACCTACTTGGTATTTGCCTTGATGATGGTTTTTGAACATAAAATCCCCTCCATTATTCACCCTGAACTTTTTTCTATTCTAGTGGCATTCATCTTGATTCAACAAGTAAGCGATAATTCACTATTCAAATTGAGAAATAAAACGCTAGACTTTATTGGAACCATTTCATTTGGCATCTACGTCTACCACCCACTGGTACTTCATGGATTGCATTCTTTTGAACTATTTAAAGAAAGTATCTTTTTAGCTGCCATTGCAACCATTGTTATTACCACTCCAATTGCGTATTTTTCTTTCCACATACTCGAAAAACCATTTTTGAATTATAAGCACAAATTTTCCGTATAGCTCATCCTTTATCTCCCGTTCATTCATAACCCAAAAGTCAAAACTCCCCAAAAACACCCCACCCCTCTCCTAATCCTAGATTGGTTATTGGGCTTCCTCTACATTTTTTATAACTTGCTTGTATGAACAACAAAGATTTCAGAAAGCACGCACACGCACTAGTAGATTGGATGGCCGATTACTTGGAAAACGTAGACCAATATCCTGTCAAATCCAAGGTTGCGCCTTATGCTATTTACAAGCAACTGCCCGAACAAATGCCCCAGCAAGGAGAAGCATTTGCAACAATTATGGCAGATTTTCAACAACTCATTTTGCCGGGGATAACACATTGGCAACATCCTAATTTTCACGCTTATTTTCCAGGGAATAGCTCTTACCCATCTGTACTAGGTGAGATGCTTACCGCTACTCTAGGTGCTCAATGTATGATTTGGGAAACCTCTCCTGCTGCGGCCGAACTAGAAGAACGGGTACTCCATTGGCTCCGAGATGCCTTTCAATTGCCCAATACTTGGGAAGGCGTGATCCAAGATACCGCCTCCACCGCTACCCTCACGGCCCTGCTCTCGGCCAGAGAACAATGCACCCAACAACAAAGCAATAAAAAAGGCATTCAGGGAGCAGCCATGCGGGTATACTGCTCTACCGAAACCCATTCCTCTATAGAGAAAGCCGTCAAAATTATAGGCTTGGGCAGTGACAACTTGGTCAAAATAGCCACTACAGGGCATGGCTGCATGGATGCTGCTGCCCTAGAACAAGCCATACAAGCCGACAAGGCCGCTGGGCTACGCCCTATGTGTGTGGTCGCTGCTTTGGGCACTACAGGCACTACGGCCGTCGATCCCTTGGCTCCTATTGCTCGTATTTGCAGGGAACAGGAGGTTTGGTTGCACTTAGATGCGGCCTTTGCAGGAGTGGTATTGCTATTGCCCGAATACCAATACCTGCTTGAAGGTATGGAACAAGTAGATAGTTTTGTGACCAATGCCCACAAATGGCTGTTCACCAATTTTGATTGTTCGCTTTATTATGTAAAAGACAAAGAAGCCCTGCTCCAAACCTTTGAGATTTTGCCCGAATACCTCAAAACAGCCACTAGAGGGGTGGTCAATGATTACAGAGATTGGGGGGTGCCATTGGGCAGACGCTTTAGAGCACTCAAGCTTTGGTTTGTTTTGAGAACCTATGGTTTGGAGGGCTTGCAACAACGCTTGCGCGAACATCTGGCTTTGGCGCAAAGCTTTGCACAATGGATTGAGGACGCTCCTGATTTTGAATGCTTGGCTCCTGTGGAGTTTAGTTTGGTTTGTTTTAGGTATAAACCTGCTGGTACATGGACAGAGGAACAGTTGGCCGCACAGAACAAAGCTTTGTTGGATGTGTTAAATAAAAGTGGCGAGTTGTATTTGACCCATACCAAAATCAATGGACAATATGCCTTGCGTTTGGTGACGGCGCAAACCTATGTGGAAGTCAATCATATTCAAAAGGCATGGAAGCTGATTCAACATTATGCTCGTACATTAACCAACCTTATCTAACTGACATAAATGGATGTGAAATTATTTTTTATAAAAACGTAAAAATAGACAAGCTATCACTAGAAATAAACAACAAGCCTAAAAACTCTATCATAAAACCCTTATTTTTGCTTAGTTACTCCTAGAATATTTGAGGCAGACATTTGCATCTATCATAATTACCTTTCAATGAGTCATCAACGCATATTAGACGAAGTTGCCAAGACAAGTATCCAACTAATGTTAAAAGAAACATTTTATGGCCACTTCTTTACTAGCATTCTCAAAGACGTTTCGGAGCGCACGGCTTCTATTGCAACTACTTTGGGGAGCAATAACATGATTAAGCTTATTGTTAATCCTGATTATTGGGACAATATCCTAAAAGTTCCCAATGATGAAAAAGCAACCAAAGCGCTACGTTATGGTGCCATCAAGCACCAAATCCTGCATATTGTGTTCAAACATGCCTTGCGTTTTCCAGAGTTTGGCAACAAGAAATTATTTGGGATTGCCTCTGACTTGGCAGCCAACCAATACATCCAATCTGACCAACTGACAGAGGATGCTATCAAAATGGAGGATTTTCCTGAGTTTGAGCTGATGCGTGGTAAGAGTATTGATTATTATTACAAACGTTTGGCCGAGGAGTTGGAAGATATGCAGCAAGATGACCGAGGAGGTGCGGCCCCCTCTGATGATCCAGATTCTACCGAAAGTGCAGCAGGTTCTAGCACTCAACAAGAACAGTCCTACAATCAGGCTCAACAACACCTCAAAGATTTGCTAGAAGGTGAAGACAACCAGCATTTGGATCAACACAAGTTTTGGGATGAGTTTGAGAAACTGTCTAGTGCCGAGCAAAAAATGATTGATGCAGCCATCAATGAATCTATTGTCAACTCTGTTTCTCGTATCAAGAGCAAGGAATATGGCAACTTACCTGCGGGCTTACAAGAGTACATCAATTTATTGGTAGAATCGCTCAAGCCCAATGTCAATTGGCGAAGAGTGCTGCGTATTTTTACGGCCAGTAGTAGTCGTACACGCCTCAAAAACACCATTCGTCGCCCCTCCAAACGTTATGGCACCAACCCCGGTATTAAGATTCAGGCCAAGCAAAAATTACTGATTGCTATAGATACTTCTGGTTCTGTGAATAAAAATGAATTGAAGGAGTTTTTTGGAGAGTTGTACTACATCTGGAAGCAAGGAGCAGAGATTTATGTAGTGGAATGTGATACAGAAATTCACAACCATTACCCCTACAAGGGAATGCCTCCTGAGGTGATTAGTGGCCGAGGAGGCACCGATTTTAATGCCCCTTTGACCTTTGCCAATGAGGAATATTTCCCTGATGCCATTATTTATTTTACAGATGGTTATGCTTCTACCCCTGAAGTAATATCCAGAAAACCCATTCTTTGGATGATTACTGGCCAAGGCATTGAAGCAGATAGTTGGGATTTCTTACCGGGTAGAAAGGTGAAGATGGTGCAACAATTGAATTAAGGCGGTCAAAAACTGCTTGTGTCAAGCACAAAAAAGGAGGCTGTCAAGAAATATTTCTCGACAGCCTCTTCTATTTTTACACCCCGAAGGGCAGGGCTGTTAAGTTCTGAATTTAGATTATGTTTAACGCTAAGTTTAGGAATCCCGAAGGGATGAAATGATTGTAGTAATAATGCCTATCAAATGCCTTTAAATCCCGAAGGGATGTCATTATCACCTTGTATATTAATAATATCACCCTTTCAGGGTTCAAAAATACGCTTTGCAAACAAAGCTACAATAATATCACCCCTTCGGGGTTTTTTCAGCAGCATTCAGATTAGTTTTTTACAGAACTTAACAGCCTTACCCGAAGGGTTCATTATCATTACTTTACGATATTCACATCCATCGTTGGATAAGGAATACCAACACCAGCTTTGTCAAATTCTTTCTTCACATGTTCGTTCATGTAGAACAACGCATCAAAATAAGTACCAGCAGATTCTGGACTTACCCACAATCTGATACCCAAATCCACAGAGCTATCATTTAAGTTGGCTACAGCAGGAGCAGAATTTTCTTTATCCATCAAGTATGGACAAGCTTCTTTTACTTGCTGAATGACTTCCATAGCTTTGTCAATATCTGCACTATAAGCAATTCCAAAAGTCATAACCAAGCCTCTTTTTCCCAAAGTACTATAATTCTTCATAGAACCATTCGACAAAGGCCCATTAGGAATGATAATCGTATCTTTATCTAAGGTATTCAAAATCGTATTAAAAATCTGAATCTCTTTTACAGTTCCTGTATAACCCTGTGCTTCAATAATATCTCCTACCTTGAATGGGCGAAAGGTCAAAATCATCACACCACCAGCAAAATTAGACAAGCCGCCTTGTAATGCCAAACCTACAGAAAAGGCTGCAGCACTCAAAATAGCCACAAACGAAGTTACCTGCATACCCAATGTGCTTGCTACTGCCAACAATAACAACACTTTGAGCAAAGCACCAATCATTGATTTTAAGAAAGGGCGCAAAGACGCATCCATCTTGCTACGCTCCATCGCCTTGCCTACCAAGCTAATTAAGTTGTTGACTACAAAAGATCCTACAATCCACACAACAATCGCCAATCCCAATGCCTTCAACGCACTCAAAAAACTATCTCCTTGTAAAAATTCCATGATGTCAAATAAAAACAAACTTGCACTCATTTTATTAAAATTTTGGTGATGTAAACAAAGCAGCACATTTCTATTTTACAGCTACTTCTTAGAATATATAAATTATAAACGATTAGTATAACCCAACCATCCATTTCTAGAACGGCACAAATATAAAACATTCTAAAATTTAATGTCTTTTTTATGGCTTAGACTTCCTTCATTTGGCACAAATTTGTGTGCTTTTTATAAAAAATGGCAACTTTACGCGCTTCCATAGCGTTTGATTTGCTAAAAAATTGATTAAAACACCTATATTCTATAGCCATTTATTTCGCCCTCCCCACAATACTTACCCAGTTATTCTAACTTCATCAACACTTATTATTATGCTCAAACTATTTCTTTTTTTAGGTACCCTTGCCCTCGTTTTATCCGCTTGTGATAAAGGCACACTAGAACCCAGCTCCAATGCCAACTTGGTTTTTAAATTACAATTAGATCCCAATCAAGATCGCCTAGATGGCTTGGCCCAACCTGAGCCTGTTCCCTCAGGCAATGCAGGACAAAATCCCATTTTTAATGGCTTTAGTGCCCACAAAATAGAACTCGTACCCAGTGCTACTACCTTGGTTAATGAAGGGGAAATTGTTTATCATGGTGCAGAAACCAACGCTGGCGGCTCCAAAGCAATTGATTTTTCCAAAGCAGTTGTAGTAAATGATGGCGAAACTATGGTAAGTATTCCAATCAAGGACATTGCAGCAGGCACTTATCCCTATATCCGTGTTTCGGTCAGTTATCAGAATTATGATATTAAATTTAACATCAAAAATATCCCTGTAGGTGGTGGCCAAACCATCGATCTCAACCAACAAACAGGAACAATCGCTTCTTTCTTAGGTTTTAATAATTATGTAGAAACCGTACAACCACGAAGCATGACCCAAGCCGTAAATGCCAATAAATTGCAAGGATATTGGGCCTTTGAAACCAATCTTGATGCTCCTTATGCTTCCTTTAATAGCATTTATACAGGCGACGCATCCGCCACTACTGTGGTCAATCCACTTAGTTCCACGGCTCCTATCCCCGCAGGCTCTTGCTTGATTACAGGTGTTTTTGATGGCAATGGCTTAGATATTAAAGGCGACGAAACAGAAGACATTGTGGTTAACTTATCTTTTTCTATCAATCAAAGTTTTGAATGGGTAGACCTCAATAGCAATGGCCAGTTGGATATAGATATGTCCAACAATAGTATCGAACGAATTGTAGACATGGGATTGCGTGGCCTCAAACCCTCTGTTCAATAAAAATAAAACCTAACAAACCATATTTTTTGTGGTATGTTACAAGAAACAACAGCTTAATAGCGAGGGCTGTTGTTTCTTTTTTTTTGAAGTTGTGCAAAAACACTTACCTTGCACTCTTTAAGTGGAGAATTTCTATAAATACACTAACTAGACACTACAAATAGATTATGGATTTCGCAGCAATTATTGAATTATTTAGTACATCACAAGCTTGGGTTTCTTTGGGCATGTTGACCATGATGGAAATTGTTTTGGGTATTGATAATATTATATTCATTTCTATTGTCGCCAATAAATTACCAGCAGCAGAACAAGGCAAAGCTCGTAATATTGGCTTATTGCTAGCTATGATTCTCCGAATTATCCTCTTATTTGGAATCACGGTTATCGTAGCCATGAAAGACCCCTTATTTGAATTGCATCTATTTGGGCAACACGCCAAAGTTACAGGCCAAAGCTTGATTCTATTGACTGGAGGGCTATTTCTATTGTACAAATCCTCCTCCGAAATTCACCACAAACTAGAGGGAGCCGAAGATGCCGCAGCAGGCAAAACATCAGAAAAGAGCTCCTTAGTTGGCGTTATCTTTCAGATTTGCTTGCTCAATATTGTGTTTTCCTTCGACTCCATTCTCACAGCCGTAGGACTCACACAAGATGTGGCACGTACCCCCATGCTCTCTGATCCTAGTCGTTTTTACGACCCACTCCCCATTATGATTTTAGGCGTTGTTTTTTCTATGATAATTATGATTGCCTTTGCAGGAGCCATTGGAAAATTTGTCAACAAACACCCTTCTATTCAGGTATTGGGGCTTTCTTTCCTGATTTTAATTGGCTTTATGCTTATTGTAGAAGGTGCTCACAGCGCACATTTTATCCCCGAAAATGTACACATCCCCAAAGGCTACATGTACTTTGCTATTTTCTTCTCGCTCACGGTAGAACTCCTAAACATCAAAGTAAGATCAGGCAAAAAACCTGTTCAGCTCCGAGGTGCTCTAAAAGAGGCCAACGAACAAGATTGGTACGATCTGGATGATGAATAAATAGCTTTAACAAAAAATAGTTAAAAAAGGAAGTGCTCTGTGAGTGCTTCCTTTTTTTGTAAGAATAGTGTAACAAAATGCTGCTTGAAGCCTTTTAAAGCAAAAAAAATATTTATTTGAATTAACTTTTGTACAGCAATCAACGTTTCAATAATCAATTAAGGTATATTCCTTATGTTTCCTCAAATTCACTTTATGAAAAATTTACTACTGAGTTTAGTCCTACTCTCCGCATTTTTGATGGTTTCTTGCGAAAAAGAAAAAGGCTTTCAGGAACCGGCAAGATGTGCTGCTTGTGAAGACAATTCCTTTCAAGATCCTAGAGCTGCTTTGCCCGATGGAGTCACCCAAGAAATCAAAGTCGATTTGGTAGTCACGGCATCAGGCCATTATGCCCAAGGGCAAGTCAACTATTATCAAGATGGCAAAGAAATAGCCGTAATTATTTACCAAGAAAAAGAAGGGGAATTTATCGGCATCAAAAAAACATTCATGGACTCTGACCACATTCCTGCTTATTCTGATATAGATGAAGGAAGCTGTGTACCCAATGTTCCCCTAAGAATTACCAAGTGCTGTGAATTCAAGCAAACGCCTGTTTTGTAAATAGCCTCACCTAAAAAATACAGGTCTAAAATTGTCAGATGCTCCCAAGTGTCTGACAATTTTTTTTTGTGCCTATGTCTACAGGCGCATGTTTCGGCAGTATCAGAATGAAATCAAAACGAAGATGGGATTTCAAAATGAAAACAAAGAGTTTTGTTGTAATGTA
>CAYULH010000007.1:0-70512 GCA_964445645.1 uncultured Aureispira sp. | reverse complement strand
GACATTAGGCTAACCGAGCAACGCGAGCTCATGCAAATAAATTTAAACAACTTCATTATCACAATTTCTCCAAAAGCATTAAGCCATCGCGAATAGGTAGTAATAAATTTTTGACACGTGCATCGTTGTGTACTTTTTTATTAAACAAATTTAAAGCAGTTGCATCTGCATCTTTTTCTGCTTGAAGCACCTCACCACTCCATAATACATTATCTGCTATGATGTAGCCGCCTGTTTTGAGTTTGGGCAATACTAGATCAAAATAATTAGAGTAATTCGTTTTGTCTGCATCAATAAATACCAAATCTAATGTTTCATTGATGGTTGGAATAATATCTCTTGCATCACCAATATGAAATTGTACCACTTCGTTCAAACCAGCTTTGTTAATAAATTCATTGGTGGTGGCTTTTAGGTCTTCATTGATGTCAATGGTATGCAGCACACCACCATCTTGCAAACCTTCTGCAAGGCAAATGGCTGAATAGCCTGTAAAAGTCCCAATTTCTAAGATACATTGGGGTTTGACCATACGGCTAAAAAAACTTAGAAATTGACCTTGTAAAAAGCCGGAAAGCATCTGAGGAAGAACCATTGTGCGTTGGGTGTGCTCTGAAAGTTCTTCTAAAACATCGGATTGAAATGTATTGGTGTGTGCTTCTGCGTAAGCAGAAATCTCTTTAGGTAAAAAGTCCATATTTATTTTATTTTAGGTTGAAGTTGGTACAGGGCGGTGCAATAAATAACAACATGCTTCATTTCCCAAATCCTTGAAGGGATATGTACCGTTGAACTCAAAATCGGCATACTTGATAGAATAAAGCTTTTCAAAACCACATTTTTGATTTATAATATACATAGAAATTTCTCCAGTTGCTTCTGCTAACATGGTTTTAAAGCCATTCGTCTGTGCAATCGCTGCACAACGATTAAAAAATAGCCTAGAAATATCTTTGTTGCGATAATCGGAATCGGTTGCCATCATAAAACAATGAAACACCTCGTTGGGAGCGACGGTATAGTGTTGATGATATTGGTTATCCAATTGATCCAATAATTCAAAAATCGGCAATAATCTATCCGAAAAAGCAAAATCCCCTCCAATAGGTGCCTTTAATAAATCTTTATTTACAGATACTGCTACTACTTTATCAGTCGCTAGGTCAATAGCAACAATTGATTGTCCAGTAGGTAGGGTATGTTGTACCACCTGTTCCATAAATTCTGAAATATCATCCCATGTGGTATCCAATACAGATTGCATGGGTTCTTGCATAAAACCTTTTGTTAGAACCGTTACCGCTTGCGAAGCATACTGTTCGTTAAGTTGTATTATTTTAAATTGTTGGGACATTATTATTATGATTTAAAGGTGTATTATTTGACATGAATTAGTAGTTGCTCCACCTCATCCATAGAATTGTACAATTGTTCAAAGGATTCAATAACAAAGTATTGCTGTTGGATGTGGCTATCATCATAGGAGCTGTTCAAGATACGTTGTACATCAAAAGGGAGATAGACCGATTCCTTATTCAATGCTGATTGTAGTTCACCATACGAGGAAAGTATTCCAGCACCATAAACTTTTACGGTATCATTTTCTACTTGAATTAATCCAAACTCTACGGCATACCAATATAAGCATCCAAGCATGGCGGTGGCTTTTGGAACATGTTGGTATTGGCAGCCCAAAACACCTATTCGTTGAAAAAAGTCAGCAAATACTTGATTGGATAATAAAGGAAGATGCCCCATAACATCGTGAAACATATCAGGCTCGGGAAGGAAATCAAGTTGGTGCATGGGACGCAACCAAGTTGTAGAGGGGAATTTTTTATGGGCTAGTAAAGGAAAAAAATCTATAGGAGCAATAATGCCGTTTACTGGCACTACATTCCATCCTGTTAAAGAACCTAAACGCGTGTTTATTTTTTTGAAATTGGGAATTTCCTCTGCATTAAATCCCATGGTCTGCACGCCTTCCAGATATTCTGAATTCGCTATACTAGGTAAAATCTCCATTTGACGATTAAACAATCTTTTCCATACCTGAGCATCTTCTGGGGTATACTGCTTGTATTCTTGTACTGTAGTTACAGCACCTGTTACGTATGTATTCATGATTTTATTGGTTTTATAAAAATACTGAGGGACAGTATTTTTTGAGCATGTATAATAGACTTATCTTGATAACTTAATTCGCAGTAGGTTACTTTGCAGTAAGAAAAGTTGGCCAAAATAAGTGGTGAGGAAACCCATGAAGACGAATCCGTGTAGGAGCAACTTCATTAGATACATTGGTTTTGCCTCACAGTAAATGCTGTTTTTATCAAACCAATTATAAAATTATTGGAAAAATAACTATTTTGCATGATCTTTCATTGACCAACTATAAGTTGTCATTGTGATAATACAAAGAAGTCACTTTAGGAAAGTACGTCAACTTCCCATTATTTAGTTTCAATTTCCCAATAGCTGTGTTATTTTTTTATTTTTATTTAATTTTTGTTTCAATATTTGAATAATCGTTGATTTTTTTTTAAAAATACAATATAAGTTA
The DNA here is from genome assembly GCA_964445645.1 of uncultured Aureispira sp. Taxonomy (GTDB): domain Bacteria; phylum Bacteroidota; class Bacteroidia; order Chitinophagales; family Saprospiraceae; genus Aureispira. The sequence continues at coordinate 67,949 of CAYULH010000007.1, read as the reverse complement.
ATGACAAAGAAGCGCCTAAATTAATCATCTGTATGGCTTCTCTGAATAAATTTAACCCCCAGTGTTAATTCCAAGCACAAATTCAATACTCGTCGATCTTCAGCTAGAGTTTGGTAAGTGATGTTGTTATTAAAAGGATCTCTATACTCGATAATGCTTCCTCTTTGGAAGAATATCTGAGGGGTAATGTCAGGATGAATACTGATCTCTATAAATAAACCAAAAGGGAGCTTGGGCGGTTCCCAATCAATTCCTCCACCTAACCACAATCCTACATTAAAAGGCGTAACACCTTGGGCATCAAATGGATTGACCATTTGAGAAGATAGGGTGTAGTCTAGGCGTAAGCCACCTGCATAGTAGGGGGCAAAATTATTGAATTGGTAGCCTCCTTTGAAGAGCGCTGCTAGAGAAATATTGTGAAATATATCACTAACAACTACTTGATTGGGATTGTTAAAATTTCCAGCATTATAAGAGGCCCCTCTTCTGTGATAGCCCAAAGAGGCTACAAATCCCAAACGCCTTGGACGATCATCGCCTTGCCATGCTCCTAGTTTTTCAAAAACCAAATCACCATGATAAGAGAATAAGGCGCGTTTTCCTTGTTGGGTACCTATCAGTAATCCCCCTTTGGCTCCAAATCCCATCTGTTGGGCAGAGGTAGTTTGTCCTATTAATAATAATATGCCTATAAAGAGGAAGGTGTGTATTGTTTTCATGAATTTTATTTTATTTATAGAAAAGATTCTACCTAAGTGTTTTGCTGATTTTGTTTAGCTCTGCTAATGTTATCCAGCAACCATTTTTCGGCCTGTTCTTTTTTTGTGAAAACTTTTCTAGGTATAGATGATTTATCAAGTTTGAGAGCAAGTGTGGCAAGAATCCTAGAACCAACAGAGTTGACTAAGAATGCTTCTGCTATATGTCCAATTTCAACAGTAGCAAAGGCCTCAATTACTTCCTTTTTCATGTACAAGTTAGGAAGAAAAGTCAATATTCCACAGATGTTGTTCCCTACTCCTTTTTTTAGTGTCAAGGAATGATCTATAGCAGTTTCAGGAGTATCTGGCTGATCCCAATCTGGTTTGACTTTAGTTTCGATAATTCCATTGGGGTGTACAATAACTATAGAAGCAGTAGATTCTAATATTTTCATATTTAATTTATGATAACTTATTGTTCTAAACCATAAAAAGTTGTCTAAGAGTTATAATTGCACTGAATATAGATATGGAGCTCACTGCATTAGGATTCTTAGACAACTTTTGGGCATCTTAGGATAAGGGAAGGACGATTATTCTTTGAGAATTTTTCTAGAAATAACCAATTTTTGAATTTCAGAAGTGCCTTCTCCAATCGTACATAGTTTACAATCACGGAAGAATTTTTCAACTGGAAAATCCTTGGTAAACCCATATCCCCCATGAATTTGAATGGCATCAGTAGCTGCTCGCACACAAGTTTCAGAAGCATAATATTTGGCCATAGCCGAAATTTTGGTAACAGGCAAGTGCTTGTCTTTGAGATAACCTGCCTTTCTTACCAATAGCTCTGAGGCTTCAATTTCGGTAGCCATGTCGGCCAATTTGAAGGAGATGGCTTGGAAACTAGAGATAGGTTTTCCAAATTGCTCCCGCTCTTTGGAGTATTTGAGCGAGGCTTCATAAGAACCTTTGGCAATGCCCAAGGATAGGGCACCAATAGAGATGCGTCCACCATCTAGTATTTTCATGGCTTGGATAAAACCTTCTCCCTCCTTGCCCAATAATTGGCTTTTGTGGATGCGGCAGTTATCAAAAATCAATTCTGCTGTTTCAGAAGCTCTCATTCCCAGTTTGTTCTCTTTCTTACCACCAGAAAAACCAGGTGTATCACGCTCAATGATAAAGGCACTCATGCCATGGCTGTCTAGTAGTTCACCTGTACGAATAATGACCACGCCTACATCACCAGAAATACCATGAGTAATCCAGTTTTTGCTACCATTAATCACATAATAATCGCCCTCTTTCTTGGCTACACACTGCATTCTACCAGCATCTGAGCCTGTATTGGCTTCCGTCAAGCCCCAAAATGCCAAATGCTCTCCAGTGGCTAATTTGGGCAAGTATTTTTGCTTTTGCTCCTCATTGCCAAACATCAAAATATGATTGGTGCCTAGCGAGTTATGCGCTGCCAAAGACAAACCAATAGAGCTGCATACTTTGGCGGTTTCTTCAATAATTGTAATGTACTCTTGATAGCCTAGCCCAGAACCTCCATACTGTTCGGGAACCAACACCCCCATGAATCCTTGCTCACCCATCTTGGCAAATAAATCTTTTGGAAAGTGTTGTGCTTCATCCCACTCCATTACATGGGGTCTGATGTATTTTTCAGCAAAATTTTTGGCACTTTCACTAATCATCTGCAAGTCCTCAGCTGCATCAGCTGTCATAAAATCTGTATTCATTGCAAGTAATATTTATTTATTTTGACAAAATTATTTTAGCACAGAATCAAGTATAGTATTGGAGCTTTGGTTGAGATGAATGGAGTCTGCGAGTTATTATTCATTAGCTATTTATCCTGCACCTCTTATTATAACAAAGATTGCTCACAATGTGTTTTGCTTGCCCTGTACTAAATACAATAGTAGCAACTGTACCAAAAACTATATTTCAAGAAATAGTATAGTTTGCCCCACAAAAGTACATATTTTTTGGAGTTTTTTATAGAAAATAATCTCTGTAAGAAGCTTCGTTTCCTTAATTAGAGCTAATTTTTAGTTTTATTTTGGCTCAAATTGCAAAATTTAATTTTAAATAGAGATTAAATGCTGTCTAGTCACGATATATTGTTTTTTTGACAAAAACACTTTTGAGGTTCTAAAGTCAGAGAAAACAGGAGGCTTTCTGTTGGTCGCATTATACCCATAAACGCCAAAAACTCCCCTGCTCATGCAGAGAAGTCTGGTGGTTGGGCATTCTTGGTTATGTAGGTTGTGGGTTACTTATTTTTCTATGATGGTAACAATTACTTTTTGGTGTTGATTATCCTCATCATACTCCCCAAAAGTTTTGATAGTGCCCCCAATACTAGATATATCACTATCGGCCTCGTACCCCAATTGTGGTTTGATGGATTTCCAAACAAAATCAGCTCGTTTCTTGCCCAACCTTTCATTGAATTCCTCCGAGCCTTTGGGGCTGGCATAGCCTACCACTTTAATCAAGGCTCTTTTTTCTAGGAGTGCTTCATCCCAAGCTTTATCTGTTGAGATTTTGATGACCCACTGTTTGAGTTTCTTAAGTTCTTTGCTATCCAGTTTATGTTTACCAAAGTCAAAATAAACCTCACAAACTGGGCTAAGTCCAGTGATTTGTTCATCCTCTTCAAATACAATTTCGGGAATTTCGGGTTTTTCCTCTTTGGTAGCAGGGTAGGAATAGGCTTCTAAGGTGTATTCAAAGGCTTCTCTGGTGGCATAATCTCCCTTGGCTATTACTTCACCTTGGAGTTTGACCATGCCCAAATTAGAACTGTCTACAAAGTTCTTGAAGGTAATTTTACATTTTTTGCCATCTTCCTGATTGAGAACAGCATCCAATACTTCTGATTGTACTTCTCCAAATTCATTCACAGTATACTTTACATTGATTTGTCCTTTGAGGAAGGCATGATCGGTTTGGCTGTAATCATAATCTCCCGAAGGTCTGCTGATGTTACCTATTTCTCCTATAGGATTCCAATCATCAGGGAGCAGTGTTAGATCTTGTGTTGTAAAATTAACAGCATCAATGGCTGTATTGAGAACATCACTACCAAACTGCATTTCTCCATTGGTTTTTACTTTTTTGTACAGGGTAATGGTGGTATCTACCTTAAACTTAATGACACCCATGGTATTGGGAGCGAGCTTAACCCTTTTGTCTGTTTGTTTCATAACAAATGAATCTAACAAAACACCACTCAAATTACTTTCTGTTTTTCCTTCAAATACTTCTACTTGGATTCTGGTTCTGCCGTCTGTATGAAAGTATTCATTGTCTCGCACTAGTTCATCAAGTATACTACCATTCATGTCGTCTTTATTACTATTGTCCAAATTACCATCTTTACCACTGCTGGTATACTTAGACAATTCAGTAGTCAATTGGCTCAAAGTATCTTCCATAGTTACCAAGTTATCAATCCATCCATCCAGTTCTTCCTTGCTGCACTCGTCATCAATTTGGCAAGACTTGGCAGTTGTTCTTAAGTAGGTTATTTGATTTCTTTGTTGGATAATGGCTGCTTGCAGTTCTTTAACTTCAGTACTTGATCCTAATATATCGTTAAAATCCATAATATTTAGCTAATAAAGGGTTTAGAGATTGATGCCTAAGGCACTTAGTTTGGTTTTGAGTTGTTCTAGATTTTGTTGGGCCTGCTGAATGGCTGTTCTTAGTTCACTACTGGTAGAGATAGTTGGTTGCTCAGAAGAGTCAGCAGAAGATTGGCCTGTTACGGCTTCTTGCAATTCCTTGAGTGTCTGAAAAGGAGCCTCTAGCAATTGTTGACAAAGCTCTTGTACAGAGGCTTCATAGTCTTTGATTTTTGCACGCAATTGCTCAAAAGTAGTTTCAAACGTTTGTAGCTTTTGCTCCACCTTTTCTTGATGCTTGTCAAGGGTTTGCTTCTCTTGGAGTTGCTGGATTTGTGTTTTAATTTTTTCTACAGAAGCAGTAATTTGATTTACACCTTTTTGGAAAGGAGCTGGTATGCCTGTACCTGTTGATGAATTGCGATTGCCAAGTTCAGATTGTACACTAGTTATCAGTTGCTTTACAGTTTGTATCAGTGTATCCAATTCACTGGTATCAGCATCAGGTTGGCTTAGTATCGTTTGTTGGTATTTCTGAATGGTCTGTTGGTATTTTTCCAGCTTTTGCTGAATTTCTTTAGATGCCTTTGTGGTCATTGGTCAAATTATTTTTTGTATTAAATGGGAAAAAAGGATTAGCCGATTAATTGGGTGCGTAGTTTTTCTAAATTATCTTTCATAACAGTCAAATTACCCGACATTTTTTTTGTAATTGCTGCCCATTGTTGAGGCGTGTATGGTGAGGTGTTGGTATCAGAGGTGGGCGTTTCTGTTTGGGGCATACCTCGTTCTTGGACGGTTTCTTCTTTGGTTTGCTCTTGAGGCATTTCCTCCTCCAAGGATTCTTCCTCTTTCACAGGCACACCACCCTTGGTGATAGTAAAGTTTTGTCCGATAGTTTGTTTGAGAATAGTAATGCTATTGATACAAGCTTTGAGTTGTTGTTTTTTGATAAAACCTGTTTGTATCTGAAATTCATACCCCCCCTCTTCAGTGAGGCACAAATCTCCATAAGCCACCAATTTTTTATTGATTTTGATGATTTTACCATTCTCATCTTTTCCACCATTACCTTTTACACGCTCCGTCTTGAAAATTTTATGCACCTCTTTGGCTTCTCCAATAGCAATAAATGGAGAACCATCTTCAAAATGGGCTGCTTCATAATAAAAAGGCAGGCTGCTTGCTTTTCCATTAGCTATAGCTAAAAGGGTTTTCTTGATGTATTTGGGTAAAGTTTTCTGTAGTAAGATTTTGTCATTAAAAATCTTTTTATTGAGGCCGTTTCTCATGGTTGTTGGTCGAGTTATTTATGAATTAAATAAGAACAACACAAAGATGCGGCAAAAAAATAGAGGAGAACATCCGTGATTTGTAGGTTTTTCCCTCCGTAAAATTACGTAGATGGTTGATTTTAGAGGGTAATAATACCCTCTCTGATGGCATATTTAATCAAATCTGCTTGGTTTTGGAACCCCAATTTGGTGTAGATATTTTTTTTGTGGGTTTCCACTGTTCTAGGGCTAATAAAAAGAGCAGCACCTATTTCTTTATACGTTTGTCCATTGGCAAAACCACGTATGACCTCTGTTTCTCTATTGGTGAGTTTGGGTTGACTTTGTTTGTTGCCTCTCATTTGCTGGGCAAAACTCTGATATACAATAGGGGCAATATCTTTTCCAAAATAATGTTCTCCTCGTGCCACTTGCTCAATGGCTTTTATCAATTCCTCCTTGCGGCACTCCTTGGGCAAAAAGCCACACACACCAGCCTGAACAGCTTGTACAATGGTACCTTTGTCTGTATTGGCTGTGAGCATGAGTACATGCAATGGCCGTTCCTCAGCAATTAATTTTTGAGTAATTTCAATACCATCCATAGTGGGGAGTTGTCGATCTAGCAAAACAACTTGTGGAGAATGCCTTTCGAGCAATTTCCATAGTTCTTCGGCATTATTGGCTGTGCCAACAATTTTAATGTTTTTGTGGAGCAGCAATAGGGCGCGAATACCATCAATAACAATCTGGTGGTCATCTACAACAATAATAGGAATAGGAGAGCGGCTCATATTGATTTGGTTTGAAGAATAAAATATTAGGCTAATGGTTTGGAGGCAGGAAGGGTAAAGCAGAAGGTGCTTCCTTGACTATTGCTCTGTTCTAGCCAAATGATGCCGCCTTGATGTTCTACCAATTCTTTGCACAGAATCAACCCCAAACCTGTACCCTTGCCCGATGTTCTTTTCTGATTGGGTTTGAGGGTAAACAAAGTGGGTATGAGTTCAGGTGCAATGCCTGTTCCTGTATCTTGTACTCTAATCATTACTTTATCCTCTACTTGTTGGCTACTAATGGTAATAGTGCCTTGGTTGGGAGTAAATTTAATGGCATTGGCTAGTAAATTTCTTAGAATAGCCGTTGTCATTTTGGCATCTGCCCAGACTTGTGAGGAGGAATCTATTGTAGTTTCTACAGTGAGTTGCTTCACTAGGGCACTTCCACTAAGCAAATCAATGACCTCTTGGGTAGTATCTGCTAGAGCAAGGGAATGAGGGGCAAACTCTAATTTGCCCGATTGTGAAATAGACCAGTACAATAGGTTTTGAAGCAATTCTAACAAGCTGTGTGCAGAAGTAGAGAGTTGTTTCATAAAATAATCCAAATCATCCCGACTAATATCAAAAATACTGTCAGATAGAGATTGGGTAATGGATCTAAAAGCAGACAAAGGATTCTTGAGGTCATGTGCAATGATACTAAACAAGGTATCTTTGGTAGCATTGAGTGTTGTCAATTCTTCATTGACCTTAGATCGCCATTGATTAACTCTGTACAACAAAAAGATAATCCCAATCAATAAGACCAATAGACCTCCCAAGACCAGACGTTGACGTATGAGGTTATCATACTTCAATTGATCGATCTCCTGTTGCTGCTCCAATGTCTTGATACGTTCCACTTTCAAGACATCTTCATAATCTGTCAAGAGTTGATAGGTTTTTTGTTTGAGCGTACGTTGGTGCAAACTATCTTGTAATGCTGCTCTTTGTGCAGAAAACAGGCGAGCTTGTTCATAGTTTTGGTTGGCCCAAGCCAATTCCTCTTGTATTTGAAGTTGATACTTCATATTAAAACCAATCTGCTTGTCATAATGCAGTAGGATGGCATTGGATTGATCCAATAGAGTAGCTGCCTTGTTGTATTTTTGTAAGGCCAAATAAGCTCTTGCCAATTCGTGGTAGGTGTTTACTACTCGTGGGTGTTGGTCTCTTTTCAAGGCTTTAAAAGTAGCCATAGCTTGTTGCAAATAGACCTCTGCCTTAGTGGCATTGCCTGCCTCCAAGTTTGTTTTGCCAATATTGTGCAGCGCCTCGGCCATAAATATACTATCTTCAGAAGCCTGTTGGTGATGGAGAGCCAGATTGAGATAATACAGAGAACTATCCCAAATACCCATACTTTGATAAAGATTGCCAACATTCATATAGCTATTGCCTAGGTTTTTTTCCATGCCTTGTGCTTTCTTATAATTGATGGCTTGTTGATAATAAAAAAGCCCTTTTCTGAGTTGACCGCTTATTTTATAGTCAAAACCTAGATTATTGTAACTAGAACCAATTTTGGGAGAGCCAATAGCCTTGCGAATCATCAGAGCTTGGAGATCATAAAAAATAGTGGAGTCGTCTTTTTCTTGTTCAAAAAAAACATAGGCCAAATCAGAGTAGCCATCACTCAATAGCACACTATCTTTTAGTGCCTTGCCTTGGGCAATGAGTTGTTTGAAGGTGTTTTGAGCCAAGCTAAATTTTCCCGCTCGGCGATAGGTGTTGCCCAAAAGAGATTGTGATTGCCGATAGGCAGCTCTTCCCCAAGCACTATTCAGGTGTTTGTGTGAAAGGTTAACACCATAAGTAGCCCAATAAATGATACTATCTATTGGTGAGCGTGGTAGTTGTTCATACCACTTGGCTAACAATAGGTACTTGCTCGAATCATTGGGGCTGTTGTACAACTGTTGGCGAAAAGTGGTTTGGTCTATTGGCTCTTGCCCCCACAATGGTATCAACCAAGTACTCAAAAACAATAAAAATGGCGTAAGGTAGTAGTGCATTGTATTACAATAAGGGGAATAATTAAGAGCCGAATCAAGCAAGTATTACTTGATTCTACAGGTTAGCAATGGTTTGGAATCTATAAATCCCTCTAGCTTGTCGCCAACTTGAACAGCGCCTACACCCTTGGGCGTACCTGTAAAAATGACATCCCCACGCAACAGCATAAAATATTTGGAAATGTGTACAATTAAATCATCAAAACCAGTCAGCATATTGCTAGTAATACCTTCCTGAACAACAACACCATTCTTAAGCAAGGAAAAATTGATGTGTCCATCTTTGTCTTGAGCTTCTTCTAATGGGATAAATTCTCCAATGGCAGCCGAGTGGTTCCATGCTTTGGCAATTTCCCAAGGATGCCCTTTTTCCTTGCACTGGCGTTGAATATCCCTAGCTGTAAAATCAATACCTACAGACACTTCCTTGTAATAATCTCGTGCAAAATTTTTCTGAATATGTTTACCATTCTTACAGATCTTGAGCAATACCTCTACTTCATAGTGGATCTCTTCTGAAAAATTGGGATAAAAAAGTGGATCTCCATTCAATAATTGAGCAGTATCTGGCTTCAGAAAAAGTAAGGGAGTTTTGGGGACAGGGTTGTTGAGTTCTTTGGCATGTTCGGCATAATTGCGACCTATACAAATAATCTTCATAGTAGATGGTTGAAAAGTTCCTCGTGTAAACAAATAACAAAATACTCAAAGAATAGTATAAAGAACAGTTATGGTAACTTTTTTTCTTTTTTTTAGATTTTTTGAATAATGTAACTTATTTTATTAAATTTAGTCTAATTAACTGATTATTAGTTTGTTATAATGGTTTTAAGAACAGCATTAAGCTTGGTTTTAAACCTTATTTGATTATACTTTTTACAAAAATTACCAAAATAATAACAAAAGCTTGCAAATCTTATCAAAGTAGCCTATCTTTGTGTCATCAAATCGTTTTAGAACGCGTTTTGGTAGCTAAGTTCAAGTTTTTTATTGCCCCAATGATTACTGTCCTAATTATTGGATAAACCCATAAAAAACCACGAGATCTAGAGTTGGTGCAAACCCCAGCTCTAGATCTTTTAACACGCAACAATAATACACATCAAATCAGTATGTGCTTAAATAAAGCAACATGAATAAGGGGGCCGGAATACCTCCTATGGAAAAATGTTCTTCAAAAGAGAGAACAATGTTGTCTTATCTGTCTGTCTACTTGATAAAAGGCGTTTTGGTATTGCACCAAAACGCTCTTTTTTACACCTTGAACAGCATAAATTTTTAGACTCTTACAACCTTAAGAATATAAAATGTGTCTTAACAATAGAGTAGGTCATCTAGCATAGTAATTATCAAATAAATGACTAAAAGAGCTACTCTGGTTAATACAATAAAGGGTATCGTTTAAAAGGTTAAAAGCATTGTTCAGAAATGAATAATGCTTTTTTTGGAGCTTTTTTCGATAAAAAAAGGCTTTTTGGCGAAAAAATGTACTTTTTTTGTTGGAAATGGCAGAAAAATACCCCTAAATGCACTATATTATAAATAGATTTGCATCACCAAATTTAATAACACCAAATATTTTAGCAAGTGAGTACACGTCCCTTTAGTACTCATGAACCTTGATAATACCATAATAATGAAAATTCCCAAAAGTCTTTCCGCAATCAGTTTATCTGTTTTGGTGAGTGTGCTTCTTGTTGTTGCTTGTGCAGAGGTTGAACCTCAATCCCCTAAGCTATTATTAGATAGCATGGACAAAGAAACAGTAATAGAAACTAGTTCCAAAAGAACTACCAAATTAGCCTCTAAGAATAATAAAGAGGTGAGTTTTGAAGTGGTTTATACAGGTGATCTGGAAGAAATTTTATTCAATTCTACCAATCACTTTCGCAGCCTTGTTGAAACGTATGAGTTGCAGCTATCAGCACCATTTGAAATTGATGACACCATGAGTGGAATCACTTTAAAATCTTATGAGCCTTTAGAGAACCCCATGGATGTTGCCAAGGAAATCTCTTTATGCCCAGAGGTGCTTATGGTAGATGTCAAAAACTTGCCTGATACAGAAATGCCTAATATTTAGGCAGTAAGACTCTAGTTTACACATTCCTTTAGGTATGGTACCCATAACTCAAATTGCCTTGCAATTATGAGTCAGTAAACCTTTGTGCCTATGTGTTTTTTTCTCCTCAATAATAAGGTTATCTTAAATTTGTACCCTGCTCTTCTTACAGCCATATAGTTTTGTTATCTTTGCGGCATAAAAGGCAACTATTTATCCAACTATAATTGGTATTAAACGGTTGTAACTTCCTAACAATTGTCGCCTCAAAATTACAATGCAACTATGGCAAAGTATTATAACAATATCCTAGAAACTATAGGAAACACTCCCTTGGTCAAACTGAATAGAATTGTCAAAGACGTTCCGTGTACCGTGTTGGCAAAAGTAGAAACAACCAACCCTGGCAATTCTGTCAAAGATCGTATGGCGCTCAAAATGATTGAAGATGCGGAGGCTAGAGGCGACTTAAAACCCGGTGGCACGATCATAGAGTGTACTTCAGGAAATACAGGAATGGGGATTGCTATTGCAGGCGTAGTCAAAGGCTACAAAAGTATTTTTACGACCAGTGACAAACAATCTAAAGAAAAAATTGACTTGCTACGTGCAGTAGGAGCAGAGGTGATTGTATGCCCTACCAATGTGGCTCCCGATGATCCACGTTCCTACTACTCCGTAGCCGAACGCCTCAATAAGGAAATTCCCAACTCTTACTGGGCCAACCAATATGACAACTTATCCAATCGCCAAGCTCATTACGAAAGTACAGGGCCTGAAATCTGGGAACAAACAGAAGGACAAGTTACCCACTTTGTGGTAGGGGTAGGAACTGGGGGCACCATCTCTGGGGTAGGCAAATACCTCAAAGAGCAAAATCCAAATGTGAAAATCTGGGGCATTGATACCTATGGTTCTGTATTCAAAAAATATCACGAGACAGGTGAATTTGACGAAAAGGAAATCTATCCGTACATCACAGAAGGAATTGGAGAAGATATTATTCCTAAGAATGTAGATTTTGACTTGATTGACTTGTTTGAGAAAGTGACCGACAAGGATGCGGCTGTGGCTACCCGTGAATTGGCACGCTTGGAGGGAATTATGGTGGGTAACTCCGCTGGAGCGGCCATTGCAGGGGTCAACCAGCTCAAAGACCATCTCAAGGAAGGCGATTTGGTAGTGGTATTGTTCCACGACCACGGAAGTCGTTATGTGGGCAAGATGTTTAATGATGAGTGGATGCGTGAACGTGGTTTCTTGGATGATGTGTTGACAGTAAAAGACATTATTGCCCAAAAAGATAGCAAAACCTTCTACTCTATAGAGGCACAACAGACGGTAAAGGAAGCGCTTAAGCTGATGAAGGAAAATGATATTTCTCAAATGCCTGTAATGAAGGACGGTGCTATTGTAGGGGCATTGAATGAGAACGATGTATTGAGCTGTTTGCTTGCCAACCCGATTGAGAACAGCGACCAAACCATTGACAAAATTATGGTCGATCCTTTCCCAACGGTAGAGGAAACACTGCCCATCAACAAACTGAATTTGTACATCACCAAAAAATCCCCTGCTGTTATTGCAGTAGACAAGGCTGGTATTAGTCATATTGTGACTAAATATGATATTATTCAGGCTATGAGTTAGCCAAAATCCAATTCTAATTGGTAATAAAATAAATCCCTCCTCTGCCATGTTGCAGGGGAGGGATTGTTATTTGGAGTATATAAAGGAAATACTAGCTGCTTATAAATAGAAAAGACTGCCATTCGCGAGCAGTCTTTTCTGTGTTGAAACTATTGGAAAAAATAACAAGCTACAAAACTCAGTTATTATGGCAGAAACTTAATAAACCAAAGAAGTTGTATCGTAATTGATTGATTGTAGGTATGGTTTATAAGTTGTTGATTTATAATGCTTCCTCTGCTTGAAGTTCAAACTGGTTCGACGTGTTTTTGGCACCGCCAGCTTTGAGCGCAAGTTGACCAGAGAAGAAGGTTTTGTGATCGTCTCCTAGGTTAGAACCAGCCATTCTTTGGTGCTTGACACAAGATACGCCTTTGCGGATTTCTTGACGTTGTACGCCTTTTACGTAAGCCAACATACCTTCTTCGCTAAAATAACCTTCAGTAAGCGTGTGCATGTGCAGTGCTGTAGTGTGGTAAGTTGGAAGGGTGATGAGGTGGTGGAAAATTCCGGCCTCTCTCGAAGCATCTGCTTGGAAGGTTCTGATTTTATCGTCAGCACGCTTGCACAATTCAGTTCCATCGTACTTCACATCCATCAAGTTGTTCTCATCATAAGCCGATACATCTTCACCAGCCTCTACCATAGCATCGTATACTTGTTGGCGGAAGTTTAGTGTCCAGTTGAACGAAGGAGAGTTGTTGTACACCAACTTGGCATTAGGGATAACTTCTCTAACCCGTTGAATCATGTGTGCAATTTGCTGTACGTGTGGGATAGGTGTTTCAATCCACAACAAATCAGCACCGTTTTCAAGACTGGTAATACAGTCTAATACTACTCGGTCAATGTTGGTTTCTTCTCTAAATTTGTACAAGCCATTGGGCAAACGAACAGGGCGGACAAGCTGCCCATCTCTCTTGAGCAATACCTCATTGTTGTTGACCTCTTCTAGTGTAACAGGCTCACACTCTACAAAATCCAAATATTTGGAAGCCAAGTCACCGGGCGTTTGGCTAACAGGTAGTTTTTGAGTCAATCCAGCTCCTTCAGAGTCGGTTCTAGCTACAATAACCCCCTCGTCTACACCCAATTCTAAAAAGGCATAACGAACCGCATTCAATTTGGCAATAAAATCCTCGTGCGGTACGGTTACTTTACCATCTTGGTGACCACATTGCTTGGCATCCGATACTTGATTTTCAATTTGGATAGCACAAGCACCCGCTTTGATCATTTTTTTGGCTAATAAATAAGTCGCCTCTTCATTACCAAAACCAGCATCAATATCCGCAATAATCGGTACTATATGTGTTTCAAAATTGTCAATCTGATCTTGTACATCTTCACCCTCTTCCAATCTTCTAAACAAGTCATTGAGCTCAATGGCATCTGCTTGGCGCAAGAAATCATAGATTTCCTCAATTAGAGAAGGCACAGCCGTTTTTTCGTGCATAGATTGATCGGGCAAAGGACCAAACTCCGAACGCAAGGCAGCTACCATCCATCCTGATAGATAAAGATATTTTTTGCTAGTAGTATTATAATGTTTCTTTACAGAAATCATTTTTTGCTGGGCTACAAACCCATGCCAGCAACCCAACGACTGGGTATACTTGGAAGAATCAGCATCATATTCGGCCATATCCTTTCTCATGATAGAAGCAGTATACTTGGCAATATCCAAACCTGTTTTGAATTGGTTTTGAGTCACCATTCTAGCAGCATAATGAGGTTGGATGTTGTTCCATTTGCTACCAAATTTTTCTTTAAGCGCTTTTACTGTCTCTAGAGCAGAACTGTAGTTGCCCTGTGCTATATTTTTCATAATGTTGATTGATTGATGCACTGCGATAGTGGACTAATTCGACAAAAGACAAAAAGCATTGGCTCGGTGGCTTTTGTCGAATTAGTAAGGGGATTGCTAGAAATTGATTTTTGGTGTTTTCAATTGCTTGCAATATTCACAGTGTAGTGAGTAATGAGTTGTTGAATTATAAAAAAGAGCCTCTTTGTTGTTGTATGTGCGAGGCTGCTGTTATATGCTTAGATATATTGATAAGCAGGTAGCGTCAAGAATTCTTTGAATTCCTCCGATAGTACCAAATCATCAAAGAGTTGAATGGCTAGTTCAAAACGTTTGTTTCCAAAAGCTTCTGGGCCCACCAACTGCTTGATTTTTTCGATTTCGCCAGCTTTCAGGTCTTGATACATGGCCACATCAAATGTTTTTCCATCTTCTAGTTGCACGCCTTTGTGGAGCCACTGCCACACTTGTGTACGAGAAATTTCGGCTGTAGCGGCATCTTCCATAAGATTATACAAAGCTGCTGCACCATTTCCAGCCAACCAGCTCTCGATGTACAAAATTCCTACATTGATATTCTTACGAATACCATCTTGCGTAATCGTGCCTTTAGGCATTTCTACCAATTGCTCTTCTGTGATGTTCAAATCTTCACGAAGATTGTCAATTTGATTGGCATTAGGCATGTGTTCATTAAATACATCCATAGCCACTTTTACCAAGCCGGGGTGTGCAACCCAAGTGCCATCATGCCCATTTTTTACTTCTTGTTCTTTGTCTTTTACCACTTTGGCAAAAGCAGCTTGATTGGCAGCTTCATCATTCTTAACAGGAATTTGGGCAGCCATACCACCCATAGCATGTACGCCTCGTTTGTGGCAGCGTTGCACCACACGTTGAGAGTAAGCCTTCATAAATGGTGAACTCATGGTTACTTGGTCACGGTTGGGAACCAAGAAGTTTTGGTGGTTTCTAAATCGCTTGATGTAAGAGAAAATATAATCCCAACGTCCACAGTTGAGACCAGCCATGTGATCTTTCAATTCATAGATGATTTCATCCAACTGGAAACTAGCAGTAATTGTCTCAATCAAAACAGTAGCTTTGATAGTATCTTGAGGAACATTCAAGTAATCTTGAGCAAATACAAATACTTCATTCCACCATCTGGCTTCTAGGTAATGCTCCAATTTGGGCAAGTAGAAATAAGTGGCCGAGCCTCTTTCCATCAAAGGTTTGATATTATGAAAGAAGTACAAACCAAAGTCTACTAAGGAACCTGACATAACGGCTCCATCTACCAATAAGTGACGCTCATTGAGGTGCAACCCTCTAGGTCTAACCAACAAAACAGCTACCTCCTCTTTTAGCTGGTAGGTCTTGTCCTTAGCGGCATTATAAAAAGAAATCGTTCTATTGTTGGCATCCAACAAGTTTTGTTGACCACCCAAAATATTGTCAATAGTAGGCGCATTGCTATCCTCAAAATCTGCCATAAAGGTCTTAGCACCAGAATTGAGGGCATTTATAATCATTTTGCGCTCTACAGGGCCGGTAATTTCTACTCTTCTGTCCAGCAAATCCTGTGGTAGAGGCTTACACACCCAGTCAGAATTTCTGACAGCAGCTGTTTCTACCGGAAAGGAGGGAAAATTTCCTTGGTCAAAAAACTCTTGCGTAGCTTCTCTCTTGGTCAATAAGGCCAATCGTTTCTCATTAAATTGCTCATGCAAGGCCACTAAAAAGGCCTTGGCCTCTGGGGTAAGTATAGTAGCATATTTTGCTTCATCTACTCCGTTAAACTGTATTTCTGTTGATTCGATTTTGGTTTTCATTGCTGTTGTTTTTTTGTATAACGTTACAATGATAAGAAAAATTGTTGAACTCTAATAGCGAACGTTCGCTAAAAGTGAAAAATCGTTATTTTTTTATGTTCGCTAATATTTTATATCTTTAGGACTATGATTATCGAAGACAAATATATCAAGCTCATTTTTGGGCTCAAGCTCAAGCAGATTAGAACAGAAAGAAATCTTTCTTTATTTGGATTGTCCAAATTGACAGGCTTGTCAAAATCTTATCTTAATGAGATTGAAAAGGGAAAAAAGTACCCCAAGATGGATAAGATTGTAATTTTGTCCGATAGTTTGGACGTGCCCTATGACCATTTGGTTTCGCTAAAATTGGATAAAAATCTGGCACCTGTGGGAGATATTCTCCAATCGCAAATTTTGAAAGAAATTCCGCTCGAATTATTTGGCGTACGCGAAACACAACTCATTGATATTATAGCCAAAGCACCCAGCAAGATCAATGCTTTTATCAGCACTATTATCAAAATTGCACAGAATTATAACCTAACTAGAGAGAGTTTTTTTTTGGCCTCCTTGCGTTCGTATCAAGAAGCCCACAACAATTATTTTGAGGATATTGAAGAGCATGTACAGCGTTTTGCCAAGGCTTATCAGATAGATTTGACCAAAATGGTAACTGCTCAGGACTTGGAAGAAATTTTAATAGAGGAGTTTAATTATACGATTGACAAAAAAACATTGTCAACACATAGTAATTTGGGGGCTTTGAGAAGCATTTTTATACCCAATAAGTGTGTACTGCTATTGAGTCAGGAGATTTCGGAGGCACAACAAACGTTTATTTACGCCAAGGAGATTGCTTACAATTTTCTAAAGATTGAGGATAGGTTGTATACGTTTCCGTGGATTAAGTTTGATAGATTTGACCAAGTGCTCAATAATTTTATTGCTTCTTATTTTGCTGGTGCTTTGATTATTCCACAAGAACGATTGGTGGGCCAGCTCCAAGAATTGTTTGCCGCCAAGGAATGGAGTGGACGACGGTTGCTCAAGATTATTAAGAGTTATAATTGCTCGGACGAAACTTTTTATCAACGTTTGACCAATATTCTGCCACAGGTATTCAATATCAAAAATCTATTCTTTCTGCGATTTACGTACAAGAAAGGTACTTCTGTATACAGATTGAGCAAGGAGTTGCATATTACCCAACAGCAGAGTCCTCATGCCAATCAAAACCAATACCATTATTGTAGGCGTTGGATTTCCTTGCAGACTATTCAGCAATTTCAGGAGTCTGATCAGAAAAAGTCTGTATTTGGAATGCAAATTTCTGCTTATGCAGATTCTAAGAACGAGTACTTGGTGCTCTCTTCTGCCAATAAAGATCCGTTTAAGAAAGACATTTACAGAAGTATTAGCATTGGTATGCTCTTGTCGCCTCACCTAAAGAAAAAATTGCAATTCCTCAAGGAAACCAACTTTCCCAAGCAGGAGGTAGGCGTAACGTGCGAATCGTGTAGCGTACAAGATTGCACCCAACGGGTAGCAGAGCCTTGGCACTTGCAAAAACAAGCCCGTTACCGCAAGGTAGAGCAAACTGTAGAGGAGGTTATGGCCTCTTATGAGTAGTCTTAGTGGCTACCAATTAGGCAGTAGTTGATTTTCTACTCTTCAGAAAATCAACTACCTGTCCCATAATGGTTCGGCTTTCGTCTGAGAGCAACTGTTGGTGCAACTTATCCAAATTTGCTTCAAAATTTTCGTTCATGGATGCTACTACAGCAGCTCTTAGTGCTTTTTTGGTTTGCTGAAAGGCTTGCTGTGGCAATTTTAGGTATTGTTGTAATTTGGCTTCTGCTGTGGCCACTGTATTTTCTAGTGGTTGCAATTCGTCTACCAAACCTATTTTTAGAGCTTGGCTACTGTTCATAATCGTGCCTTCTAGCAAGTACTGGTAAGCATATCTGCGTCCAATCCAGAACGCATACAAATCCAAAATACCTTTTCGGGGAGCAATACCCACGGCCATTTCATTGAGGCCAATTTTATACTTATCATTATCTGCCATAACACGATAATCGCAACCACAAGCCAAAATACAGCCCCCTGCTGGGCTATGCCCCGTAATGGCCGCTACCATCGGCTTGGGAAAGGCAACCACCTCTGCCGCTAATTCTAAAAAAGAACCCCAAAAATTGCGAATACCAGCCGAATCATAATAATAAACCTCTAGCAAATCCACACCGCCACTAAAAAAATGATCCTTACCTGTCAAAAGAACGCCCTCAATGCTGTCTTCCTGTGTGGCAACTCGAATAAAGTCACGCAATTCATCTACCATAGTTTGGTTGAGGGCATTGGCTTTGCCACGATCTAACTGGAGAATAACATAATTATTTTTCTGTTCAATAGATAAGTGTTGGTATTGTAATGTTTTCATTGTTGTGGTATTGGAATAAAAATGAATAGGTAGAAGTGTTGTAATCTAAGACGATGTTGTGATTTTATCTACCCGACGTTGGTGGCGGCCACCTTCAAAATAACTGTTGAAAAATGCTGCAACCATTTCTAAGGCTGTTTCTTGACTAATAAAACGCACAGGAATAGCCAAAATATTGGCATCGTTGTGTTGGCGTGCCAATTGGGCCAACTCTTTGTTCCAGCAGAGTGCTGCACGAATGGCAGGGTATTTATTGACCGTAATAGCCACACCATTGCCACTACCACAAAGAACGATTCCATAAAGTGCTTGTCCTGACGCAACCGCCTTGGCAACAGGATGTGCAAAGTCTGGATAATCAACAGAATCTTGAGAGTCTGTTCCAAAATCCTCTATGCTCCACCCTTCTTTTTCTAAATAATTTTTGATTGCAGCTTTGTAATCAAAACCTGCATGGTCACACCCAATGGCTAGTGTTTTTTGCATGGCTAATAATAATGTTGTGAAAAAATCTATTTTGTTATTCAACAGCAGTGCTGTATATTGTTGTAAACTCAAATACCTTGGTAAGATACGGCAACAATTTTTTATAGCCTTTTTTTTGACAGAATAACTAGTATTTAAAATAAGAATAGATGATACATGCACGTTTTTTGGTTTTGTTAGGATTTATGTTGTGTTTTATAATTGCTTGCACTCCATCTGCTACTTCTGCGGGGCAGGAGTTGATTACTTGGCAAGCGTATACAAAAATGAGCCAGCAGCAGACAGATTTTCAATTGGTAGATGTACGAACTCCCGAAGAGTTTGGTGCAGGAAGCATTGAGGGTGCTGTTAATATTGATTTTTATGCAGATGATTTTGAAGCACAATTAGAGCAACTAGACAAAACACGCCCCTTGGTGGTGTACTGCAAACGAGGAGGGAGAAGCAACAAAACGGCTACCCGTTGTAAAGAATTGGGATTTGAAAAAGTCTATGATATAGAGGGGGGATACGACCAATGGAAGACAATACAACAAGAACTTAAGGCGCAATAAAATAGAAGAACCTAGCTTGCTCACTTCCCAACATTTGTGAACCCAACTGATTGTTTGATATGCCATATTGAACAATCAGTTGGGCTCTAAAATACAAAGCCGTGACGGACAAAAATCATCTTAATGCTCAAAAAAAAATGAGACTTTTTGGTGTTTTTTATCTAAAACAGCCCCATTTTTAAGAATAAAGCATAGTTTTTAGGTAATTTTTATTCTAAGAAGATAAAATCTCCATAGATTTCACTTACTTTTGAGTAATTGAAGGTCTATTTGTTTTCTTACTTTGTTATTTTTAATAATAATTTATTTTAATAATAAGCTGCTGTGCGTTAATGAAAGTAAGTGTTAATTTATAGCTTTTAATTGCCAATACTCCCAAAATGATTGGACTTAGTTTGTACTGTGTATAGACTAATTCGTCATCATAAAAAATGATCATTTCTATTAGCCTTAATTTAAAAAAACACCATCAAACTTACTCCAATCTATATAAATCTACCTAACTAATGAAGTTGAGATTGTTTTTTATACTACTACTGTGCTGGTTTGGAACAGAAGTGTGTTTTTGTCAAGTATCAAAAACATTACACCAAACTTTTACCCTTGATGCAACAGAAAAAGTTAATATCAATGTAGTAGCAAAAAAAATAGAAATGAAAGAAACTAAGGGAACACGCATTTTGGTAGAAACCAAAGTGACCATTTCCTTACCCAATAACCGACTATTAGATTTTGTTTGCAATAGTGGGCGTTATGATCTTACCAAAACGGTTGATGCTACAACACGTGAGCTAACCATTTCTTCCAAAAAAACGAATGACGTAATTGTCGTCAAAGGACAAGAATGTGTAGAAACACTAGAGTACACTATCTATATGCCCGCCAGTGTCAAGTACTCCAATAATAGCACATTAGTAGACGGAAAAGAATGATGTTTTTTTGTACTCGTTCTTAGAAGTTGTTCAAAAACACCCAAATACTTACTTATGTGAGCTAGTGTGCATTGCTTATGATTCAGTTCGGCAAAGCCTCTGTTCTGCTGCCCCAACTATTTGATACACTCTATCAAATAGCTTCGATCGTTTTGCAAGTGCTAGTAAGCTAGGGGCTGCTCTCGAATGTTTAAACAAGCCCTTGTTAAGAATAATCAATTTTCAGTATTTCTATGTCACAAAAATTATATTAAGTCATTTTTTTTGTTTTTTTAATGTACTAGTTCGCTAGTTCTTAATACAAGACAAATGGCAAATATTATTTGGTTTTTGTGTACATATTAGAATATGTATTGGTGTAGTTGCTTGGTAAGCCATACTATGTAGGCTTTGTTTGGTTAAGTAGCTCTATACCAGCAGCTTCAGTGAGGTTCCAATCAAAAATGTTGTTTTGTTTTTTCTTAACAATTACTTATCTTTGGAAGTGATTTTTTTGAAAAACTTTCCTGAAATCTGTAAACTAGATTTATTCCACTTCCTGAATTAATTCTATGAAACATTTATTTGCAATAGTATTTTTATTTACTTATTCTATATGTTTTGCACAGGCCACCGCCTCCACCAACCAAACCATTAGTGTAGGTAGTAGCGCTTCCCTTCAATTAGATTTGCGCTCAGAAGATATAGAAATTAAGAGAACTAAGAGCAGTAGAGTTGTTGTAGAATTGCACGTGACATTGAGTAATATGACCAATAATGCTTTGTTAGAATATTTGGTAAAATCAGGTCGTTACGAGTTGATTACAAGTATGGATGCTGCTAATAGAACATTAACGATAAAACGCAAGGTAAATAGCAATGTGGTTTTGGTAAAGGGGAGAGAATGTACGGAGAATATACATTATGTGGTATTGGTTCCCGAATCTATAAAAACAATTACTACAAATGGAATAAATACTCCAATAGAGTAACCTTGTTCTATATTATATCCAGTAATAGCTAAATTATTTGAGCCATCTTTGATAGATTTCAGAGATGGCTTTTCTGATGAAGGGCTTGTGTTTTTTGGGGATTCAATGGGTGGTTTTGTAAGCTTAACACCAATTCATTGTTTTTTAACAAAAGATTATACACGAAAGACAAAACTAGTTAAACTCTTTTGCGTTTCATTTGTATTTCCTATGATCTAAACAATAGTGTTACTATTATTTTGAATAAGCTTTGCTATGAACACACTCAAAGGGCATCCGCTCAAGCGTTTTTTTAGGCTCCTACAACTTGACAAAGGGGATATTGGATATATATATACCTATGCTGTCTTTGAGGGTATTATTAGTTTGACAATACCCGTTGGTATTCAGGCTATTATCAATTTAATTGCCCTCAATCAAATTTCCTCTTCTTGGATCGTATTGATTTTTATTGTTTCTCTAGGAACGGCCATTGGAGGAGGGCTGCGATTGATGCAGTATATTATCACAGAGACTATTCAACAGCGAATATTCATGCGTTCGGCCTTTGAATTTGCGTACAGAATGCCTCGTTTGCGTATGGAAAAAATCAAAGATCAATATGCGCCAGAATTGGCCAATCGTTTTTTTGATACTTTATCTATACAAAAAGGGATGCCCAAGATTTTGGTAGATTTATCGGCTGCCTCTTTTCAAATTGTATTGGGATTAATTCTCCTAGCGCTATATCATCCATTTTTTGTTGTGTTTGGCTTGGTACTTTTGTTATTGATTAGCATAGTTGTAATGAGTACTTTTGCGCCCGGTTTGTCCTCTAGTTTATTAGAATCCAAATACAAATATAAAGTAGCCTACTGGCTAGAAGAAATTGGCCGCACAATGGGTTCGTTTAAGTTGGCTGGCCGTACCAAATACCCTACAGTAAAGACCAATGAATTGGTTGAAGGCTATTTGCAGCATAGGAAGAAACACTTTAAGGTGGTAAAAGCTCAAATTGTTAGTGTCGTGGTACTCAAAACATTGGCTACCGCAGCACTGCTTTCTATCGGTGGTTTGCTGGTTATTAATAACGAATTGAACATCGGACAGTTTGTGGCTTCTGAAATTGTAATTATTATCATTCTCAACTCTTTGGATAAAATTGTAATGGGAATGGAGACGATTTTTGATTTGTTGACAGCCGTAGAAAAAATTGGATTAGTAACCGACTTGCCACTAGAAGATGAAAAAGGATTGGATTTCAAAGAGGTACACTGCCCCAATGGTATTAGAATCCATATCAATGATTTGACTTATATCTTGGGGAGCCACCAGTACAAAGTATTGGACAAAATAAATCTTGATATCAAAGGAGGGGAGCGTATTTGTATAGTAGGAACCAGTGCATCGGGCAAATCTAGCTTGTTGAGAATTATCATGGGTTGGTACGATGGTTTTGAAGGAAACATTTCTTACAACGATATTCCAATCAAGAACATCAACATTGCTAGTTTGCGCTCGTATATAGGAGATCATGTTAGTGAGGAACATTTGTTTCATGGCACCATTGCCGAAAATATCTCTATGGGAAGAGAAGATGTAAGTATTCAGGATATTATTCGTGTTTCGCAGCAAGTTAATTTATTGTCTTACATCAAGGAACAACCAGAAGGATTTAATACCATGATTACCTCGGATGGAGAAAACTTGCCCCAGAGTGTTATCAAGAAAATGATTTTGGCACGCTGTATTGTGGACACTCCTCGTTTGGTGGTAACAGAACCACTACTGGATAGCCTCAATGGGGATGATTCTAAGAAAATTATTGAAATCTTAACCAATCGAGCCAATCCTTGGACATTGCTGGCTGTTAGTAGAAGTGCTAGAATGGCACGCGCTTGTGACCGCATTGTAGTGATGGACAAAGGTAGCATTATCTTTAGGGGGAGCTACGAAATGTTACAACAACAACCCTATTTTGAACAACTATTTGATGATGTTGCCTAGTATTATCCCTCAATTTATCAGTTATGTTAAACCTATCAGAAAATAAAATTAAAGACAAGACGCTATGGACTTATAGTGCTTTTGACCAAGTTATGGTTTCTAAGATTGCTCGCCAGCTTACGTTCTGGATGACCGCATTTTTTATTCTGGTGGTAATCCTCTCTTTCTTGCCTTGGACACAAAATATTGTGGCCAAAAGTAAAGTAACCACCCTACGCCCCGAACATCGACCACAAAGTGTTTACAGCACTATTCCGGGTAAAATCGAGCGTTGGTATGTGCGAGAGGGTGAGTCTGTAAAGGCAGGCGATACCTTAGCCTTTTTGTCAGAGGTCAAGGCCGATTATTTTGATCCAAAGCTCTTGCAACGAACACAAGCACAGGTCAATGCCAAGTCCTCGGCCCGAACGGCTTACAATGACAAAGCTACCGCACTCGCCGACCAACTGGAGGCCATTGGTAGCGCACTGGTTTTTAAGTTGGAACAAACAGAAAACAAAGTCAAGCAATTCCAATTCAAAGCAACGGCCGATAGCATAGATGTTGGTGCGGCTCAAACTGCCTACACCATTGCTGTGCGCCAGTTCAACCGAACCGATACCCTGTATCAGCAAGGCATTAAATCGCTTACTGATGTAGAGGACAAGCGCAATAAAGTGCAAGCCACGCAAGCCAAACTAATCGCTTCAGAAAACAAATATTTGGCTACACGCAACCAATTGCTCAATGCCCAAATTGAGTTGAGCACCATACGCAGTGAGTATGCCGACAAAATGGCAAAAGTACGCTCCGATCGCTCTACGGCCATTTCTAGTATTTATGATGCAGAAAGCCAAATAGCCAAGTTAGAAACCCAATATGCGAGTTATGAGCGCCGTTCTAGTTTTTATTATGTAATTGCACCACAAGATGGCTATATTACCAAAATCTACAGCAAGGGATTGGGCGAACTGGTGAAGGAAACCGATCCTTTATTGGCTATTATGCCTACAGGCTATCAACTAACGGTTGAAACTTATGTTTTACCTATGGATTATCCCCTATTGGACACAGGCCGTTTGGTTTTATTGGTATTTGATGGTTGGCCTGCCTTTGTTTTTTCGGGATGGCCCAACCAATCTTATGGAACATTCAAAGGAAAAATCATTGCTATAGATAATGTTGCCAATGAAAATGGTACCTACCGTGTATTGATTTCACCACCTGCCAATATTGACAAACCTTGGCCAAAGGAACTGAGAGTAGGAACGGGTGCTAGTGCCTCTATCTTGCTCAATGATGTACCATTATGGTATGAGTTTTGGCGACAGCTCAATGGTTTTCCACCTGATTTTTATCAGAATAATGAGTTGAAAACAATCAAACTCAAAGCACCTGCCAACAATTTGAAAAAATAGAAACATGCGTTATATTTTAATTGGAATTTGCTGTTGTTGGTTATTGAATACACAGGCTCAAACAGACTCTGTAACGCTGACCTTTGAGCAGTATTTGGAGCAAGTGTACATCAATCACCCGTTGGCCAAACGGGCAAATTTGCAGCGCGAAGAAGCAAAAGCTTATCTTCAAAAAGCAAGAGGGGCATTTGATCCCAAAATTGGAACAAATTGGGATTACAAAGAATTCAAAGAAAATACCTACTTCAATATTCTTAATGCTTATCTAAAAGTGCCGATATGGTCAGATATAGAGCTAGAAGGTGGGTATAATTATGCCAATGGTTATTATCTAAACCCAGAACGTACCTTGCCCGATGTAGGACAAGCTTATTTGGGGGTGAAAATCCCATTACTACAGGGCCTCATCACCAGCGAACGACGAATTGTACTACAACAAGCACGGTTGCTCGAAGGAGCAAGCGAGGCCGAAATCCAAATTGCACTCAATGATTTGTTGTATGATGCAGGCAAAAAATACTGGGATTGGACCAAGGCTTACAATGAATTGTTAGTTGTTCAACAATCACTAGTAGCCGCTCAACAGCAACTTGCAGCTACCCGCACTTCCTTTTTTCAGGGAGATAAGCCTGCTATTGATACACTCAAAGACTTTATTCAGGTACAAGAGCGTGAGGTTTTACTCGCCAATAGTTTGGTAGAGTTTAATAATACCCGTCGTGCTGTTTCTGCTTTTTTGTGGGACAATGCCGATAATCCAATGCTCTTAGACGAAACCGTTTATCCTGTAGTCTTGCAACAATTGAATACCACGCCACTAGAGGAGGATGTTTTGCAGAATAGCATGACTCTACTGGAGGAACATCCCAGTTTGGTGGCTTATGATTTCAAACTCAAGGATTTGGCACTCAAACGCCGCCTCAATAGCAATAAATTATTGCCCAAACTCAATGTCAAATACAATTTTCTATCGGTAGAAAGTGTTGATTTTTTTGGAACAGAAGGCGTAGCTCCTATTGAGAATTATAAACTAGGAGTTGAATTTAGTATGCCTTTATTTTTGAGAAAAGAACGGGCTGACTTAGCTTTAACAGACTTAAAGGTGCGTGCCACTGAATTTCAATTGAATAACAAACAACGTGACCTAAAAGTTAAGTTAGAAAATTATTTTAATGAGGTACAAATTTTTGCTGCTCAGACCCAGACTTTAGAGCAAATGGTGAATAATTACACGCTATTACTAGATGCAGAACGCATCAAGCTCAACTTGGGCGAATCTTCGGTGTTTTTGGTCAACGTTCGACAAAATCAACTCCTAGACGCTCAACGCAAACTAATCAAGCAACAAGTATCTTACCTCAAATCTCGTATGGCCTTCTTTTGGGTAACTGCTACTTTGTCTGGTAATAATTAAGTAGAGTAGCCCACCAAGGCTATTTAAATTATTATTATGCAAGATTTACCCATTACAGCAGCCGATTTAGAACGCCTTAATACCAAGCAAGGGTATTTAAAACTATTGTCCAAAAAAGAAGTCAACGTCAAAAAACTCTTGGCTACGCTCAAGTATGAAAAAGAATTAGAGGAACTGCAAGTAGAATTGCTCAAAATGCAAGCATGGGTAATAGAGCAGGGCTTGAGACTGGCTATTGTTTTTGAGGGGCGTGATGCTGCTGGCAAAGGAGGCACGATTCGCCGTTTTGTAGAACATCTCATTCCTAGATCTACACGTATTGTTGCCTTGCCCAAACCCACCGAGGAGGAGCGAGGGCAGTGGTATTTTAGACGCTACATCAATCAACTGCCCAATACAGGCGAAATTGTCTTTTTTGATAGAAGCTGGTACAATCGTGCGGTGGTAGAACCTGTCAATGGTTTTTGCACAGAAGAACAGTACGAACGTTTTATGGGCCAAGTCAAGGACGTAGAGCGCATGATTCAAGATTCTGGCATCATCTTGTTCAAGTTTTGGCTAGATACCAGCAAGGAAGAACAAGCCAAACGTTTTGCCGATAGAAAAAACAGCCCTCTAAAACACTGGAAACTCAGCCCCATTGATGCCAAAGCACAAGAATTGTGGGATGTATACACCCAATACAGAGATGCTATGTTTGAGCGTACCCACAGCAAAAACAGCCCTTGGGTCATCGTCCAAGCCGATCGCAAAAAATCTGCTCGCCTAGAAAGCATTCGCTATGTCTTGCAACAGCTAGATTATCCCAACAAAGCCACAGATAAGGTAGACCTAAAACCTGATGATAAGGTGGTAGAGGAGTATAAGGATTAGGATGTAATTATGGTATTGGTTGTTTTTGTTAAGAATAATAACAATCAAATAGACTTTCTCCTATAGCTGGGGAAGTCTATTTTTTATTATC
Source organism: uncultured Aureispira sp. (assembly GCA_964445645.1). GTDB lineage: Bacteria > Bacteroidota > Bacteroidia > Chitinophagales > Saprospiraceae > Aureispira. The sequence continues at coordinate 40,972 of CAYULH010000007.1, read as the reverse complement.
CTCCTTGTTTTAATTTTAGAACTTATCCTTGGTTTGATGGCCCTGGGTGGTGTGGCCACATGAACGACCAAGTATCTAGTATTAGAATCAAAGCTGTCTGGGAAGGTTGCTATACGGATGATAGTGTATTTAATGATCTAATAAATATGTAAATAATGCGAATTGTAGCCTTGCTAATACTTTTATGGACTAATCTTAGTTATAGTGTTGCTCAAAGCAGGATAAGTATTACAGGGGGGTGGACGGCATCTAAAGTCAGGGCAATTAATCCTAATCCTTTAAGTGGGGGGTATTATGGTAGCCTTGTTAACTTTTCTTTTTTGCATTACTCATTTCAAGGTTTTGAATATGAGTATGATTATAAGAACCTAAGACTTTCAACAGGCTTTTCTTTAATGGTTTTAGGAGCAGGAAACTTACCTCTATTTAGTACATTGCCTTGGACGACAGGTTACTGGGTTATTCCTTTATTAGGAGGATATAATTTACAACTGGGTAAAGGCTGGGGAATAATATTTGAAGGAGGGAGCGAAGTTGGCATTGCTACAAATGGTCAACCTGGTGCAGTGCTTCAAACTGGCGGCACGTACTGGGGCAACATCAATGCCGTAGTAGGTGTAGAATTAGGTTACAAACGCTTCCGATTGGGCGTGCGAGGACATTGGGGCTTGACGGATTTTAGGTATTTTCTTCCGATTACTTACAAGCATACAGCCATAACCACCTACCTCAGTTATGACCTGTGGGATCATGCCAAGGCCAAGGCAAGGCGTTTGCGAAAGCAGCAAGAAAAACTCCTAGAATATTAGAACTAGCGCAAGTCCTTATCATCTATTATAAAAAAAATAAAACCCAATGGACGTTTTGCAGCATAGTTACGTTCTGTAAGTAATACAGGAAATATAAAATGTAAAACATTGCTTTTTGGGTCGTAATGTTTTGGAGAGATAGCCTCTAGTGGGCTATCTCTCTACTTTTTTTGTAGACAAAATTTTGAGCTCCACGCGCTGGTTGCGTTGGCGGCCTCTTAGGGTGTGATTGCTGGCGACAGGTTGGCGTTTGCCATAGCCGTGATACTGCACTTGTTTAGGATTGGCTCCTAGTGTAATTAAATATTGCGCCACATTGCGGGCACGTCTGGTAGATAAGGTATCGCAATACGAATGCGGCGGCAAGCCATTGGTATGGCCTCCAATTTCTATGCTTATGCTAGAATTTTTGGCCAAAAAGGTAGCCACTTGCTGCAATTCTCTGATAGTCAATGGTGTAAAATTGGACGAATCGGCCTCAAAGTAAGTATGATTGAGCCGAAAAATTTGCCCTTCTCGAACGTTTTTGCCCGACAAATCCGCTTCAAAATTTCCGCTGTACCATACAGATTCTTGGGTAGCAGCCATAGAGGTAATACTAAAATGAGGGGCATCGGTCGCCTTGGGGCTTAGGGTGACTCTGTTATCAGGTATTCCTTTTTGGAACAAATAATCCTGTATTTGTTGCCTCTGTTCGGGGGTTTTGCTATGCAGGGCAAGGCGCATTTGAGGATAGCGTTTCATAAAATGTAGCAATTGATCCAGTGTTTGGGTAGAGTGCGGATCTAATGCTTGTGTATTTTTGTCAAACACCAATTGAGACAAAGGAATTGTTTGCCCAACCTCAATGGGATGTAAATAGAGTTCGATATATTTTACAGTAGACTGCTCAATGTTATCTACTTCAATTCGTTTGTTTACAGGATAATAGCCATCACAATATCCTAGAAAGTTATACGATTGTTTAGGGGGCAATACAACTTGATACGTCCCTTCTTGGCTGCTCGAAAGTGCGCTTCCTTGTTCCTTTTTTGTGGCCGTATTATAATAATAAATCTTAGCCCGTAATGGTTTTTTGGTAGCCGCATCCAAAACTTTTCCTCTAATTAGAAAGGTTGGGGTAGGACGAGCAGACTTAGGAGGAACAATTTCATAAATATCCTCTGCTCCTATGTGGCCGGGGCCTTGGGTAGAAACAAAGTAAGCCCGATCGCCAAATACAGAAGTACTGTAATAAGCTTCCCAGCGGTTGGAATTGATTTTGGGACCCAGATTTTGCGGCGTTGACCAATTTTCCCAGCTATCATCCAAGCGGCGGCTGACAAAAATATCCGTAGAACCATAACCGCCATGACCAGCAGAAGAAAAATACAGCGTTTTGCCATCGGCTGCCAAAAATGGTGTGCCATCTGCATAAGGGGTATTGATGGTAGAGCCTAAGTTTTTGGGGGGCGAAAAATGTCCATTGGGCTGCAAAAAACTGACATACAAATCCAAATGCCCTTTGGTATCGTGTCGTTCTAATGATAACAATAACAATTGTTTAGAGGCCGCCAAGTAGATGCTATGTATAGGATTGTCTGTATAAAAATTATCAATAATAACATCTCTAGGAATTTCCCAAGAGCCATCAGCCTGCCGATGACTAATAGAAACACCCTTGCCCTTGGATTGGCCATTGGCCAAATACGTATTGCCCAAAAGCAGTGTGTTGTTATCAGGAGAAGCCGCAATTACTTGATTGTGATTATTATTGTTGAAGGGTGGCCCCAATGGCTCAAGTGGCCCCCAAGAACCATCAGCCTGTTTGTGGGCTACCCAAGCATCGTCTCTTTTTTCTGCACCCAGATTTTGAGGGTGTCCTTTTCTAGTCACAAATAGGCGTTGTCCATCGTGTGTAATCAAGGGATGCAGCTCGGCATAAGGAGAATTGATATTGGCCCCCAAGTTTTGTCGCTCGTAGCCCTCCAACGAATCTTCTACCAAGTTGATGGCCCGATCTTGATGCACCAGCAGGTAGTCAATGTGGGCGCGTGTTTTGCCTGTAATAATAAAGCCCAACAAATCGCCATGAAAGGGGAGAATAGGGGTTTGTAGCACCAGTTTATCGTCGAGATAGTAGTGCATTTGTCCATTGTTCTTGCGAATAGAAAGCAAATGGGCTTGGTTTGTTTGGTATTGGCTAACTTGCGTCCAATTGACAATTTTGTTCAGTTGGCCATTTTTACAAACCATCACGGCGGCTTTGCCTTCATTAGAAATCAAGAAAGCATTATAATTATTGAGGTCACGCACCCCCCAAATAAGGCCATAAACACTTTGTTTGGACTCAAAGAAGGGCGTGATTTTACTTTCTATGTTGTAGGAAGTATCAGGATGTACGGGTATAGACTGCCAAAAATACCAAGCTCCTTGCTGGTGTTTGTAAGCAACTTTGTAATACCCATCTTCTACCGTTGCTTTATAGTCGGTATTTTCACCGTGCATCCACTGCAAAAAATTATCATCAAAATTTTCTTCAAAAATAATATTCTTTTGACCAAGCAGCCATGTAGTGGGAAGAACACACAGCAAGAACAAAACAAAATGGAACATACAAAATTGTATTTGATAGATGCAAAATAAAATTACTATAAGAACTAGAATAAATAGAGCTTTTGTATAGTTTCTACACTTTTATTTTGAATTCATATATTTACATATAAAAAAATGGAATAGCAAAAATACTACTTTATTACTAAAATAGCATCATACAATAATAATTTGTGTGTCAAATGACTAATACTTCATGGATTTTTGTTTTTTTACAAACAAAACCTAAACATGGGGTAGGCAAATTAGACATTATCACGACTGGACTTGTAATGAGACAAGACGAAGACATAAAGAAATTTAGAAGATTCTATAATGACCATCTTTATCGACGATTGGTGGCATTTGAAAAAAAGCGCATACAATTGCTTTTTTTTATGGCTATGGGCGTGGTGCTATTGACCTTATTTTCCATATTCATTTTACAACTGGATATGTTTGCCCTTTCTGTTTTTTTGGCCGTACCTTGGTTGTTGTTGTTGCGTTTTTATCAATACCGATCAGAGGTGTTTAGAGCAGGCTATAAGCCCATTGTAATGAAGGGTTTGTTAGAATTTATGAGTGATGATTTGACCTATTATCATAGAGAGTTTATTAGTAAAGATACCTTCCAACGAAGTCGTATTTTTCCGTACAAAGTGGATGATTATCGGGGCGAGGATTACATTATGGGCAAAATCGGAGAGATATTTTTTGAGTTGTGCGAACTTGAAATTCGGCATAGCAGCAAATTGCGTAAGCGGCTCGATCGTTGGTTTTCAGGGGTGTTTTTTCATGCTAATTTTAATACCAATTTTAAGGGCAGAATTGTTATGATTCCACGAGTGGATGGACAGAAATTCCTAGCTACCATGAAAGATTATGTGCGTTATGGAGGCCATGAATTGATGAACACAGGCAACGAGGCTTTTGATGAGGCATTTATTGTGTATTTGGATAGAAACATCAATTACAAAGAAATTCTAACACCCGAATTGCTAGAAACCGTGCTGCAATATCGGGTAAGCAGCGGCAAAAAAGTCTACGCCTCTTTCTACAACAGCCATTTTTACATGGCCATAGACGAACCCGAAAACATGCTCACCGCCAGTCTGATTTACTCCAACAATAGTTTTGAACGTTTGGTCGATTATTACCACGAATTGAGAATGTTTACCCAAATTGTACGGGAATTTGATGCCATGCACTAGTAGGGGTGTATAGCCTACACCCCTGATAGTGTATAGCCTACGCCCCTGATAGTGTATAGCCTACGCCCCTGATAGTGTATAGCCTACACCCCTACTAGCACATCCCCTTTACTGCACCACCAAAGTAGAAAAAATCATATCCAGTCGGCGCATTTCGGGGCGTTTTTTCTGCCCTGGTGCATGTACAAAACCATCCAAGAAAAGGACTCGATTGTGGTCTTCATCCAGCATCATATAAGACACAAAAGAGCCGCCCATAAAGTCATTGACCATGCCCCAAAGCCCCCGTGCCTGTAGGGTGGGCTTGCCATCAAAAGTCATCGTTTGATAATAAATAGGCATGTAGCGATCGTCAATACGCATGTACGAATCCTCAATGTGTGTAGAAAAATATTGCTTGGTGAGCTTATCGCGAATGTATTTGTGGCGTTCGGGGTTGGGTTGGGTAGAATCGGCCAGTGGCAAGCTATAAATAAAAATATTACTACTGGTTTTGTCGGTCTCCTTTCGCATCCAAATCGACACGCTATCTACATTGGCTATTATATACTCTCTAGGCACTTTGAGGCTCATATCAAACAAATCCAAGACGGCCTTGCTCGCTTCTACATTTTGGCCGGGAGCATATATTTGCTCAATAAAACGTTTGGTATCTGCTTCATTAAACTGGTTCATGACCCGTTCATAATTTTGAGCGACTGATTGGAGCAGTGCCGTCCGAGTGGGCGCAAACCAATAAACAATGGTCTGACCTTGTGCCCATCTATTTCTGTGAATAGCAACACTATAGTTGGGATCATCATAGGCACGTTTTACATTTTCATCCCCAATAGCCCGTTTAATTAATTCTGTAGCACCATCATTGTCATCATCCAATACACCCATAATTACAATAGAACGAAACGTTCTAAAAATTTTACCCTCCTTAAATTCCTTAGGCGTTTTGAAACGCAAATCATACAGGGGCTCGGGCTGTGGCGTTACGGGATAAAGTGCCTCAAAAGCACTTCTAAAAGTATCACCAATGGTGGTATTCCAAGTGTAATCATCGGCTACAATCATAATGTTATCCACCTTGCCATAAGCACTAGGACTAACTGATAAGCGCGAACGTTGTTGATTGGTACAACTGCTGATTAAGAACAATAATGACAGCAAAAACAAGCCCCCCTTAAAAAAATAAGTAGCAATAAAACGTAAAAAATAGTTCATTGTATGATATGGATAATACTTTGTGAATAGCTGGTAAAACACCTGGTGCCAGTGCCTCACAAAGTAGTGTTAGATTAAATGGTGTATTAAAACAGTTTCCCTTATAGTTAAGATGCAGATAATAAATAAAAAGTTGTCTATCTATCCTAAAATTACGGCTAATATACCGCCCCCAACAAGATTCCCACAACAAATTTTTTAAATAATTGCCCAAAAACCAAACATTTTTCTACAATCTACAGTATACCCCTTTACCAACTGCTTATTTAGAAACACAAAATAACTAATCTTAAAGCAGTTGAAACAAAAACTTTCATTTAAGAGCTTGTTAAAACAACTTGTAGAAACATTATTTTGCAAAATGTAGTGTTTTTTTGTTTAGAAAACTTGCAAAGCGTTCGAGATTCGTGTATATTTGTAATCAACTTGACAAAGAATCCATTCCTAAACAAAATGTTGTATAACAACTCATAGGATTCACATAAATGTAAATCATTTAAAACTAGAAACAGAATGGCCAAGAAGAGCACACCTGCAGATGACAACAAATTAAAGGCACTACAAACTACTTTAGATCGCCTCAAAAAAAGCTATGGTAAAGGAGCGGTAATGCGCTTAGGAGACCAACAAGTAGAAAAAATAGAAACCATCTCTACAGGTTCTGTAGCCTTAGATGTTGCTTTAGGAACCAATGGATTTCCAAAAGGACGTGTAATTGAAATTTATGGGCCTGAATCTTCAGGAAAAACAACTATTGCGCTACATGCTATTGCACAATGTCAGAAGAATGGTGGAATTGCTGCCTTTGTAGATGCCGAACACGCCTTTGATCGTTTTTATGCCGATTCTTTGGGGATTGATGTGGATGAATTGATCTTTGCACAGCCCGATTATGGAGAACAAGCGCTAGAAATTGCAGAAGGACTGATTCGCTCTGGGGCTATTGATATTTTGGTAGTAGACTCGGTAGCTGCCCTAGTTCCTCGTAGTGAGATTGAAGGAGAAATGGGAGATTCCAAAATGGGGCTTCAAGCGCGTTTGATGTCTCAAGCTATGCGTAAATTAACCTCTGCTATTAGCAAAACCAATTGCTGCTGTATCTTTATCAACCAGTTGAGAGAAAAGATTGGGGTTATGTTTGGAAACCCTGAAACGACTACAGGTGGTAATGCCCTCAAATTCTACGCCTCCCAGCGTCTCGATATTCGTCGTTCTGGTGGTGCCATCAAAGACCGTGAAGGTAAAGTTGTAGGCAACCACGTAAAAGTAAAAGTTGTCAAAAATAAACTAGCCCCTCCATTCCAAATTGCTGAATTTGATATTATGTATGGCGAAGGTATTTCCAAAAGCGGCGAAATTGTTGACCTCGGAACAGAGTTTAATATTCTAAGCAAGAGCGGTGCATGGTATGGCTATGGCGATGGCAAAATTGCCCAAGGCCGTGAAGCTGCCAAGCAATTTATGCTAGACAATCCCGAAGTAGCCGACGAAATTGAAGCTAAGATTCGGGCAAAACTCACGGGGGTAGAAGAAGAGCAGGAAGCTCCAGAAGCAGCACCAGCCAAATCCAAAAAAGAAAAAGCGGACGCTTAGTATAAGAACAAGGAATAATGTTGTTTGGATATTTAGTAAAGCTTATTTTTTGGAGTAAAAATAATTTTTTGAGATTAAAACTTCCACCTGCGGAACTTTATATCAGGTCTAATAGTTTAATTAATTGTAAAATAAATTTGTTTTTTTAATTAAATTATAACATTGTATGGGACTTAAACCCGGGCCAAAGAGAATAGCCAAATCAACAGGAAAACCAGATAGACGGCAGAGAGATAATAAAAATACTCCCGGCAATACGCCTTCGCTAAAACCGTCAAAAAGTACGAAAAAAAGATAGGAGTACTGAATTAACATGAGTCAACTCAATTTAAGAGAGGACTCATGTTTTTTTCGCTAAGAATGAAAAGCAAGCATACAGCATCTAAAACCCTTCATAAGTATCTTCAATAATACGCCCGTCAGGTTTGGTGTCTGTCTCTAAACCCTCCTCTTCATTCCAACCCCTAAACCCTTCACCAACCCGTTCGCCATCAACATATTTGATAACAAAAGCATACCTAAAACTAGAATTGTTGAGTACATAAGACAAAGCATTGAGGGCATCTGATTTGCGCTTATAGCCTTGTATATCATTAATATACTCCTCTTTGTTGATGACCAAAATTCGCTGCAATCCCCCTTCAATTTCCTCGGTTGCCAAGCGTCCAATCTCTTTGAGTTCTTCATACTTATAAGGTTTGAAGTTGCGAACGGCCGAAACCTGAATTTTGTACACCACATTATCAGGAGCAATGGCACTAGGGGCATAAGGCCCCGGAACAGCAGGATAATCTTCTTGAGGATCATCGGGGGCTATGATAGGCGCATGATAGGGTTGAGGTTGACCATTTTCATCATAATACAAACGGCGCTGGTCGCCTAGACCTGCAATGGCATCCAACTCATAAAATATTTTTAGAGTATCGCCTTCATAGGCAATGCCAGATAGAGGATCAATGGGATCTAAGGGCAATTGATAGGCTCTAGCATTGCTGTTATATTGGGGAGGCATCAAATAATGGCGAATAAGCTGTGGATCTACACGAGGGGTTGCAATCGCTGTTTGACGAGGCTGCAAGGGAATAAATGCTTCTTGTTGTTTAGAAACAGCTCCCGTTGTAAATTCATAACTATAGGATTCATAATCCTTTTTGGTGATTAATAACAAATAATTGCTATTAGGAGCTAAATCTTGAAATTGTAACTTGCCGTTGGTCAGCAATTTTTCCTCAATCAGTTCTTCAGTGCCATCCTGTGTACGCTGAAAGAGTTGCATATTTACTGCTTCCAGAGCTGTTTTGTTGAGATCATCGGCTTGGTGTACCGTAATGAGCCATTCCAAATCAATAGATTCTACCCCAAAGTAAAAAATATCATCATCGGTGGTATTGGTTCTTTTGGGCGTAAAAGGGCGATTGGACACCAAATAACCACCTCCATGTGCCTCACTAACGGTGTAATACAAATCATCGGCTGCCGAGTTGACAGGAAATCCCATATTTTGCGCCACTTCCCATTGTAGTTTTGCCCCTTTGGATTTAAAAATATCCAAGCCCCCAGCACTTACCCGTCCATTAGAGCTAAAATACAAAGTACCAGTAGCCTGATGATAGAAGGGGCTAATTTCGTCGCCCACACTATTGATGTTTCGCCCCAAGTTTTTGGGCAAGGTAAAGCTTTTGGCATCTCCAGATTTGGGGCGAGTACAATACCACAAATCCAAACCACCACGTCCACCAGGTCTATTAGAAGAAAAATATAGTACTTCCTGATCGCCTAAATCTACAACCAATGGGTGCGTAGTATTAACGTTTTGAGGGTTGATATAATCAGGTAATATAACAGGATCAGACCATTGTCCCCCACCCAAATTTTCCATCAAATAGATGGCACATTGTGGTTTGCCCGCTTCTATATCACATTGTGTAAAATAAAAACGTGACCCATCAGTAGTAAAGGTGCCATTGCCAAAGTGGGTGCGCTCCATTTTGTCCAAAAAGATACTTGGTATTTGAGGTGTGAGCCAGTCGTCTTTCTGCTTAACAGTGCGGTAAATAGCGGCTACACCCGATGTAGTAGAAGAAAAATACAAGACATCATTGGCAAAAGGAATGGGGGCAAACTCTACCTTCTTGCTGTTGATTTTGTTGCTCAAATGATCGATTTTGATAGCAGGATTGGTATAATTTCTTGCTTTTAGGGCATAATTACAACCCTTGATTTCGTTCTCAATAATCAATCGATATTCCTCCTTGTCTGCTCCTTGATAATGCAATAAAAAATAATTGAAAGCCTCCTTGGCAGCTTGAGGCTTTCCCAACTGTTTGAGTGCCAACGCATATTTGTAGCACGGCTTTTCATACTTAGGGTTTTCTATTTCTTTTTGCAAAGGGGCAAACGCATCTACCGCATTTTGATAATCCCTAAACTCCAAGAAACAAACACCAGCTTTGTACAAATACTCTAATTTTTCAGGTTTTTCTTCATAAATACCTTGGTATAGAGAAGCAGCTTGTTCTAAGTCTCCACTACGTTCCAGTGCTGCCGCCAACTTGGCACGCTTGCGCCAAGGTGCCAAGCCATCCTTGGGGCTTACACAAGCATAAGAAACACTTAATAACAAAACAAATGTAAGTATCGTTGATAATTGTATATTATTAATGATATTCATATTGAAAAATGTAAAACCTGTTAGCCTTCTACTAGTAAAGACAAACAGGTTTTCTTGAAGTGTTTAAAATATAAAGTAATGCTCAAAGTAGTGGGAATAATTACTCTTGGGATACGCAAAGATAAAACAATTCAGTTATAGCAAAAAAATCTAACCTTATTCTTAGCCAAAATGAAAACCTAGACCTAATATTGGGCTTCAAAAAATACTTAAAATCTCCATAAAAATGAAAACAGGGCAAGTTATTAAGAATATTGTCTAAAAATTGTTGGTAGATGGCAGGAAAAAGTCACTTAAACATAAGATATAGAGCATAAAAAAGGTTAAGCTGTTAGGTTGAATCCTCATTCAAAGAATTTCTTTAACAACTTAACCTTTGGTATTTCTGCCTTCAAAAAGGCGGTGATTTTTATAGTCTAAAAACCGTCATAATCATCATTAACAGAGTCCTCCTCCTCAAATTCTTCTTCTTCCTCATCCCAGCCTCTAAAACCTTCTCCTACACGTTCACCATCTACCACTTTGATAACAAAAGCATTTTCAAAACGGGTATTGTTCATCACATAAGATAAGGTATTGAGTGCTTCTCCTTTGGATTTAAAGCCATCTAGGCCATCATCTGTGGACTCTTCAGGCACTACCATCACACGCTTGATGCCACCATCAATATTCTCAAATAGCAATCGGCCTACTTCGTTCAAGGCTTCATATTTGTAACTCTTGTAACGACGCACGGCCGCCACTTGAATCACATAAACGGTTCCTGCTGGTGCCACATCTGTGTTGGGGTAGATGGGGGTGATTGGGTCAGGGTCTGGGTCAGGGTCTGGGTCATCAGGTGTATTTTCTACCAAATCGCCCATATAAGGCAGCAATTCGCCGTCAGGCCCATCATAATACAACTGTCCTGTCTCTGACAGGTCGGCCACATCACGCTTAATTTCTTCATACATTTCTAAGAGTTCGCCCGTATACTCTTCGCCTGTAACTGGATCAATTGGATCAAAAGGCAGGGTGTAAGGATTGTCTCTAGAGTCATACTCAGGTGGTACAATTTGGAATTTGAGTGCATCCCAATCTACAGGCACTTCATCAGGCATGGGTACTTCTAAGGCAATGTTTTTGACGACATCTTCAGAGTACTGAAAATCACCAGTATTCACATCAAAACTAGCAATATTATAACCTTCCTTGCTAACTTCTACAGTATACAACTTTTTGGGGTCCAACTTAAAACGATACTCACCAGTGGAAGAAATACGCTCCTCTACCAATTCATCGTCATTAAACAGCTTAATATTTACTTCTTCCAAGTTGCCATTTTCGGGGTAAGCCGCATCGGTAATATCCCCACTGATGGTTACAATGATTTTGTCTTCACCAAAATAGAAAATATCATCATCAGTAGTAGCTGTTTTGTTGGGAGCGAGTAGACGATTGGAAACAAAGTACCCGCCGCCATGTGCTTCACTGACTACATAGTACAAATCATCGGCAGTAGAGTTGGTAGGAAAGCCCAAGTTTTGAGCCACTTCCCATTGTAGTTTGCTGCCTTTGGATTTGAATACATCCAAGCCTCCAGCACTCACACGCCCATTGGAGCTGAAATATAACATGCCTTCTGCTTTGTCATAATGAGGCGTGATTTCATCGCCGGGGGTATTGATATTGCGCCCTAGGTTTTTGGGCAAGGTAAAGTTATTGCCTGCACTACCCACTGTACGGGTAGTAAACCAAACATCCAATCCTCCACGGCCACCTTCACGATTAGAAACAAAGTAAAGAATCTCCTTGTCATCTATAGTCACCACACAAGGATGGGTAGTGTTGGAGCCTTCTTCATTGATATAATTGGGCAGCATAAGAGGCTGCGACCATTCGGTATCAGAAATTTTGCTCATTACATACAAGGCACAAGAAGGGTTGCCATTGGGCAAATCGCATTGTGTGAAATAAAAACGCTCGCCATCTTCTGTGAAGGTGCCATTACCAAAGTGTGGTCGTTCCATCTTGCCTTCAAAAATCGTGGGCACTTGTGGGCGTGACCAGTTGTCGCCACTTTTCTTGCTGTGGTAGACTTTGGCTGCCCCAGAGAAGGAGGAAGAAAAGTACAGTACATTTGTTCCAAAAGGAATAGGCGCAAATTCTGTTTTGTTGGTGTTGATCTTGGCATCGAGCAATTGTACCTTTACAGAAGGATTGTTGTGCTGATCCTTATTTAAGGCAAAATCACAACCTTTGATCTCATTCTCACAGCTTTCCTTGAGCAGCGTATAATCTTCTTTTTCTTGAGGATAACTTTTTACAAAGTCGCCAAAAGCTGTTTTGGCCTTGGCCGATTGGCCCGCTTGCTTGAGTGCTATAGCATATTTGTAGCCCGGTTTGTCAAATTCATCATTTTTGTCTTTGACGGGTTCCAATGCCTTGATGGCATTGGCATAATCACGCAACAAATAATAGCAATTGCCTGCTTGGTATATATACTCGGGTTTGTCGCTTTTTTCGGCGTACACCCCTTCGTAATAAACAGCAGCTTGGTAATAATCGCCTGCCTTCTCGTAATCTTGTGCCATTTTTAGGCGTTTTCTCCAAGGCAGTGTTTTTTGAGCTTGTGCCATTCCTACAAACAGAATGGACAAGAAGAAAATCGTATATAATTTCCTCATGTTTTTAGTGATGTTTTTATGTTGAGAAACAAGAGAAACCTCGGCAGTTGAGATTTAAGTAGATGAAAAAAAGAAACCGTACAATAAAAAATGAGAGATTTTTGTCCAGATCGAGGCGGAAAACACAGTCTTAGCGGGCTAAGACGAGTATTTCCAACGATGAGCTGGGGAAAAAGAATCGTTTTTTAGTCCGTTTACTTTTTAGAGACTACTTAAAATCATAACTTTTACCTATAGGGAATTCCCTTTGCAATAAGAAGGGGGATTTTGGTTGCCCACGAATAGGTTTCTCCAACAATGCTCTAAAAGTAAGTCTTATTTATCGGATTTCTCCAAGGAATGTTTTGCAATTATTGGGCATTATTATAAAAAATAATTTCAACGCCCCCAAAACAAGTTGTTCCAATAATAATAATAGACGGACTTTATCAGCAGCCCCTAATTTTTTTTTAAGTTTGTACCAACTATTTAAACGGTTAATCTTTAGCTTTTATTACGAATTGTTATTAGTTTTCTATTTAAGGCATAGTCTATGCCAAAATGATTGTTATAAAGCTAAGAAACCACTACAACATTAATTAATTGCCATTACCAATGAAAGGAATCATTTTAGCAGGAGGATTAGGAACACGTTTGCATCCATTAACATTAGCAGTGAGTAAACAACTGATGCCTGTATACGATAAACCTATGATTTATTATCCTTTATCTACACTGATGTCGGCAGGAATTCAGGATATTCTAATCATTTCTACGCCTTATGATTTGCCTAATTTTGAAAAATTGTTGGGAAATGGTGCCCAAATTGGGTGCAATATTCAGTACAAGGCGCAAGAAGTGCCCAATGGCTTGGCACAGGCTTTTGTGCTAGGCGAGGAGTTTATAGGAGACGATAGTGTTTGTTTGATTTTGGGAGATAATATTTTTTATGGAAGCAATCTCAATCAATTGCTCAAGGAAAGCACCAAGCCCGATGGCGGCATTGTATTTGCTTATCGTGTAGCAGACCCAGAGCGTTATGGGGTGGTCGCTTTTGATGAAAATAACATGGCTTATTCAATCGAGGAAAAACCTGCTGAACCCAAGTCAGATTATGCTATTCCGGGGCTGTATTTTTATGATAATTCTGTGATAAAGATAGCCAAAGGTTTGAAGCCTAGTGCCCGTGGAGAGTATGAGATTACAGATGTGAACAAACATTATCTAGAACAAGGCAAATTGAAGGTGATGCCATTGGGTAGGGGCGTAGCATGGTTAGATACAGGCACTCATGCTTCCTTGATGCAAGCAGGACAGTTTATTGAGGTGATAGAAGAGCGTCAAGGATTGAAAGTGGGATGTATTGAAGAAGTGGCTTATCGTCAAGGTTTTATTTCTGCGGATGAATTGAGGGCTGCTGGCAAAAAATACAAGAAAAGTGGTTATGGGCAATACTTGTTCAAAGTATTGGAGTGGCGCGATGATTTGGGATAGTATTGTAGGGGGACTTATGCGTGTTTGGGTACTATTGCTATCAAAAATATTTGAGAGAAACGTACCACTTAAACATAAAATTTACCTCAAACTAGATTTGCTTATGGAATTCTTGTTTAGTAGAAAAAAAATATTAATTTGGGCGAACAAAACCATAGGTATATTGTTCAATTAAAAGAACTAAAAATCCCTCTTAAAAAGTTCATTTATAAGGCTTAACTCTATGCCTTGTTTTTATTGGTTAATCAATTCCAAGATAGAAATTTTTACTAAATAAATAGTTTGGGATTCTTTTAAGTAGGATTGATTCTCAAAAGAGGAACAACTTGTATCACAAACTTAGCAAATATTAAAGAACGACAGTATTTCTGTCCATAGTCAACTTATAGGCAAAAAAACAACTAAATGGATATCTTAAAACAGAAATTTCAAGAGAAAGCGTATGCTCTTTTCAAATCAAACAAAGAATTGGTAAAGGAGTATGGTGACTTAACCATAGATAAAGTATCAGTAAGCCAAGTATTTGGTGGTATGCGTGGTATGAAGAGCATGATTTGGGAAACATCTGAATTGGATGCTTATGAAGGCATTCGTTTTAGAGGTTATTCTATTCGCCAATTGCGCCAAGCACTACCCAAGGCAGAAGGAGGAAAAGAACCTTTGCCAGAAGGGTTGTTTTGGTTGATGCTTATTGGTGATATTCCAACTGATCGCGAGGTGAAGTGGTTAACGGAGGAATGGAAAAAACGTAGTAAGGTGCCTGAACATACGTTCAAAATGTTGGACGCATTGCCTGTAGATACCCACCCTATGACACAGTTTAGCGCTGCTATCTTGTCTATGCAGACAGAAAGTATTTTTGCAAAACGTTATGCCGAAGGCATTAGCAAATCTGATTACTGGGATGCCTACTACGAAGATACCATGAATTTGGTAGCTTGTTTGCCACGTGTAGCCGCTTATATTTATCGTAGAACGTATCACAATGGCAATCATATTGAGCCTAATCCCGAGTTGGATTGGGGGGCTAACTTTGCACACATGTTGGGCGTTAGTGACGCTCCTGACTTTATGAGCTTGATGCGTTTGTATTTGACCATTCATGCCGACCACGAAGGGGGCAATGCTTCTGCACATACGACACACTTGGTCGGCTCTACCTTGAGCGACCCTTATTATTCCTTGTCGGGTGGTATGAATGCCTTGGCTGGGCCATTGCACGGTTTGGCCAATCAGGAAGTAATCAAGTGGATTTTGCACATGACAGAGGATTTAGGTACTCAAACACCTAGTACAGACCAAATTACAGACTATATCAATAAAACCTTGTCAGAAGGCAAGGTAATTCCGGGATATGGACATGCGGTATTGCGCCAACCCGACCCACGTTACATGGCACAACGTGTTTTTGCAGAGGATTATATCGATGATGACCCCATCGTGAAAATCGTATGGAAATTGTTTGATATTGTACCACCATTGTTGCAGGATATGGGCAAAGTGAAAAACCCTTGGCCCAATGTAGATGCACACTCTGGGGCATTATTGATGCACTATGGTCTCAAAGACTTTAGCTTCTACACGGTACTATTTGGTGTGTCTCGGGCTATGGGAGTATTGGCTTCGGGGGTGTGGTCACGTGCCTTGGGAATGCCTTTGGAGCGTCCCAAATCATTAACTTCTTCGGCAATGCGTGCCTTAATCGAAAAAGAAACAACAGGCTCTACCAAGGAGTAGGAATTGTTGGTATTAGTATAAACTAACACAGCCACCTTGAATTGCTCAGGGTGGCTGTTTGTTGTTATGAGAGAAAGTGTAATTAGGGTTATACTTTAATCCTGCAAAAAGCTGGCGTATTTTTCTTCTAATTCTGGGCGAGTGAGTTTGCTAAACTGAGCATGTTTGTTTTCTGCAACCACATTAAGAGATTCATCTAGCAATCTGGTATTAAAAAGAATGCCTGTAGAACTGAGTAGTGCATTTAGCTCATGATATTTTACCTTGTTGTCCATAGGACTGTAGCAAGGAGCATTAGCTATGATTTCGTACATACCCTTTTGTCGTTCTACCACATAACTTTTGCAGCCAGCCTCCAACTCTTTTAAATCTGATTTTTTGAGTTGTTCAAAAGGGGCATCTTTCCGCCACTCATAAGGATCAACCACTATTTTATCTTGGATTTGATAATAGAAAAGGATTGCTGTATCAGGCGATAATTTGGTAATTTGTATGATACTGCTAGAAAGAGCTGTTTCATAAGCATTGGCCTGAAACCATCCTATGTAAGCCCAGTATTCATCTACACGATTTTCCTTCCAAATCCTACGACCTATAATCTCTTGTCGCTTCTTATTAGCCTTGTCAATTTTATTAGAAAAATGACCCACCCAAAGATTGGTGATGCGTTCCAGACGATTGTTGGATTCAGGAGTTGCTGATAATTCATTGATGTAGATGATATTCTTTTGGTTAGAACAAGCTGCCAAGCCTAGTAGACTCATAAAAAGAAGAAGCACCAAAAGAGGAAGATTGTTATGGGGCATCTGTTGTGATTGACAAGTTAATAGAAAAATTATAACACCTAGAAGTAAATTTCTAAACAGGAGTGGTGTGACAATATAAAAATAATTTTTCTTTAAAAAACAATTTTGTAACTTGTTTTTTGTGATAGCTATTTTTATTTTAATAATTTAAATAGATGCTTCAAAATAGTTAATTTAATAAAAAAAAGCCATCCCAAAATAACTTGAAAATGACTTTGTAAAACACTTAAAATGAGTCGTATATAATTAATCTATTAGTGCAAGATTTTTATGCTTTTCCTTTAATTTAGAACGTGTGAAATGTGGAAAAATATTATTTTTATAAGCTGATAGTATATAGAATTGTTTATCTGTAAATTTAGTTTAAAAAAGATTCCTAAAGACTTTTTTGCTTTATAAGAGTTGTTGGAGTCCTATGTAATAAAACAAAGCACCACTCAAAAAAAAAGATAGAAAGATACCACTGGTTGTTAAAAATAACTTCCTACATTGGATTACAAAATCTGGAAATATGAATGTAAGAATTTGGATACTTCTGCTAGGCTGCTGGCTGATGAGCAATTGCAATACCCCAACCCCACAAGAACAAACTAATGAGCCAAAGAATGAACCCACAACTGTAGAACGAACTGGTCTGTATACCAATAGTTTTGGCTTGGTCATTCATGCAGGGGCTGGTTTTCTCCAAAAAGAAAATGTGAGCGACTCTATGGAGGCTGTGTATATCGCCAAGCTTACAGAGGCCATTACAGCAGGCCACCAAGTACTGGAACAAGGTGGCACCAGTCTGGATGCCGTTACGGCTTGCATTAATATCATGGAAAATTCTCCCTTGTTTAATGCAGGTAAGGGGGCCGTGTTTACCCATGAGGGGACCAATGAGCTGGATGCTTCTATTATGGACGGCCAGACTTTAAATGCTGGAGCGGTGGCCGGTGTTAAACGCATTAAAAATCCCATTAATGCCGCCGCCGAAGTCATGCAAAACAGCAAGCATGTATTGCTTACGGGGGCAGGAGCAGAGGAATTTGCCCAAGAACGTGGGGTCGAGTTGGTCGATCCGTCCTATTTCTACAACCCAAAGCTTTATAAAACCTTACAAGACGTTCTCAAAAGAGAAGAAAAGAAGAAAGCCAAAAAAGAAGGCATTCAGACGGGGGCTATAGATTTGGATGCTTATGAGAATCCATTTATTAAAGGGGCCAAATTTGGTACAGTAGGCTGTGTGGCATTGGATAAGAATGGCAATCTTGCCGCAGGCACTTCTACAGGCGGTATGACTGGCAAGCGCTGGAACCGAATTGGGGATTCGCCCATTATAGGAGCGGGTACTTATGCCAATAATGCTACTTGTGGCGTGTCTTGCACGGGTACAGGGGAGTATTTTATGCGTAGTTTGGTGGCTTATGATATTAGTGCAATGATGGAGTACAAGGGCAGCTCTCTACAAGAGGCCACCCAAGAAGTGATTCAACACAAACTCAAAGAATTGGGTGGTTTAGGTGGTGTTGTTGCTTTGGATAAGGATGGAAATGCTTCTATGGATTTTAATACCCCCGGAATGCACCGTGCCTTCATGGATGACCAAGGCAATCTTACAATAGGACTTTACAAAGAAAATTTTCCTACACCAACCAAATAGAAAACGGTTATTGTTAAAAAAGTTAAAGTTTTCAAAACAAGCACTTTTTTTAGGGCTAAAACCAGTATCTTAAAGGATGGCAAAGTGCTGTTCTAAGCCATGCTAAATCTTTAGCCCATTCTATTTTCTTTACAGACAGGTGTCTGTATCCTATTGTACGTTCGCCATCAAGGCATTATCAATATTATATCTATGCAACAGAGTAACTACCAATCTCTTTTAGAAAAAATTGACCAGTTTACCCGCAAATACTACGTCAACAACTTGATTAGAGGCGTTTTGTATAGCACAGGTTTACTACTAGCCGCTTTTATTGGTTTTGCTTTATTAGAGTATTATTACTTTAATGCCACTGCCTCTTCCATGCAATTGAGAAAAGTTATTTTTTACTCTTTTACAGGAATCAGTATCGTAACCTTAGGGGCTTTGGTTATTCGCCCATTGCTGCACTACTTCAAGCTCGGAAAAGTAATTTCGCACG
Organism: uncultured Aureispira sp.; assembly: GCA_964445645.1. Taxonomy (GTDB): domain Bacteria; phylum Bacteroidota; class Bacteroidia; order Chitinophagales; family Saprospiraceae; genus Aureispira. The sequence goes on along the minus strand of CAYULH010000007.1, from coordinate 22,100 downwards.
AGCAAGCGGCACGCATTATCGGCCAACACTTTGGCAATGTCAAGGACAAATTGCTGAATGTGCTACAGCTCAAAGAGCAGATGAATTATGCCGACTCGGCCTTGCTCGAAGCCAGTATCAATCAAAAAATACAAGGGCTGAATCCTGTGCCTTTTGCAGCAGCCGTGGATTTGCGTGAGAACAAGCGTTATTTGCGTTATGCCCTTCCCCCTTTGTTGTTGTTGCTATTGTTGTTGTTTTCTTCTAATATACTAGAAGACAGCACTATTCGTATTATTAATAATAATAAAGATTTTGAAAAAGAAGCACTCTTTAAGTTCTTAGTACCTGACGAAGAACGCAAAGTAGTACAGTACGAAGATTATACCTTGAAGGTTAATATTGAAGGAGAAGCACTGCCTAATGAGGTGTTTGTAGAAGTAGACAATTATCAATACAAACTAGAAAAGACCAGCCCTTCCACCTTTGAATATACCTTTGTGGAAATGCGTAAGGACACCAAGTTTCAATTGGCCGCCAATGGCGTTCGCTCCAAGAATTATGCTATTGATGTATTAGAAAAGCCCCAGATTGCAGATTTTGACATTACCCTAGATTATCCTTCTTACACGGGCCGCCAAGACGAATCCATCACAGGCGTAGGAGATTTGGTAGTGCCTGTTGGTACCAATATTGATTGGTTGTTCAATTCTGTTAATACCAATCAGGTGCAAGTGCGTTTTCCAGGGGAGCAAGAGGCGGTAGCCACCACACAAGTAGGAGCATCTAATTTTACCATCAAAAAGAAAGTACTAAAAGAAGGACAATACACCGTTTTTATTGCCAATGAAGAACTGCCTACAGGCGATTCTATTTCTTATGCGTTGACGTTAGTGCCGGATTTATATCCCTCTATCGAAGTACAATTTAACAGAGATAGCCTCAATGATAAAGTTATCTATTTTGCAGGTGAAGCATCAGACGATTACGGCTTGAGTGCCTTGAATTTTCATTACAAAGTAGTTAGGAATGAGGAAACAATTCAGGAAGAAAAATTGCCCATGCTCATTACCAAAGGCAAGCAAACGACTTACGATCACATCCTTAATGTCAAAGAATTGGGGCTAAAACCGGGCGATAAATTGAGCTACTATTTTCAGGTGTTTGATAATGATGGGGTCAATGGCCGCAAATCTACCAAAACATCGATGATGTATTATGAAATGCCCACTGTAGAGGAGCTGAAGGAGCAAGAATCTACCAACAATGATGAAATTAAAAATGAGTTGGAGGATGCCATTAAGAAAATGAAGAAACTGGGGGATAATGTTAAGAAGGTGCAGAATAGAATTCTTCAGAAAAAAGAAATGAACTGGCAAGATCGCCGTGAGCTAGAAAAACTCATCAAGGAGCGGGAGCAAATTGAGGAGGAAATAAAAGATGCCAAGGAAAATTTTGATGAGAATGTCCAAAAACAAGAAGAGTATCAGGAGGTAAGCAAGGAAATTGCCGAAAAGCAGGAAATGCTCCAAAAACTCTTTGAAGAGGTCATGAATGACGAAATGAAAGATCTGTTTAAGGAAATGGAGGAAATGCTGAATGAGATGGATCAGGAAAAACTCAAGGAGCAATTGGACGACATTAAGTTGAGTGAGGAGGAAATGGAAAAAGAGTTGGATAGAATGTTGGAACTCTTTAAGAAGATGGAAGTAGAAAAACAAATGGAAGATGCGGTTAGTGAACTGGATTCATTAGCCAAAGAGCAAGAAGAACTCAGCAAGGAGACAGAAGAGGCGGCCAAAGAGGCAGAAAAAAATAAGGACAATCCCAAAGCAGCCGAGGAGGCCAAGAAGAAGCAAGAAGAATTGAAAAAGAAGCAGGAGGAAATCAATGAAAAATTTGATAAGATTATGGAGAAGGTTGAGGAGGCCAAAAAGAAAAATGAGGAGCTGGAAAATCCTATGGATATGGATAGCAAGGAATTGCAACAGCAACAAAAGGATGCCAAGGAGAATATGAAAAATAGTAGCCAGCAGCTACAAAAACAAAACAATAAAAAGGCATCCAAATCTCAGAAAAATGCCTCTGAGAAAATGAAAGAAATGTCCAAAGAGATGAAGGAGATGATGCAGATGAATCAAATGGCGCAAATGCAGCAGGATGTGAAGAGTATGCGCCAGCTATTAGAAAATTTGGTGGATATGTCTTTTGACCAAGAGGCGTTGATTGGGGATGTGAATGTGACCATTGCCAATACGCCAACTTATGTGCGCTTGGTGCAACAGCAGGATAAACTCAAGGATGATTTTAGGCACATTGAGGATAGTTTGCAGGCATTGAGCAAACGAGTGTACCAAATAGAAGCCTTTGTAACAGAAAAAGTTACAGAAGTGAAGAAAACACTCAGCAAGAGTGTCAAAACACTAGAGGAACGCCAAAAACGCACGGCGGTCGTCCAGCAGCAATACACCATGACAGGCGTTAATGATTTGGCCTTGATGCTCAATGAGGCTATGGACCAAATGCAGCAACAGATGGCACAGCAAATGCCAGGGCAACAGATGTGCGAAAAACCTGGCGAGGGCCAACCCGGTGGCGAAGGCCAAGGCATGGGCAAGGGCAAGGGCAACAAACCCGGTATGGGGGGCTTACGCAAAATGCAGGAACAACTCAACCAGCAGCTCCAACGCATGAAGGAGCAAATGAAAAATGGCCAAATGCCCGGTGGAAAACAGTTTGCTCAAATGGCGGCCAAGCAAGCTGCCATTCGCAAAGCATTGCAAGATGCCAAAAAACAAAAACAAAAAAGCGGCAAAGGCGGCGGCAAGGAAATTCAAGATATGATTGATGCGATGGATAAGGTGGAAACGGAATTGGTGAATAAACGCCTGCCCAACGATATGCAAGAGCGTCAAAAAGATATTCTAACACGCTTGCTCCAAGCCGAAAATGCAGAACGGGAACGGGAGTTGGACGAAAAACGAAAAGCCGAACGTCCAGACGAATATACACCCAAAATGCCCCCTGCTTTGGAGGAATATTTGAAAAAAAGGCAAGGACAGGTAGAAATGTTTAAAACTGTTTCCCCTTCTTTGAAACCTTATTACAAAAATCTCGTAGAAAGGTATTTTAGAGCCCTTAACTAAAAAAATACAAGAGGAAGTTGCTCGATAATTGAAAATTTAGTGAACCAAATCGCTTATATATTCATTTCTCCTAAACTTCAAACAAAAAAAATCTTGTAGGGATAAGGATGGTAATCTTTATCTATTTTTGGGAGTGGATTTGTTTGAACAAATTCAATAAGGAGTTAATCAAAGGCAATTGCCAATTTAACAAGCTAAAAACAACCAATCTACATGTCTGAACTTGCACTTAACTTGACGCTTGAGTCACATCCTAAAAATATAGCACAAGTTGAACCTTATGTTAGCAAAGTAGTAGAGCAATATGAAATTAACCAAGAACTGTATGGAAACATGCTAATTACGCTTACAGAAGCAGTTAGTAATGCCATTATTCATGGAAACAGTGCCAAAGCCGCCAAAAAAGTATTGGTTTCTACCAATTGCTCTGGACAAAAAATTTGTTTCACGGTACAAGACGAAGGCTCTGGGTTTGACCCCGATAGTTTGCCTGACCCTACTGCACCCGAAAACATTTTGACTCCCGGAGGACGTGGCGTATTTTTGATGCGACAACTTTCAGATGCCGTTACCTTCGATGACAATGGGCGCATTGTAATTTTAGAATTTACACTACAATAGCCCTATTTTGATAAAAATATCCTGACCAAAACAGCAATGTGTTGGTCGGGATTCTTTTGTTTTTGTACGTGTAGGAATACACTTTATTTTTTTGACCATTTCATGATAATCTCGTTTCACACAGAAGAGTTGGATTTCCAGTTGGCCCAAGAACAAGCTACCGTGGATTGGCTCAAGGGAGTTATTCGCAAAGAAGGCTGGCATTTGGGCGCATTGAGTTACATTTTTTGTACCGATGATTATTTGTACAAAATGAATGTAGAACATTTGCAGCATGATACTTATACCGATGTTATTACTTTTCAGTATAGCGATGAAGTGGTGGAGGGCGATGTGTTTATTAGCGTAGAACGCACCCAAGAAAATGCAAGCATCTATGGCGTAAGCCCTGGGCGAGAACTGCAACGGGTAATGGTGCATGGCTTATTGCACCTAATGGGCTACAAGGACAAAAGCCCAGCCGACCAAACGCTTATGACGGCCAAAGAGAACGAGCATCTGCAAACAGCCCCCAATTAAGCAACACAAGTTCTATCCAAAATCAACCAGCTTCCTAATTTCTTTGGTATCTTGTGGAGGTTATGGAAATTGTATTATCAGTTATTATTGTCAGTTATAAAGTTCCCTATTTTTTGGAACAAACCCTTCTGTCTGCTTTGCGAGCAGCAGAGCGACTGCCTACCCAAATTATTGTGGTCGATAATAACTCCAAGGACAATACTCCCGACTTGGTGCGCCAAAAATTTCCACAAGTAGAACTCATTGCCAATACCGTCAATACAGGTTTTGCTACCGCCAACAATCAAGGCATAGAACAAGCTAAAGGAAAATTTATTTTGTTTTTGAATCCCGATACGGCCGTTCAAGAAGACACCTTTGAGCAGATTGTGCAGTGTATGGAGTCCAACCCTGCTATTGGGGGGCTAGGCGTACAGATGATTGATGGCAGTGGTGTATTCCTGCCCGAATCCAAGCGTGGTTTCCCTTCGCCATTGGTGGCTTTTTACAAAACCTTTGGCCTCTCCAAAATTTTTCCACGTTCGCCACATTTCAATCAATACCATTTGGGTTATTTGGACAAAGACAGCAATCATGAGGTAGAGGTGCTCTCGGGTGCTTTTATGGCCATGCCGCGCCGTGTATTGAACGAGATAGGCTATTGGGACGAGGCATTTTTTATGTATGGCGAAGATATAGACTTGTCCTATCGAATTGTCAAGGCAGGCTACAAGAATTATTACCTATCAGACACCACCATTATTCATTACAAAGGAGAAAGCACCAAAAAAGGAAGCCTCAACTATGTCAAGACCTTTTATGAGGCCATGATAATTTTTGCTCGCAAGCACTTTCAGGGTTCCAAGGCCAGTGTATTTGTTTGGATGTTGCAAGGAGCCATTTATTTTCGAGCTTTCTTAACCTTGCTTTCCAATGCTGGTAAGCGTGGTTTTTTGTTGTTGGGCGATTTGGCACTTATTTACAGTGGTTTGTTTGTTATCAAAAATATTTGGGCACAATTGCGTTTTCAGGATCCTAGTTATTATGACAACAATTACATGCTCCTTTATTTTAATTTGCCCATTTATGTGAGTTTGTGGGTGTTGGGAATTTATTTGCGAGGTGGCTACGACCGCCATGCCAGAACGCAGCACTTGATAACAGGAACAGTGCTTGGGACAGTGGTGATTAGTATGCTCTATGCCTTTTTGCCCCAAGAGTTACGCTCTTCTCGTATGTTGATTTTGTTGGGGAGTTTGTGGGCCATAGCCGCCACTTATATTAGCCGTAGTTTGGTGTCTTTGGTTAGAAACAATACGATTTTTTGGAGCGAATCTCAGAAACGCAATATGGCTATTGTTGGAGATGACGAAGAGAGCCAACGAGTGCTCAATTTATTGTACCAAGCCCAAGTCAATTTTAATTATCGGGGACGCATCAGTCCAGATGAAGGAACAAGCAACGACTCAGAAGAGGTGTTGGGCAATCTAGGAGCAATGACTCAATTAATTGAATGGTACGATATTAATGAAGTTATTTTTTGTGGTAACAAGCTTTCATACACCACCATTATCCAACAAATGTTAAAGCATAAAACACGCTTGAAATATAAGATTGTACCTGCCCAGAGTGATTATATCATAGGTTCGGATTCTAAAGACAGTGCCAGTGATTGGTATACCGTACACATGAATTATCCTATAGCCAGCAGCTTACAACGCCGCAACAAACGCCTCTTAGATGTGTTGTATAGTAGCTTGTTTTTGTTGGCTGCCCCAGTTTTATTATTTTTGTTGAAACAGGGGAGTGGATTATTGCCCAATATTTGGGCAGTGCTAATGGGGCAAAAAACTTGGGTGGCTTATGTGCCAGAAGACCAACTCAACGAATTGCCGCCTTTGCCCACTGGTGTTTTGACTCCTGCAGATGGCTTGTCGGATCAAGTGACCTCAGCAAGCACCAAGCATCGCCTCAATCAGTTTTACGCCAAAGATTATAACAGCAGTAGTGATTGGCACATTATACGTCGTGCATGGCGGCAATTGGGGCGAAAAGCCTAATATTTGTACCTTGTACAAGCATTCTATTTTATGGAAGAAACACAATATTACGACAATACTTTTCATTTATCAATACCTTACCCCTTGCCAATTTTGCAATTCTTGAAGCAACAATTGCAGTTGGGTAAACGCTATGCCATCATGGAGGTACATGCACGCAATGGGCAGTGGAGCAAACTGCTGCACAAGCATGTCCATTTGGTTTGTTCCTTGTGTACGGATCCTTCTTATCAGGTATATCTCAAAGAGCAACTGGCCGAAGCCGCTAATTTTTTGAGTTTAAACGCCTTGCCTATTCTCACCAACATAGATGATGATTCTATAGATTGCTTGTTTATTGATGAAACCTTTAATGACTATGATGCTGTTCAGATGCAGCAGGAGTTTGAGCGCATTTTGCGGCTCAATAGTTATGTATTATTGACGTACAATGAACGGGTGGGTTTGCCCAATTCTTTTACAGCCGCCTATTTGAAATTTTTGGAAGAGACGACTAGCATTCCTAGTGTTCAATTGCCAAGCAAGGAGCGTCTTAATACCTTTTACAAGGAGTCGTATGCCAAGGAATTGTTCAACAACCAACAACGCCTTACTTGGCCGCAGCTAGAGCAGTATTTCCTCACCCAAATGGAGGAGCATCATCTACAGGCCAAATCAAGTATTTGAGGTTGTTATTTGAGGAACACCAAGCAGAATCCAAGGTAATTATGTCCTATCAGACACACCTGTACTATGGTTTGTTCAATTACTCTGTGTCCGAAATCTCCCTCAAAAAAAGCATCTTTTTTAGCCTATTGCGTCCCTTTGCCTTTGTCTTTTACATCCTACTCAAAGCCAATATCTATTTCTGGAAAGGCATCAAACGTCTACGAACAGCCCTTTCGTCTAAGAGTAGTTAGGCCAAGAATCCCAAGTCTGGTTGGGGCGTAAAATTGGGGAAAATACGATCCAGTTCTTTGCTGTGCATTCTTTGAGTCAGAATACTCGACAAAATACTTCTATAATCGGTGGTAACTTCCAAATCTACCCCTCTATTGAGCTGTGCAGCCCCCAAGCCCGGCCAATTGCCATACATTTTACCGCCTTTGACACGGCCACCCAATATCATTGATAAGCCCGCATGTCCATGATCGGTACCGTCGTTTCTATTGGCCTTGAGCCTACGCCCAAATTCGCTCATGGTCACAATCGTCAAACGCTTGTGGAACTTTTGCAAATCATTATAAAAAGCAGCAATAGCCTTAGCAAAGCCTTCGATCATAGGAGGAAAAGTGTAAGTTTGACCACTGTGATGATCCCAGTTCCCCATTTCTACTACGGCCATTTGCACCCCTGTATCTAGCTTGATAAGCTGCGCCAACTCTCGCAAATTTTTAGAAAATTCCTTGATCGAATTGTCGGTGGGGTAAGCTTTGTGGTTATGGTGCAAATGTTCTGCCTTTTCGGCCAATTGTTGGGTATTGTGGAGTGTTTTTTGGCCTGTTTTGGCCAATTCGCTCTCGCCTTCATAAAAGGCTTGGAGCATGGCAGGAGCATGGTCGCCACCGTGTATGCGAAAATCTTCTAAATTGCTAAATGCTTGTGCTTCTCGATGTTGAAGCAACAAATTGGACAAACCCTGCTTGCCAAAACTAACCGCAGGAAACAAGCCTTGCGTATTTATAGTGGTAAAATACCGTGCCATCCAACCACTATTGATGGAAGCCCCTTTGCCATCCCAGCCCATCTCCAACAACTGTTGTGCCTCAAAATGGCTGCGTGTGTTGTGGCTGTTGCCCATAGCATGAACAAAGGCCAAATCTTTGCTATCGTACAGCTCCTTTAGTGGTTTGGCCTTGGCATGTAAGCTAAAATCCAAGCCATCCAATCCATTTTTGAGCAGAAGATTGGCCTCCTCGCTCACTCGTAGGGTACTTGGTCGGGCGTGAACATAGTGTTGGTCTACCACAGGCGCCAGCAAGTTTAAGGCATCGAATCCACCTTTTAAAAAGACAAAAACAAGGATTTCCTCATTGTTGGGCGCACCAAACAATGGATTAAAAGCAAAACTAGCGGCACTAGGCATAGTGGATAAAGCAAAGGTGGCACCAAGCCCCTTAAGAAAATTTCTTCTGTGCATAATACTAATGGATTAACGATATTGAAATTCAGGAGTCATGGCTATAAAAGCCCACAATTGACCAAACAAATAACGCTTGTCATCGTCATTGTAAGTGTGTGGAGCTTGGTCTGCTGTTCTATTTTCTCGCAAGAGTAGTTGTATAAGCCGCTCCTTGTGGGCAAATTTATCAGCTTGCTCTTTGCCGAGTAGACGTTCCAAGCATTGTTGTACAATTGTTTGAGTACTTTGGCTGGTATCAGGCAGCAATTGGGTCGGATCTACAAAAATTTTGTGCCAATTGGAGTGGAGCAATTTAGGCATAACATTCCAACGTTGCAGCAGCAGGTTGCTGCTGGACCAATGACTAGCAACATCTGGAAAGCCATCGGGAGCAGGCGCACTAAAGGGCATTTGTCCCAGTTCGCCCAACTGCCAGCGCAAGTGCAGATTGGGGGCAACATCTACTTCTAAGGAGCGAAAAAGGGACATCAACAACTGAAAAGGTGTTTTGAATTTTTGGCCCAAGGAAGCGTGAAATTCTTCGGAGCGGAGAATGAGGCGCAAGACTTGGCGGATTTGGTCGGGGGCTTTTTGGGTGTTTAGCCACAATTGAGCCGCCCGTTCTACTAAAGCCGTTGGTGGCTGGTCGGCTACAAAATGACGGCACAATTTGGTGCATACAAAGTAGGCTGTTCGTGGATGATAGGCCACCAAATCCAACACCATTTGCCCATCCTTGAGCGGTGGCTGATGGGAGGGGATTTCGGTGCCGAGCACTCTTTTTTGGTAGTGATCGTGCCAGTGTTCTACATACATAAATGCGCCTGTATCGGGGCGCACATCTTCGTGTCCGTCAGGGCCATAGGCGATGGACCAACCTGTAAATGCTCGGGCAGCTTCATAAACATCTTCTTCTATATAGCCTATTGGTTGCCCCTGTTGTGCGCCCGGTACATCTTTCCAATGGACATAATCATTGGCCAAGTAAGCATTGCGTCCCATGGTGTGCAATTCAAACAATTCTCGGGCAAAATTCTCATTGGCAGGGCTGGCTCTACTACTGGCATTATTCAAATAAAACAACATAGCAGGACTAGCCGCTACGGCTTCCAAGAATGTTCTAAAATTACCAAAAGCATGTTGCCGAATCATTTTATCATAGGTCGGCAAGGCCACGCCTACCCGTTGGTCGGCATTGACACTAACGGTAAAATGGTTGTGCCAAAATTGCACCAACAATTCTTCTAATTGCCAATCGCTATAAATGGCTTGATAACAATTGTTGATGACCACTTCAGATGGGGGAATAGAAATTTTTTCGTTTACTCCTTGGCCTATCAACTTCCACGCTTCCTCTAGTGGGGCATGGTAATAATTGAAACTTTTGTTCTTATAATAAACCTTATCTACCACAAATTTAAAGGCATCTTTGCGTGCTTGTAATTGGGGGCTGATTTGCTTGGGCGGATGCAGTTGTTCCTCTAGAAATGCCTTGTAGCCCATTTTTTGGAGCCGATTTTTGGCAGCCGTGGTGGGGCCAAAGCTTAGTCTATTGAGTAGTAGATGATTCATAAGCAGCAAGGAAAGGTTAGTAGAAGTGTGCGAATACACCTCAATTATTCAAAATAAATGCCAATAGCGACTTATTGGGCATCTTGTAATTATAGAGAATGATTATCTTTACTAGAGAATTCTAAGTTCTATTAAAAAATGGAATGCTCCAACTGCTTTAAGAGCAATCTATCCAATATTTACGATTATGATAAAGAAAATAGTATTACTGACCAGTTATTTTTGTTGCTTGTTCATAGCTTGTAATACCGCCAACAATGAAGCATCGGGCAATCCTAATGGCACGGCTGCTAAGGGACCGGCCAAGCCAGCGCCAGACTTGGAGTTTGCTTATATGTTGTATGATAATGATTATAATGCGGTACCTGTCGATCAAAATCCTACTTATTATACCAATAAAGTATTAGATAGTGCTTTGATTGGTTTGGCTTATCAATTGACGAATGAAGTAGCATTTGCACCGGGGTTGGCGGCCAGTGTTAAGCCAGATAAAAAACCAACGTGGTATCATGTAGGAATGCGTGGCTTGAAATTATCTACAGATATGCAAGAGCCTTTGTCGGGTAGAGGGTTTATTGTATTTAGTTGGGAGCGAGCAGGTACTATGGTGCATTATACTACTTATCCAATCAATGAGCTGCTGAAGCAACAGAATCGTAATATGGTCGATAAGTGGGAAACCATAGAGACGTGGCATCAGGTGCCGGCCGACATACAGGAAGGTGATTTGTTAAAGGTATATGTATGGAATCCCGAGGGAGGAACAATATACATAGATAATTTCATTGTTACTGCTTGGCAAAAGCCAGCAAAATGGGCAAGCACTAAGCCCGAGGCTATGCGTTTGTTGGCAGAGCAGAGTTATGAGCACGAAGAGCCAAGTTTGGTGTTTACCAATAAATATGCACATCGAGGCATCTACTCCAATGTGGTGGGCAATTTGGAAGGGTATAATACGTTTGGCAAAACCTACTTGACTACTTTAGAAGACGTGCAATTGCAGAGTGGGGATATTTTGCGTATTCGTTTTGCTGCTCTCAAGGAAGATAAATTTTATAGAAGCGAGCAAGCTGCCTTGATGGTTTGTTCAGTCGAAAGAAATGGTGCAGGGATTTATTGGGAAAGTTTAGGCATTAATGCTAGACTCTGGCAGGATGGGCAACAAGTGACCCAAGACTGGAAAGAGCTAACATGGTGGCAGCAATTGCCCGAAGCTCTACAACCAACAGATGTGCTCAAAGTATACGTCTGGAATAATTATGGCACCTTAATTTATGTAGATGATCTTTCAGTAGAAGTGTTGTCTCCAAAACAGTCGGTAGAGTAAAGTGTGTATTTATTCTTTTTTGAGGTAAATGACGTTGTAGTTGAGTACTCTGTGATAGCTATGGCTGCTCATGTATTTGCGTGCAAGGTACAAACTAAATGTATTTAGGCTAAAATCATTAAAAGCACAATCTCCTGTTAAGCTTTCTTGGAAAGGATTAAAGTAGGAACCCTTGTGCAATAATTTGATGGATAGACCACCTTGGTCAAATAGTTTGAAGGTAAGTGCAATACTCGTCTTTTGGTGGTGTTGGGGAGCAGAACGCAGTATCGACAAGAGAATTAATCGTATTTGGTCTACCGTAATAGAAGGAATATGATGCAAGGTTGCCAACTCTTCAAATAGAACAGCAGCTATTGGTATATCTCTTGGGTGTTGGATGGTAATTGTCTTTTCTGATAGAATTTTTTCCATATCCTCACTATTTAACTACACACAGAAATAAAGTTAATGGTATTGGAGGACTGTTACTAGGAGGAAAAGGACAGAAAGGGAAAGGGGCAAAAGAAGCAAAGTGGTTGCTCCTAAAAATAGGACAGTGAATAAGAAAAAAGTGCAACTGAACAAGATAAATTCTACCATAATACTAAACTGTCCTACGATTTAGCACCTCAAAAAGAATCCCCATTCTATTTGGTAGTTTATCTGATCGCCAGTTGCACCTAAGTCTAAAAGTTCCATTAAACTAACTGTCAACATTCGTTGGATTATCAACAGTTGCTTATACATAAGACAAAAACATGCCATTGTTACAAGGCTTTGCTATTCAATTTATTAAATATTTTTATAGAGTTAATTCTGTCTATTAGATAGACAGAAAGTTTCTGAGGTAGACAATTACTAGGGGATGTACAACAATAAGTCAAAAAAAGTGACAGGGCTAAGGAGTTGTATTGCTATACAAAAACAAGACAAGCTAGGAAGGTTGGTCTTCTTTGAGCATTTTGTAAATGGTAGAACGACCAATATCTAGCTTACGGGCCACCAAGGAGACATCATTGTTGTATTTATCCAAGAAGTGTCGAATAATTTTTTTTGAGTAATCTCTCATAGTTAGTTCCCCCTCTGTCAAATCAAAGTTTTTGTTTGGGTCACGAAAGTGTAAGTGCTCCAACTTGATTTGAGCCGTATCACAAAGTACTACAGCCAGTTCTACAATAGAGCGCAGTTCGCGTACATTACCGGGATAATCATAATTTAACAACTTATCTTTGGCCGCTCTTGATAGTGTTTTGACCTCCAATTGGTGTTTTTGGGCATAATTACGCAAAAAATGTTGTGCCAAAACCAATATATCTGTTCCACGTGTACGCAAAGCAGGCAATTCTATAGAAAGCCCCAAGAGCCGATAATATAAATCCTCCCTGAAATTGCCCTCTTGTACTTCTGCAAACAAATTTTTGTGGGTGGCTGTGATGATTCGAGCATCAAATTTAATGGTTTCTGTGCCCCCAATACGCATGATCTCTTGCTCCTGAATAGCCCGCAATAACTTGGTTTGCAAGGGCAAATCCAAATCTCCAATTTCGTCCAAGAACAGAGTACCTTTATCAGCCAGCTCAAACTTGCCTTGTTTGGTATTTAATGCCCCTGTAAAAGCTCCTTTTTCGTGGCCAAAAAGTTCACTCTCAATCAATTCCTTGGGAATAGCTGCCATATTGATGGCTACAAAATTGTGATTTTTTCTATCGGAATTGTAATGGATGCTTTTGGCAACAATTTCTTTTCCTGTTCCTGTTTCGCCCGATATAGAAACCACAATACTGCTTTGTGCAGCTCTATCCACCAAATTCAGAATGGGTTTCATGGCAGCACTTTGGCCTATGATGGAGGTGTTATTATTGATTGATAATTGTTCTCTGAGTAGAGAAACTTCATCTTTGAGTAGAAGATTTTGTTTGAGCAATCGCACCGAATTGGTCAATCGTTCTTCCATACCAGCATCCTTGGTAACATAATCATCAGCCCCTTGTTTGATGAGTTTTATAGCGGTATTAATATCTTTTTGGCCTGATAGCACAATAACTTGAGTGCGAGGGTGCTTGGCCTTTATTTTTTTGAGAATAGAAGCCCCATGCATATCTGGAAGATAATAATCTAGAGAAACCAAATCAGGCTGCAAATCCAGTTGTGCCAAACAATCTTTTCCATTGTCAAAAGTATATACCTCATGCTCTGGATTAGATTCCATAATATACTTGATGAATCGATTTTGTATAGGATCATCTTCAACTACAAAAATTCTAAATTTGGAGGCATTTCGTTTCATAAATCAATTAAAGTTCTAGTGGAGCAGATACTGTCTATGTAAACTATGTAAACCCTTATTTTGTAAGGGTAATATTCCTTTTTAAAAGGAAAAAATACTAATTTCAATACAAAAATCACAAAATAAGCTTAAATTACATTAATATTAATACTTCGTGGATTAGCTCGCTTCGCTCGTGAGCTCACCTACGGTTCGGTTTTTTACTTTACTGATTCCTTTGTACACTGTACAAAGGAAGTCAGATCGCTTTGCGAGTACAAAAAAGCTAAAAAACTATCTTGTATCTAATTGATTATCAGTCTTTTATGATTTTACTTGTTTTTCTGTAATAAATTGATAATCAATTAGATACGATTTCCAGCGAAGTAAGGTTAATATAATTTGGTTAGAAAAAAAATACGAATGAAGTTGATGATTGAATATCTGTCTCTATGTCAAATAGATTAGATAATTTGCTAAGTGGTTTGTAGAGTAGAATGATGTTCATACCACCACAAGATAAACTATACCGTACACAAAATAAACGTTCCTGTAGGTAAAACTGCATATATCCCTTGGTTTTGTCGATTTGCATACATCCATTTTTAACTTTTTTAGGAAAAATATATGGGGGATTTATGTTGTTTTATAGCTTTGACCCAACTTCTAATTGATAACATTTATGGCATACCCTTCAAACAATTATAGAGCCGAGGCGATTCGCCAGTGGGAGGAAACCTATAAGGATAAAAGTCATCTTTCAGAAGATGCAGCCACACTACGAACATTACTTAAGGAGGCACAAATTACTCAATTGGCATTACTGATTGAGAATGAACAACTAAAGAAGCAAGGTTCTTCGTATAGCCCCAATGATACAGCCGCCTTGCGTGTGTTGTTGGCGAGCTTGCCACAGGCTATTTTTATCAAAGATATACAAGATGATTATCGCATTTTGTTTTGGAATAATTATACCAGTGAGTTTATGGGCAAAAAGGTAGAGGAGGCTATAGGAAGAACCGACCATGAACTTTTTCCAGCTACTACAGCAACAGTTATTCGTAGATTAGACCGCCAAGCTGCTGAGGAAAGCTTGAAGTATGTGGGTTCTGCCTACACTTCTACAGCCACCTTTTATGGTATACAACGAAGTGTGATTAAAGATGCAGCAGGAGAACCCTTATTCTTGGTTGGTTCTATCACTAATATCCCTGCTTTGCCTTCTGTGATAGATGTTGTTAAGTTAGACGATAACAAGGAACTGGTTCGAGATCAGCTCAAGGATATTGAACGTATATCTCATTTTGGGCATTGGGAGTTGGATTGGTCTACTAAGACAGAGTATTGGTCAGATGAATTGTATCATATATTAGGGTACGAAAAACGGCAAATTACTCCTAGTCGCAGTGCCTTGCAAGCGCGGGTACACCCCGAAGATGCCCAACAATTGCAAGATGCTTACATCCGATTATGGGAGCAGCAAAAAGGCTTTCGCCAGTGTTATCGAATAAAAACAGCCCATCATCTTATTCAGTATGTAGAAGAGGACTGTAAAGTAGAGTTTGATGAACAACGAAAGTTATTGCGTGTGGTAGGGGTGCTTAGGAATGTAACAGAACAGCAAGAACAAGCCAAACAACTGCATGTTGCCAATCAAGCGGTTTATGATTTGGAATATGCACTCAATCAAACTACGCTGGTGTTGGTGCTCAATAGTCGGGAAGAAATTGTTTCGGTCAATCGAAAATTTTGTAAAATATCGGGCTTTCAAGAGCAAGAGGTGATTGGCAAGAGCTATGGCTCATTGAGCCACAAACAATTGGACAAAGAACTTTGGAAAGAAATTCAGACTGAAATTCATCAAGGCAACGTTTGGCAAGGCGAATTGCAGGAGTATACCAAAGCACAAGCTGTTTATTGGACACAAACTTCTATAGTTCCTTTTTTGGATGATAATGGAACTCCTATTCAATACATTGTTACACAAATAGATATTACCAATAGAAAACACCTAGAAAAGAAACTGCGTGAAGCCAAAAAAGAGGCCGATAAAAACGCAAAAATCAAGGAGGATTTTTTGGCCAATATGAGCCACGAAATCCGCACCCCCATGAATGGGGTGTTGGGTTTTTCTAGGTTGTTGTTGCAAACCAAAATGAATGATTTGCAGCACGAATATGCCCAATCTATTTATAGTTCTGCCGAAAATCTATTGGTCATTGTCAATGATATTCTGGATGTTTCCAAAATAGAATCTGGCACCTTTCAGCTCAAGGAAACCCCTTTTAATTTAAAAAAACGCATAGAGGAGGGCTTGAGTATTCTAAAAGTATCGGTACAAAAGAAAAATCTGACCTTTAATATTCATGTTGATCCAAATATTCCTGAGATGATTCTGGGAGTGCCTGACCGGCTATCACAAGTGCTCATTAATTTGGTTGGGAATGCGATTAAATTTACCAAAAAAGGAACCATTGTATTAGAGGTTAGCCTAGAGAGTGGCTATTTGCTGTTTAAGGTCATTGATACAGGGATTGGAATTCCAGAGGACAAACTGGATACGATTTTTGAGAGTTTTACACAGGCCGAAAATTACACGACTAGAGAGTATGGTGGTACAGGTTTGGGCTTGAGCATTAGCAAAAAATTGGTGAATGTGATGGGAGGACAGATTGGTGTGACAAGTAAGCTCGGACAGGGATCTACCTTTTTCTTTTCTCTGCCTTTCAAACCATTAGAACAAACCACCGAACCGTATACTACGATACAAAATCAGATTGCTGTCCCCAAGGCAGATGTTCCTTTGGTATTGGTAGTAGAAGACAACAAAGTCAATCAAGAATTGGTGTTGATTTATCTCAATTTGTTGGCCTGCGAGTGCCATGTAGCCGAAAATGGCATAGAAGCCTTGGCAAGTGTACAAAGACACCAATATGATTTGATTTTGATGGATGTGCAAATGCCCAAGATGGATGGTATGGCAGCCACTTCTGCTATCCGAAAAATTAATTCCAAAGTGCCAATTGTGGCTATGTCGGCCCATGCCTTGGAGCGCGAAAAAAAGCGTTGTTTTGAAATAGGGATGAATGATTATATTGCCAAGCCTTTTAAGGTAGAGGCATTGCAAGAAATCATGGCCAAGTATATTAAACTACCCTCTCAGAAAGAACAAAGTGGGGTGCCACGTATTCAGCATTTAGCTCATAATGCTGTAGAAAAAAAGGAAGAACCCATTTTGTTATCCAATTATACCAATATCAAAATCTCTAAAGAATTGCTGCTGTTGTTCAAAGAGGAATTGCTAAAATTGGTGGATAACATGCAAGAGGCATTTAGAGCCAAAGATGTTCGGCGTATTCAGCGTCAAATGCACCGTATCAAGCCCAATTTTGAATTGTTTGATTTGGCCAATTTCTACCAGTGGAGTGATACTATTGATAATTTGGCTTTGAATAACGCATCGATTGAAGCTATACAAGTAGTTTATGACAAATTTGAACAAGCCTTGCCAAGTTTGATTCAGCGCATCAATCGAGAAGTAGAGTAATACGGATGTGCAGTTTATGTATTTTTTTATATTGATTTTTAGTTTCTTTTGCTTACCTTAACAAAGTAATTTTGTTCTATTTTGTAATTGTTGTAATAAAATTAATATATAAAGGATGGCAGGTGTGACAGGTATACAATGGTACAAAACAAATAAAGTAAAATATACCTTGGCTGGTGCTTTATTTGGGCTTTTTTTTCCTGTAATAGCCGTATCTATTGACCTTATTCGCCTTGGATTGCCCTTCACATGGGCCAATATTGCTTGGGTACAATTGGAGTTTCCTATTCATTTAATTATTGATACTGCCCCACTTTTTTTGGGGCTATTTGCGTTAATTGGAGGCATTCGGCAAGATAAAATCGAAATCTTAAATGCGATTTTACAAGATAAAATCAATATTCAAACATTACAACTAAAAACATCAACAAAGGATCTGGAAGCCAGTAAATTATTGAGATTAAAAATGGCAAGTGAGTTGAATATTGCCAGAGATATTCAGTTGAGCATGTTGCCCTTAGAATTTCCTGCCTTTCCAGATAGAAAGGATATTGATATTTATGCCTCACTGCTTCCAGCCAAAGCCGTAGGGGGCGATTTTTACGATTTCTTTTTCTTGGATAATGATCATCTGTGTTTTGTAGTGGGAGATGTTTCGGGCAAAGGTGTGCCAGCAGCTCTGGTAATGGCCGAGTGCAAAACCTTGATAAAATCTCATGCTCCGCTCAAAAAATCCACGGCTGCGGTCATTACACAAGTCAATTATGAAATGGCGTTGCACAATCAAAATTATATGTTTGTCACGGTGTTTATGGGCATCCTAAATACCCAAACAGGGGTGTTAAACTATACCAATGCTGGCCATAACCCTACCATTATCAGAAAAAAAGATGGTTCTATCCAAAAACTCAAGGATTTGCATGGCCCTGTTGTGGCCGCTGTCGAAGATTGCAGATATAAAGAAAATACCATCTATTTAGAGCAAGGGGATGTAATTTTTGCCTATACCGATGGGGTAACAGAAGCCCATAATGCACAAAACGAACTATTCTCTTATAATAGGCTAGAGGAGTTGCTCAAAGCTCCATTTGTAAAGGTCTCCACGACCGTTGATATGGTTATCGAAGCCGTCAAAACCTTTGAAGAAGGTAGAGAACCCTTTGATGATGTTACGGTGGTTTGTTTGGAGTATGTGGGAGGGTAGTTTTTACAATGTTATAGGTGTCGTATATTATAATTTTATTGTATTTTTAGTTATATTTAATGCCTAACCACACATTTTAACCATTGTTCCCCACATTGTTTAAATAATACAATCTATAACGAAATGACCAATTACGACCAAGACTCCAATTTTGGAGAACAGACGAGTATTGCCCCAGCCGCACTCGCCAACCACACGGAATCAGGCACTAATCAACAGCAGCCCTCTGCCGCTATTTTTACTGCGCCGATTGCTACACCAGTTCCCCCACAAGAAAAAGGCGGAGCGAATGCTATACAAACACACATTTTGAGTCCAAGTATGAGCGCCAAAAACACCTGCTTCATGGCTTTGCCCAAAGGGCAGTTGGAAATCTTATTGCAAGGAAAAGGACTTAGTGGACTAAGCAACGAAACCATTACACTAAGCTATTATAGCAAGGGGGCAGATTTTGGACAAAGTGAAGAAGTAGTGGCACAAGAGCAAGCAATCAAACCACTGTTGCAAGAGCAAGGCGATGGTTGGTATAAATTGGTGCTGCCCTTAGATTTTGGTCAGCAAATTTCAGGATACAAGGCAGGTGATTTTGTACAAATCAACTTCTTGGGGCAACCCAGTGCTCAAATCGTTTATCAACCCGATGATAGGGTAAGCGTAGAAAGCCCCGAAGCATTAGAAGAAAGCAGGCTTCATTTGGAGAAAAAAGGCAAATATATTTGGCTAGATGCTAGTGCAGCAGCAACTTTACAAGATTATTTGCCTGATTTGCTGCTCAAAGAACATCGTTCAGGCAAGTTTTATACGGCTACTACAGCCTTGCAAGAGGCGTTGGCCAATCAAGCTATACCTCCTTTGGAGCAAAGCAGTTTGGAAAATTCATCCAAGGAAGTTATTCAATCCCAACAAGAGACAATAATTGCCCAACAGGCTTTATTAAAAAACATAGTTTATCAACTGGATCGTTCGGCTTTTCCTTATCAACAACTAGAGCAAAATTATGAGGGCGATGATAAAGAGGAACAATTAGGCACCGCTTATCAAGCACAAGTACAAGCCCAAGAGGTGTTTAAGTTGCTTTTGGGCAAACAAATCTTAGAATTGGAGCAACAGAACCAGATGGTACAATTGGTTTTGCAAGACAAGAGTATACCAATAGTAGTAAAGGAGGCAACTGCTCAATTGGAAAATAGCAAAACTACCATCAATAAACAGTTTGAACTATTGGAAGGGGATATTCACGCCATACAGGTATTGCCCTTGGATCTGGTAGATTGGCAACAAAAAATAGCAGAGTTGGAGCAAGTGCCTGCTGCCTCAAAAGCATCTTATATAGAACAAAAAGATCACTTTAATAAAGTGCTACAAAGCTATGAACAAACGAATCCATCTTGTTTGCAAGAGCCTATTTATATAGATTGGAAAACAGCACAAGTAAAGGCCAATCAGGAGTTTGAAAAAGGAATGGTGCGTAATTTGAAGCAGTTTAAAGAGTTTGTACAACAAAAGAAAGTGCCTCTAGCCGCAACAGGTGGTGACGGAAGATTGGAGTACAGGGCAGGAGAAAATCAGGTGACCAAGCAAGAACAAGCTCGATTTGGCGATGAACAGGAGGCAGATGTGGTGTTCAAGTCGCCCCAAGTGCCGTTGTATGACAATGGGATTAGCCCCGATGATGTGATACAAGGCGGTGTGGGCGATTGTTATTTGATGGCTGCCTTGATGCTCTTGGCCGAGGACGATACCAAGCACTTGATAGAAGAAATGATAGAGGACAAGGGCGATAGGTATGTCGTGACGTTATACAGCAATGATTTGCCCATAGCGGTAGAGGTAGACAAAAAGACGCTGTTTTTGGAGTATGAGGATGGTCATACCCAAGATATGGCTGCAAGCACCCAAAAGGAGTTGTGGGTTGCTATTATTGAAAAGGCTTATGCCAAATATAAAAGCAATTTGCCGCCCCTAAAGGAACAACTGGAATTGGCTCGCCAGGGGAATTATGATAAGAAATTGCCCTTAGAACCGAGTGACTATGGGGGCGATTATACGGCGATAGAGGGTTCTCAAACAAGTCTGGCAATGAAGGCATTGGTCGGCAATCGGGTGGTGGATGAAGATACTATTTATTTGGATGAGGAGGGTAACATCAGCGAGGCGGCTACCCCAAGAGCTTTTCCTTGTAGGGTAGAGCTGGGCAAAGGGGCAAGCATTGCGGAGGAGGATTTGAGGGATGTGCTGCAAGCAAGCCACAGGGCTGGGTATAAGGTTGGGGTGGATTCGCCCGAGACTATGGAGGGGGTAGAGGGCTTGACGCATGATCATTTGATAAAACTAGCGAAAGATGTTTATATGAAATTTAAACATGCCTATGTGGTAGGAGGTGTTGATGAAAATGAGGTGATATTGTTTGATCCTCATGGGTCTACTCAGGCAGATGGAAAAACAGAGAAGCAATATAGTTCTACGTTGTTTAAATTGATGCAGTCTTATTATGAGCAAATAGATTTACTAAAGAAAGAATTAGTAGCATCAAACTATACCGGTTTTTCAACAGATATAAGTGTCAAAATTGATAGTTCTTATTTATTATTAGACAAGGAAAAAAAGAGCTTGAGCTTAGATAAAAATACTAAAATGCTATTAGAGGAGTTGCAAAAAAATTGGTCTAGATTAAGTAATAGAGAAAAATTGAAAGAAGAGAATAATCAATTATTAGGTCTACGCCCCAAAACAGCTAAAAATATTCTAAATACTTTGTTAACTAAAAAAAATGAATTATCACAAAAAGATATGGGCAAAGGATTTGGAATACTAAAGAAAAAAACTGCTATAGCAGGCACACAAAAAATATCTTATAATATTCTTAGTGAAAATTTTGAATCTATAAGAATAAATAAAATTAAATGATTGTATTAACAGCATTATTTATTTGTATTCCTTTTTTTTTGACAAGTCAAGATAGTATAACTGTAAATCTAGTTGAAAGAAGCATAACGATTAGTTTAGCTCCAAATGAGCTAAAAAATACAGCTAAAAATTGGCTAGACGAAAAAAACTATACGTTTATAAAAAGTGACACCTCCTACACACGTTACTATTATGATTGTAAAAAAAACATATTGCAAGAGACAGATACTTTTCACTATATTTCTACAGAAATATTTAGAAAAAAAAATTCCATATTTGTGATTCCTCGGTCAAGAGAAAAACAAATTTGCTTGAATAAACGCCTGAAAGAGCTATCTTTTTATGAAAAGGATAGTTTACTAAATGCTTTTTTAAAGGAGGAATATAAATGGCAACCTTCTAGTACTAATATGTTCAATCATTTTAAGATTTCTTCTGTTCAGTACTACAAAAAAAAATATCCTTATATAGATATTAAAGAGGTGTTTAGAGAAAGACGTAGAAAAAAAAACTTGTATACTAGTATTGCTACTAGAATATTAATAATAGATGGGGTTCACTATTTTATATCTGTAAAGAGTGAAAGTTTAAAATCTGCCAAATCCATTACTAGTAGTCGAAAAGCAGTATGCTGTGATTTTAACCGACTAGTCAATAATATACAAATTATAGATGAGTAAGTACTGTGCTACCAGCATCAGCGAGGCGGCTACCCCAAGAGCTTTTCCTTGTAGGGTAGAACTAGGCAAAGGGGCAAGCATTGCGGAGGCGGATTTGAGGGATGTACTGCAGGCAAGCCACAGGGCTGGGTATAAGGTTACTTCGTGAGTCCTTCGGGCAGGGCTGTTAAGTTCTGAAAAAAGCTAATTTGAATGTTGCTAGAAAAACCC
>CAYULH010000006.1:54071-75382 GCA_964445645.1 uncultured Aureispira sp. | reverse complement strand
TCGCTTTGCGAGTATTCCATTTTTTAACTTATAATTAATTTTGTCCACCTACTTATCTCAAGTTGTTTTTCTTTATTTTTCAATCAAAAAATAGTAATGGTATTATTTACAAGTAGTTAAATATAGCAACATAATTTGAAAAATGCTACATTTAATACTACTTCGTACAAAAATCCTATTTTCTTGATTATTCAAATATTAGTTTCTTTATTTTTAAAGGTTTAATTTGTTGATAATCAGTTTTTAGTGGTATGAATTTGGCTTTTAATATAAAATTTAATATCTTGTAATAATCTGCTTAAGCAGATTGATTTACGAATTGTCACCAACTTACTGTATACTTGCTATTAACACAAAAATAAAAAATATGTTGTCCCCTTCCAATGATCCTATGCACGGCAAAACACTTTTGATGATCCTAGAGTATTTGGTAGAATATTATGGCTGGGAACATTTGGGCTACAAAATCAATATTCGTTGTTTTAATAATGACCCAAGCATCAAATCTAGCCTCAAGTTTTTGAGAAGGACCCCTTGGGCACGCCAAAAGGTAGAAGAACTCTACAAACAAACCATTCAAAACAATACAAATGAGCACTAATACCTGTCCTTGTGGCTCGGGCAAGGCTTATACAACTTGTTGTGAGCCTATTCTAAACGATCGTTCCAAAGCATTAACTGCTGAGTCGCTTATGCGTGCTCGCTACACGGCACATGTAGTGAAGGAAGTAGATTTTATTGTCAATACCACCCACAGCAGCACCTATACACCCAAACATTATCAAGCCATTGTAGATTGGATAGAAGGTACTACTTGGAAAAAACTAGAGGTACTCCAAACACACCAAGGAACAGCCACAGATGACGAAGGTTATGTGTTGTTCAAAGCCTTGTATGAGCAAGATGGCAAAGCCAAAGTACACGATGAACATTCCTATTTCAAAAAAGAAGAAGGACAATGGTATTTTGTGCAGGGAAGACCGCCCGTAGTCAAAAAAACGCCTGTTCGCAGCCAAAAAATTGCTCGAAATGCACCTTGTCCATGTGGTAGTGGCAAAAAATATAAGCGTTGTTGCGGCAGCGTATAGCATACGCCACTGCTGGCCACAAATCTCAGTCTTTTTTGTAACAATGAATTATCTTTCTGAAACAAGGGTTATTTAAAAAGAAAAACACCATATTTTGATTAAAACCAACAGCCTATGACGCTCTTAGAACAATTGCAGGCCGATGCAGCTTTTTATTTGCTCAATATTTTGGGCTTTACAGTAGTCGTACTACTAACTTGGTTGCTCACTCGCAGGCAACAAGCCAAGGCCCTAGCCGCATTGCAACAACAACAACAACAAACCAATACAGATGCCCGTGCTATTTTGATGGGCATAGAGGAACAAATTGACCACGAAAAAGAATATTTGCGCCGTTGTATGCAATTATTGGAGCAGGCATTGCTCGATGAGAACGTGGAGGCATTGCGCCAACAACGTTACCAATTGGTGCATGGACTAATGGACAAATATCGCCCCAAAGTGGCTAGAGCTGCACAGTTTTGGGCCGATTACTATCGAGACAACAAAAAACAGCAGCAAGCATTGGCCGAGCAAACGATGGTGCCTTTTTTGGAAACTTGTCGGCAAGTAGTGGCGGCGGTCAATGCCAAGGCTGTCCTTAGACTATTGCCCAACGATATTCCTGCCGATCGGGCTTTTGTCTTGGAACAAAGCAGCTTGCAGTTTGCATGGGATGCCTTGCAAGCCTGTGGGCGAGGGCGCTGGGCCAAGCAGTACCAAAAAGCAATGCCCTTGGAAGTACACACGGCTTAGTATTTTTTTGTTCTTACCCTTTTTTAAACCTTTCTTATGAGTGCTTCTAATTTGGCGGCTATAAATAAAATGCTGTATTGGCAGCGAGCTATTTTCGGTTTGTGGACCATTTACTGGTTGTTGGGGGGGTATTGGTTGTATGAGTATATTAACATCCTGTTTGGTGACTCTATGGACTTGTTTGATGATAATTCGGCCAAAATTAGACTTTTTGTAAGTTTTGTAGTGCGAATTGTTCAAGTTGTGCTTTACTTTTGGATACTAAGAGAAATGAGGACTCAAAGTGTCTTGATAAAACACTATGCAAAAGAGCCAAGCAAATATAATTTTATGTTGGTTATTAGTAATCAAGGGCAAGTTTGGAAATACCTGACGATCTCTTTTTTGATTGGACTAATAATGATGTTTTTTTATGTGGTAGAAAATTATTTGACGTATAAAGACATAACCGCCTTTCAATTTTAAACCTGTATGCAAGAAGAATTATTAGATGACAATTTATCGGCAGAGGAAGATTATTACTGGTTGCAAACGCTTCGGGAATATCAACCAAGGTTGAAATTATTGGCGGTAGTATTGATACTACACGGCTTGGTTGGAATGCTATCCACTATCTTTTATAATGTGTTGTACAGCACTTATTTTGATAATATTTTCTCTACAATTTGGAGAATTGCTATTGATGGCTTGATTGTGCTTATAGGCTATCGTGTATGGCAAAAATATCAGCAATTACAAGTGGCAGAGGAGCAAGGTTTTGAACGGGCCGAAGCAATTTGTATAGCGTACACCACCAAAATCTGGCAACTTTTTGCTGCTTCGATGGCCATTACCCTACTAGATTGGCTAATTGAAATGGTTTTGTAATTTTATTTGTTCTAGTAAAATAATACCAATGAAACTAGAAACCTTACCACCTATTTACAAAAAAATGTTGTTTTGGCAGCGCTTTGTTTGGCTAACCTCCGTATTAGGATTGTTGGCTTATGCTGTTCGGCTCATGAATTCGTATGGAAGTTTTGCTTCTGCGAATGCTGAGTTTGAATTCCAATATAGCCTATTTTGGTTTGTGGAAGCAGCAGCTTGGCTCGCAGCATTATTTTTTGTTATCAATCTCAAAAAAAGCATCAATATAGGGCAAAAATACGAAGCGGAGCGAAGCCGTGCCGCATTGGCAAGCTGGATGCTTCGGATGCACCAAACCGCAAAATCTCTATTGGCAGTAATCATTCTATTGATAATAGAATCTGTATTGGATCAATTCTTTTCGGGAGGAATTATATTATGAAAGAAGAAATATTAGATGATACAATAAATGTAGAGGGAGAAGATTATGTTTATTTACAAGTAATAGAACATTATAATCCCATATTGACCAAGCTCGCTGTTGCTTTGGGCGTTTCGTTGATGTTGGATATATTGCTCTTGGTAAAAAATGTTTTTCTACGCAGTGATTCGGCCTTTTATTATAATGGCTTTTTTATGCTGTTCCAATTGCTCATAGATCTTATATTACTGGCCTTGGCCTACCGTATTTGGCAACAAAAAAAGAGGCAAGAGCAGGCCCACCAACAAGATTTTGTCACCAATGAAGCACATTTTCTGGAAGCGCATTACAAAAGTGCCTATTTATTAGGTTTTGTTTTTTTGGCTATTATAATCAGAACCTTATTTTTTATTCTAATTTACTAACCCTTACAAATAATCATGGAATGGAATTGGACTCGTTGGAGCAATACAAAAATACCCTCCAAAAAACATTAAGTTGGCAAACTAGGCTGTTGGTAGCAATGGCACTTTTTTATAGTATGGTCTTACTACTGGCACTCGGGGAGTTTACAACTAGTTATTCTGGGGCTAGTGGCTACTATTTATTCATGGCTATCATTGCAAGTATGTTGGCTTGGACGGCTTATATTTGGATTAATTTATATAATAATATAAAAGCCACCAAAGCTTACCTAAAATCCTCTAAGGAAGAAGATCTTATAAAATCCTACCAGCAGCAGCGTTTATTTTGGCGACATATTGTATTTATTGTAGGCGGATTGGTAACGTTAGCATTAGCTGCTTTTCTATTGGTCGTTTTTGCAGGATTGTTTCATAGCTGACGGATATGATGACGCAACAAACAAAGGACTGGTGTAGCAAACTCTTGTTTTGGCAACGTATTTTGTTTTTGGGCTTGTTCTTGGTTTGGATAATGAGAATAGGCACAGGAATTAGACAACTATTTGTATTAGAAGGCCAAGGAATGATGGTCGTACTGCCTTATTTACTTCAAGTAATGGGCATTGTTGCCGCAACAGCCTACATTATTCAGCAATTGCACCAAAGCATAGAATCCCTCAAAACCTATTTGGACACCGCAAACCCATTGTCGTGGCAAGAAGCATTGCAGTATCAATTTTATTTTTGGAAATACAGCTGTTTGGCTTTGTTTGTACTAGCAGCTTGGATAGCTTGGCCCCAATTACAGGCCATTCTTAATTTATGAACAACATGAACGAAGACAGTTTATTAGACGATTTTGATTTGGGCAATGAAGCTACAGGCGAATTGTTGGCAACAGCAGGAAGCTTGAGCAGATGGTTGGTTTATGTGGGTATCATAACAACACTAGTTGGTATACTTTGTAGTTATTGGGGCTTTTTGCCAATGTTCCAATCAGCAGGATGGGAACAATTGATTGTTCGTGTTACCTTTTGGACAATGGGAGCCTTGTGGCTTAATGCTGCCCGTTGGCAATTCAAATTTATACGATGGAGCAAAGATTTGGCCGCCCGCAAAACACCCTATGACCAAGAACACTGGGTGTACCTCAATTATCGTTTGTGGCAATGGTTGGTGCTGGCGTTGATGTGGTCTATAATAGGACTATTCTTTTTTTGATTGACATATAAATTGTATCTAACATGGATGAATCCGTCAAAAAATGGTTGGCCCGCACCATCCTCTTTCAATCATTACTACTAATAGGTTGTAGTGCAATGTGGTTGTTTTTTATGCTATTGATTACAATAGAGGTGGGCTATTACTCCGCTTGGCAATTATTAATAGCAGGATCAATACTAGGCTGGACAGGCTATGTGCTTATACTATTGTTCCAAAATATAAGAGCCACCAATGCCTTTAGAATAAGCGAACGAACCATAGATTGGCAACAAGCCATGCAGCACCAATTGGTCTTCTGGAAACAGATCACCTTTATCACTTTATTGTATCTGTTGTGGATAGCCTTCTTTTTAATTGCCACAATAATGTTTTCCTCTTGGGGCAATAACTTATAAGACAAACAGCAAAAAAAATGCGCCACCCCTAAAATTAAGGAATGGCACATGGTTTATGTTTTATATTGGTAAAGAATACTAAAACTCCGTAGCCTCTAGTTCTTTATCCTGTCCTTTGAACGCTGCCATTGGTTTCAAACCCAACAATTCAAACATCATCTTATCTTGATCCACATCTGGATTGGGCGTAGTTAATAATTTCTCACCCGCAAAAATAGAACTCGCTCCAGCCATAAAACAAAGGGCTTGCTCTGTAATCGGCATTTCTTGGCGACCAGCCGACAAACGTACCTGCGACAAGGGCATAATAATACGAGCCGTGGCAATCATACGCACCATTTCCCAAACCGAAACACGCTCTTGATTTTCGAGTGGCGTACCTTTTACCGCCACCAAGGCATTGACAGGGACCGATTCGGGGTGCTTGGGCAAATTGGCCAAGGTATGCAGCATGGTAATGCGGTCGCTAGGCGTTTCGCCCAAGCCAATGATACCACCACTACACACATTTAGCCCTGTTTCACGCACATGCTCTAAGGTATCTAGGCGATCCTGATAAGTACGAGTGGTAATAATTTCGGAATAATGCCCTTCAGAAGTGTCCAAATTGTGATTGTAGGCGTGCAAACCTGCTTCTTTGAGGCGTTCTGCTTGCTCCTTGGTCAACATTCCAAGTGTACAACAAACTTCCATTCCTAAGGAATT
The DNA here is from genome assembly GCA_964445645.1 of uncultured Aureispira sp. Lineage (GTDB taxonomy): Bacteria > Bacteroidota > Bacteroidia > Chitinophagales > Saprospiraceae > Aureispira. The sequence continues at coordinate 69,564 of CAYULH010000006.1, read as the reverse complement.
GACCCCCTTGACCATGTCTAATACCCGGTCAAACTGTTTGTTGTTTTTGACATTGCGCCAAGCAGCCCCCATACAAAAACGAGTAGAGCCATTTTGGGCAGCAATGCTTGCTTTAGTCATCACCTCATCCAAAGATAATAGACGTTCGGGCTCCAAATCTGTATTGTGGTGAATGGATTGTGGGCAATAAGAGCAGTTTTCTGGACAACCTCCTGTTTTGATGGAGAGCAGTGTAGAGACTTGTACCTCATTCGGATCGTTATGTTGGCGGTGAACAGTAGCCGCCTCATAAATCAATTCCAAAATAGGCTTGTTATAAATGGCCTCAATTTCTTCTTTAGTCCAATCATTGCGTAAGCTCATAATGATGTATAGTTTATTTGACTTAATACTTCGTAGGTTAGATTGTTTCAACAGTGTCCGTAAAACAATTTATTACATTTCAGAAATGTAGAACAACAGGAGCATCTAATAGGTCATTAAATGACAATTAAGTTTTTTATTTTGTTTATTCTCATGAATTTGAGTTGAATGTAATAGACACAAATTCAATTTTACCAAGTTTTTGGCCTTGGGGCAAATGTAATCAATATATTTTAAGTAGGGGTAGATAGGAAGCCAAAATCAACCACTACCGAGAGTTTAACGATTGGAGGATAAACTGTTGCCATGCATAGATAAAAGCACATCTAGCGGCGTATTGCCATGAAAATCATCGTGGTATAAGATGCGTTGTGCCTGTACTACATGCCGCTCGTCGTGGTAAATTAGCATTTTGAGCATATCACCCAAGTTGATGCTCACCAAATTAAAAAACAGGACATAAATGCGCGTCTTCTCTAGGTTAATTTGGGTAGCAATATCTAAAATTTGTGCTTTGGTTTGTTGATGAGCAGCAAAGTCCTTAAATACTTTTTGTGCATTCAACTGTTCATTAATAGTGACGGTAGGCGTATATTTTTTGGAGCTTTCTATCTTTTTTTTAGGCCAATTATCGGGGCGTAGACGAACCTTGCTCACCAAACGATGCCCCCAATAGCCTCTAGTAAACGTTTCTTGAGGAGGCCATGCCTTTCCTTGGGAATATGTTACCGATTTGAGTGTAGGAGGAAGGTAAAAATCGGCTACATAATTGAGGTGGGCAATACACTCAATAATGCTCCATTTGTGTGTTGACTCTCGCCAATGCAATTGTTCTGTGCTCAGTGTTGTAAAATCACGCAACGTAATCTCAGAAAGACGTTTGTTGAGTCGTGTTAAGTCCTGTAATAGTGCTTGGGTAGCAACAGTTTTTGGCATAGATGAATATATTAATTAGAAAATAACACCTAAAAACAAGTAAATACCTGTAATGATGCCTACCAAACCTGATGTCACCTTATAAGGAATCAATTTTTCGTACATTTCCTCGCCCTTTTTGCGGGCACTTTCTTCCATATCATCCAATATCAATTCTTGAATCATCGGAAAGCCCAATACAAAGCCCATTACGATACAAGCACCAATACAAGCACTAGACATGACCCCCCAAGCAAAATCCACTCTAAAGTAAGCAGTGATTTTTAGGAGCGAAAAAACAGACATCAGCAAGCAGCCAGCGCCAATAAATGCCTCATAAGGGCGTACTTTTTCGATATATTTAGAAGCATCAGGTAATTTTTTGACAACAACAGAAGACGCAGCTAGTATACCTGCAACAATGGCTAATAATGGCAATAATGCACTCATGAGTGAAATTATAATTTTAGATACAAGGATGAAATAATAAAGCACTAATTTATAATAAAGATATAAAATAGTTTGGGCAAAGCTACCAAAGCAAAAACCTTTTTACCACAAAAGCCAGAATTGTTGGAATAGCCCCCTATAGAAAAAAGGTTTTTTTTTGGTGTAAACTACTTTTTTATAGTAATTTTGCGCCACATTTAACAACAGTCCTGCGAGGGAAGGTTCAATGAATACCAACAATTAGATCAACTAATAAATGAGCGCATCTGCAAACATTGCTGTTATCATTCCTGCCTATAACGAAGAAAATGCAGTTGGGAAAGTGGTAGCAGCTCTTCCTAAAAGCTTGGTTAAGAGTATTATAGTAGTAAATAATAACTCGAATGACCAAACAGCAGTCGTTGCTCAAAAAGCTGGTGCAACGGTGGTACACGAACCCCAACAAGGCTATGGTTTTGCTTGCTTACGAGGTATGGCGCACTTGCAAGAAATGTCGGAAAAACCCGATATTGTGGTGTTTGTAGATGCCGATTATTCGGATCATCCAGAAGAATTGCCGCAGTTAGTGGCACCAATTTTGGAAAAAGGCGTGGCAATGGCGATTGGCTCACGGGCTACAGGAGCCAAAGAAAAAGGCTCTATGACCCCACAACAAATATTTGGCAATTGGTTGGCTACACGACTAATCAAATGGTTGTATGGCGTAACCTTTACCGACTTGGGGCCTTTTAGAGCGATTAGGTATGCCGATTTATTGGCACTAAATATGCAAGACCAAACGTATGGCTGGACAGTTGAGATGCAAGTAAAGGCAGCCAAGAAGGGATTGAAAGTAGAAGAAGTGCCGGTCTCGTATCGTGTTCGGGTAGGACAATCAAAAATTTCGGGTACTATTAAGGGTACTCTATTAGCAGGATATAAAATTATCACAACCATATTTAAATATAGATAAACGTGGAACTAATTATTATTGCGTTGTACACGCTACCGCTACTTTTCATCTTTTTTTATAGTTGTATTCAATTACACTTAGCCATTAGTTTTTGGTGGCGCCGAAGAAAAGAAAAGAACAATGCTGTTATGACAGAGGATTTTGTCCCAACAGTGACAATCCAATTGCCCGTGTATAATGAATTGTATGTGGTAGAACGTCTTTTGGATGCTATTGTTAAGTTGGATTATCCCAAAGACAAAGTAGAAATCCAAGTATTGGATGATTCTACTGACGAAACAGTAGAAATTATTGCCAACAAAATCAAAGAATTAGAACCGCATGGCTGGAACATTGAGCATGTACGTCGCCCCGAACGGATAGGGTTTAAAGCTGGTGCCTTGGCTTATGGCATGACCATTTCCAAAGGAGAATTTATTGCGGTATTTGATGCTGATTTTATTCCACACCCCGATTTTCTGAACAAAACCATTCCATACTTCAAGAATGAGAACATTGGTGTTGTTCAAACGCGTTGGGAGCACATGAACAAGGACTATTCTTTCCTCACACAGATGCAAGCTTTGGCCCTAGATGCCCACTTTGTAGTAGAACAAATGGGGCGCAATATGTCTGGGCATTTCATGAATTTTAATGGTACGGCTGGCTTGTGGAGACGTGCCTGTATCGAAGATGCAGGAGGCTGGTCTTCTGATACATTAACGGAAGATTTGGATTTGAGTTACCGTGCACAACTCAAGGGCTGGGTATTCAAATACTTGGGCGATGTTACCACACCAGCAGAGCTTCCGGTAGCAATGAACGCCTTTAAGAGCCAGCAATTTCGTTGGACCAAAGGGGCCGCAGAATGTGCGGTTAAGAACTTGCCCCGTGTTTTCAAAGCCAAAGATATGGGACTGGTAGATAAGTTGCACGCTGTTTCGCACTTGATGAACACGGGAATTTTTATCTGTATTTTGTTGTTGTCCCTCACCAGTATACCATTGGTTTGGATACAGTACACCTACCAAGGTCAGGATATTATTTACAACAACATTCTTTCCTATGCGGCTTTAGGTTCGTTTAATATGATAATGGTAACGCTCTTCTTTTGGCTGTCTTATGAACACACTAGAGGCGGTTTTACCATCAAAAATGTATTTTCCTTTATCATCCGTTTTCCTTTCTTCTTGTCGCTCTCTATGGGAATGGCCTTGCACAATGCTATGGCCGCTGTGGAAGGATATATTGGCAAAAAGACCCCTTTTGTACGCACCCCAAAATTCAACTTGGAAGATGCCAAAAAACCGGGTTGGAAAAAGAACAAATATTTATCTAAGCGTGTAAGCCCTATAGCCAAAGCAGAATTATTATTAGCTATATTATTTTTAGTAATTATCATCCTTTCGCTCTATTATGGTATTGTAGGCATGTTGCCTTTCCATATTCTTGTGTTCATGGGATACAGCATTATCAGTGGCTACTCCTTTGCACACGCTCGAATGATGAATTAAGACAACTCTACTAGACGAGTCCAACCTAAAAAAATGACATAAACACTAGCTTTTCTAAGGCTAGTGTTTATTTTTGTTTCTAATAAAACCTAAAACCAATTATTTAGATAAGAACTACAATGAACAAGAAAAGATATACCATTACAGCCGCCTTGCCTTATGCCAATGGCGCATTGCATTTAGGACACTTAGCAGGAGCTTATTTGCCTGCCGATATTTACGCTCGTTTTTTGCGCTTGCAAGGCAAAGATGTAGCTTTTATTTGTGGCTCTGATGAGCATGGGGCAGCCATTACTATTCGTGCCAAAAAAGAAGGGCGCAGCCCCCAAGATATTATAGATACTTACCATGCCATCAATAAGCAAAGTTTTGAAGGTTTAGGAATTTCTTTTGATAAATACTCCCGTACCAGTCGTGCCATTCATCACGAAACGGCACAAGCTTTTTTTAAGCAATTGTTGGAAAAAGGCGATGAATTTGAGGTGAAGGAAAATGATCAGTATTACGATGCCGAATACCAACAATTCTTGGCCGATCGCTACATCAAGGGAACTTGCCCCAACTGTGGACATGAGGATGCCGATGGCGATCAGTGTGAGAAGTGTGGCTCGGCCTTATCGCCCTTAGAGCTAAAAAATCCACGTTCTGTACTCAGCGGCAAAGCACCTGTTCTAAAATCCACCAAACACTGGTATTTTAAATTAGACAAACACGCAGCTTGGCTCAAACAATGGCTCAATGAAGGCGTGCTTGATGGCGAAAAACTACACGATCCCAAACAATGGAAAAACCATGTAATCGCCCAATGCAATTCTTGGTTGGAACCCAAAATAGATGCCGACACAGGCGAGCAAGTAGGGGGCTTATTGCCACGTGCCATTACCCGCGATTTGGATTGGGGCATCAATGTGCCACTAGAGGAAGCAGAGGGCAAGGTGCTCTATGTATGGTTTGATGCGCCCATTGGCTACATTTCTGCCACCAAAGAATGGGCGGCCGAAAATGGAAAAGACTGGAAGGATTATTGGCAAGACGATTCCACCGAGTTGGTGCATTTTATTGGCAAAGACAATATTGTTTTTCACTGCATTGTGTTTCCGGCCATGCTCCAAGCACACGGCAATTATATTTTGCCCAAAAATGTGCCGGCCAATCAATTTCTAAACTTAGAAGGGCGCAAGTTCTCCAAATCCAAAGGCTGGGTAATTGAGCAACACCAATACTTGAAGGATTTTGCCGAATTCCCCAACAAAGAAGATGCCTTGCGCTATGCCCTCATCCGAACCTTGCCCGAGAACAAAGATGGCGATTTTAAATGGGAGGAATTTGTGGCTTTGCATGATAATGAATTGGTTGCCAACTTAGGAAATCTCATCAATAGGGTAGTGACTCTCACCCACAAATATTATGAAGGCAAAGTGCCTGCTTTGGATGCTACCCAATATTTGGAGGGCGTGGTAGAAGGCAGCCAAGTACTGGCAAAAGAGGTATTGGCTGATGTAGTGGTTAAGTTAGAACAATTAGAAAAACATCTACTGCACTACGAATTCCGCCAAGGCGTACAGGTGATGATGGAAATTTCGGCTTATGCCAATACCTTATTGCAGCGCAATGAGCCTTGGAAAGTCTGGAAAAAAGAGCCTAGTTCTGCTCTAGTGGCTACGGTTATGAACTTGAGTTTGCAGTTGGCTACTACCTTGAGTGTGGTGGTGCAGCCTTTCCTGCCGTTTACAGCCGCCAAATTGCGCCAATTATTAAACCTAGAAGCCTTAAAAGTAGGCGATTTTGCCACCCTCAAAGCACAATTGCAAGCAGGAGAAAGTGTAGTAGCTACTGAGCATCTGATTGGAAAACCTGAATTGTTGTTTGCCAAAATTAACGATAGAAAAGACAAATCACGCTTGGCTTTGATAGAAGCGCAACAAGAAAAAATCAATGCACTAAAAGTAGCGCAAGAGAAAGCGGAGCAAAAGGCAGCACCATTTAAGAAGGAATGCACTTTTGATGATTTTACCAAAGTAGATTTGCGTGTAGGCACTATTCTGACCGCAGAAAAAGTCAAAAAATCTAAGAAATTACTAAAATTGAGCGTAGACTTGGGCGTAGAAACCCGCACGGTAGTATCTGGAATAGCCTTGCACCACAGCCCCGAATCGGTGATTGGGCAACGGGTAGTGTTGGTAGCTAATTTGGCACCACGCAAAATGATGGGCATAGATTCGCAGGGAATGATTTTGATGACCGAAAATGCAGAGGGCAAATTGTTGTTTGTAGAACCACAAGCCTCTGCCGTCAATGGAACACCTATTTCTTAAATAATAGAATTATAACCACCATCATGCTCAAATATTTATTCTACGCTATCCTTTTGTCCTCTTTTTTGCCCTTACAAGCACAAGAAGAAGAACCTAAATTGCTCAAGGAGTATGTGCGTAGTTTTGCCCTGAAAGACCAAGATACCATTCTGATTGCCTTAAATGTGCCTTATGAAATCTTGGAATGGGATCGGCATTTGATTAGAACATTTACGCAAGTAGAAGCATTTAGCCTGCCTGATGAATACCTGCGCCGTCTTTCCAGAAAAGGGCGTTACAGCATTACAGGAAGCCGCAAAAACAATGTTTTGAAGGTAGAAATGAAGGAAATTGAGCATTACATCACGGTGCAAGGAGTACCGTTGACCGATGAAGTGGCGGTCAAAATATATGCTCCTAGAGGCACGCCCTTGAAGGTGGTCTGTAGCAGCAAAACACCAGAAGAGCAACTCAGAGAGTTGTGGTTGCAGCAAGAGGTATTAACAAGAAAATTAAAAAATCCGATCAAACATGCAATTAGTGCTGATTTTTATGCGGATTTGAATTTTGAAGTAGGAAAAATAACGGCGGCCAAGGTCATTGGACCGGGTACGCGTTATTTGGAGCTAGAAGTAGAGGCCAATGGCAAAAAGTACAACACCATTAGCAGAATTGGGCGGCTGTACCAACCTGCCGATGTATTAAATAGAGCGATTGTATTTGTGGCCCACAATTTTCGCCAAGAATTGCGAAATCGCCCCAATCAGGGCATGGTGTTGGTACAAGAAAATGAAAAAGGGGAGTTGGGTTTGATTACCAAAAAAGACATCCCCGATTTTCTATTTCTTAATTAGATAGCAAAGGCTACAACGCTTCTGCCATAGCTGCCACTTGGATAGATTCGTGCGAAGCATCGTACACCGCTGCACCATTCTTGACTACAATCATCTGAGGCGATTGGTGTTGCACTTGCAAACGCTCGGCAATCGCATTAGAAATATCGCGATGGGCAATCAAATCCAGAAAGTAAGCATCTATGTTCAAATTCCATTCACGTTCTACCAAACGCTTGGCCATAGTGCTTACTGCACAGCGTGTACTGTGTTTAAACAAGGCCACAGCTTGTTTGTTGGATGCTTCTATGGCCGCTTCCAAATCCTCAATGGATTCTAATTTTTTCCAGTTCATTCGTTGTTATTTTTTTAACAATTTCTATAGACATTTTAGAAACAACAAGGTAATAAAAAGGTTTTGAATAAAAATAAAATATGGAGTATCTAGAAATCGGAAAGATTAAGAAACCTCATGGACTCAATGGGGAATTAAAAGTGACGATAGACGAGCGTTTTTTTGCAGATGTCAATGAAGTAGAAGCATTTTTTGTAGAATTGGAAGGCGATAAAGCGCCTTATTTTATAGAATCCTTGCGAGGGGGCAATCCTCTATTGCTCAAATTTGAGGATATTGATAACAAGGAAGATGCCGCCTTATTTACCAATAAAATCATTTATCTAAGAGCCGAGGATGTTTCTTTGTCCGAAGAAGAAATCAAGGATACGGGGTTAGAATTTGGCTACTTAGAGGGCTTTGTATTGGAAGTTGTAGACTTGGGGCAAGTGGGCGAAATTTTGCGTGTGGATGAATTTCCGCAGCAAGAAATGGCAACTGTGGCCTACCAAGAAAAAGAGCTGTTTATCCCCTTGTTGGCACAGTGGATAGTGTCTGTAGACAAAGCCCAAAAAGTAGTACAAATGGATTTGCCCGAGGGCTTATTGGATATATAATCAACCAAAAACTATATGATACCGTTAATCATCTTCCTCGATCTTCTATGTATGAATGTATTGGCCTTTTGCCTCATGGGCTGGGACAAACGCCAAGCCAAACGCCAAGCATGGCGACAAAGTGAACAGGCGCTGTTGCTGGTGGCGGCAGCAGGCGGCAGCTTAGGCACGTATTTGGGCATGCGTTTTTGGCGACACAAGACCCAAAAGGAGCGCTTTAGACGACCGTTTTTTATGATTGTGCTGGTGCAGGCGGCGGTTTTGGTTGGGGTGGCTTATTGGTGGTGGGGGTAGGTTTGGGGTTGTTCATGTAAGCTTTTTTACTTATCTTCTTGTCCTTTTTTGTGGCGAACTACACTCAGTTTTGTGCAAAGGGGGCACCACAATTTTTAGCAATCTTTTTTAGCGATATAATTATTTGGGGATAAAGAGCAGATTTTTTCTGTCTTTTTAACTCCCTAACAGACTATCTTTCAAGAATTGTTTGTTTTTCATAAAAACTTCTTTCCAAGTCATCAGAAATATTTAGCAACTCTACATAATGACTCCAACTCAATTGGTCAGACACTGTCTGACTAATTTGATATTTAGAGTAGAATAACCTCATATAGACAAGATTTGTTCTGGAAAAACCTTTTCCATGAGAAGTTTTCAAATCTTTAGAAAGTTGGAGTAAAAGTTTTTTCCCATATTCTGCTTTAACATTACCCTTTTGCTCAAATTCAACAATATATTGCCCAATTTTCCAATAGGCATTTAATAATTCTCTATTTATGGATAGTAAAGCACTTCTTTTGTGTTGCTCAAAAGTATTTCCAATTTTATCTAAGAGTTCAGTGTATTTTTTATTGTTTTTTAATTCAAATGTCATAAATAGTCACAAGTATTTTTAATTCTGCAACGATTGAATATTCTTTAAATATTTCAGATGTTTTGGTATTTAATTCTTCTGAAAACAAAATTGACAAGCCAATTATAAACAGTACTCCTGTCAAAAAATACGTTACGAAATCTCTATATGTAAATTGGCTTGTGTTCATTTTATTCTTTTTTCTAATTGCAGCTAACGTGGAGTATATGCAAGGTAGGCGATTGCGAGCTTCAAACTTATCAAACCGTCACAACTTCGAAACGGTCTGCAACCGTTGAATTTACTACTATATCGCCTATTTTGTATATACATTGTTGGCAACCGTTATTCTATAAGTCATCAAAAGAAAATGGCTTTTCTTCTATCTTTTTTTCTTCCATTATGAAGTCAATTACGCCTTGAATTTCAGTATGTATGTCTTTGTAGGGTAAAACCTCAATTCTTTCTTCAAACCATTTTTTCTCTTCGATTAACATTAGGGCAATAACTTTTGCTTCCTTTTCATCTTTAATTGACAATAGTAATTCGTCGAATATGTCCATTGCGTAGTACCTGTTGTAGTATACCGATGAAGTTAGATTATTTTTTAAAGCATCTTTCTTAATATTTACATCAGAGCTAGTTTGATAAATTACTCGCATTAACTTTGCAATTGTCTCAACATATGCAAATCCCAGATGATTATTGGAAATATAATCAAACATTTTTTCTGTATACTCATGAAATACTTGGTTGAATTCTTCTTTAAAATCACTCACCATTTTCTTAATTAATTCTAATGGTATTTTGTCAAAGAATTCAAAAAATTGCACTTCATTATCTTTAGACGAGTATAGAATCCGAAGTATTTCTTTTATAACGGATTGGTCGTATTTTTCTTGATTTAATAAATATTTTGAAGTTTTTATATGAGACTCATAAGATTTAATTGGGTTTGATTCAACCTGTAATGATGCGATGTAATTATTCACTGCATCCATTAATTCACTCACATTTTGAAATCTATCATCAGGATTATCTTTCGTTGCTTTTGAGATAATGTAGGTTAAAGCTGATGGCAATGCTCTAGTTTCAATCAGAATAGGATTCTCTCCAGTTAGTATTTTATAAAGCATTTTGCCTAGTTGGTAAATATCACCTCTCCGGTCTGCATTTTTTGTACCCCTAGCTGTCATAAATTCTGGAGGGATGTATCCTTCAGTTCCCATATAAATATTTGAACTAGTAAGAATGGTACTATCGCGGTGCTCAAACTTTCCTAAACCTAAATCAGATACTAATATCTTATCATTAGGCAGTATTAATACATTTTCTGGTTTAATATCCCGATGAAACTTTCCTGAATTATGAATTGCTTTTATTCCTTCACAAACTTTTAAAAATACTTTCAAAGCAAATTCATGCTTATTTTTTAGTTTATCAATATATGTTTCAAGTGATGCCTTAGCCAATGGCATAACAAAAAAGTATGGAGTATTATCCACATCATAGTCTACAATATTCACAACATTAGAGTGTGAAATATCATTCATGAGACGAACTTCACGTGCAAATCGTTTAACATTGTCCCCTTCATCTTTCGTACATACTTTTAAAGCAAATACTTCTTTTGTTTCTGTGTGCTCACATTTATAGACCTCTCCAAAGCCACCTTGACCTAATAAATCTGTAATGTGATAATTTTTTAATACTGCTCCTATCATATAGTTTATGCTGTTCGTTTTTTAATGGTTGCCAACTATTCCATAAACACAATATACAAATAACCACCCATATATTTACAAAAAGTGTGTATAACCAACCCAATTAGCATATATTGCACCATATTGCAGATAACCAGCTAATTTGAAGTTACACCCAATCACCAAAATAACAATTAAAGATAAAAAACATAAAATTACAAGCTAAAACAAAAAAGACACCCAAAAAGAGTGTCCAAATTACACCATACCACTACCCAACCAACTTCTTATTCCCCCAAAACAAAAATGCCCCACATCCAGCATCTCACAGCTTTTGGTGGGGCATTTTTTATCATCAATATGGAGCTGTTTTGCTCCTTAATTATACTAGTAGGCTATTTCCGAATAACCTTAAAACCTATTATTTCCAGAAGAAAGCATACAAGGCAACCAAGACCAACATAATGGTGAAGGCACCAATGTTGAATAGAGGCTCTGTAGCAAATGTTTTTTTGCTGATTTCGATTTTCTTCTCGTCGTCTGCTCCATTGTTTTGGCGCAAGCTCACCAAGGCAATGACAACACCTGTAAGGACTGCTGTATAACCCATTTGGTTGAGGAAAGGAATGTCTACAAACCAACTGCTATCTGACCAGCCTTTGGCACCTACCTTGAAGTACATGGCAATAGGAATAGAAGCCAATGCGCCGATAATGGCCCCTTTGTTGGTGGTTTTTTTCCAGAATAGGCCCATCATGAATACAGCCAAAATACCCGGACTCACAATACCGGTATATTCTTGAATGAATTGGAAGGCTTGATCGATGCCACCCAACAATGGAGCAATAATACCAGCAATAATTAAGGCAACGGCTGCCGAGACACGCCCAGTTGTTACCAATGCTTTGTCACTCGCATTTTTGTTGATATACTGCTTGTAAATATCCATCGTGAAGATAGTAGCAGTAGAGTTGAGCATAGAAGCCAAGGAAGATACAATGGCGGCCGTTAAGGCGGCAAAGGCCAAGCCTTTTAAGCCTGTGGGTAGGAATTGCAACAACCAAGGATAAGCCTTGTCTGCTTGTCCGGGGGCAGGCATATTGGTAGTGCCAGCCTCGCCCAAAGTAGCCAATAATGCTGGATCATTAACAATGACATAAGCGGCAATACCCGGCACTACTACAATGATTGGAATCACCAATTTGAGGGCTGCTGCAAATAAAATTCCTTTTTGAGATTCTGCCAATGATTTGGCTGCCAAGGTTCTTTGGATGATGTATTGGTTGAAACCCCAATAGTATAAGTTGGCTACCCACATACCACCAACCAAAACGCCTATACCCGGAAGATTTTTGTACTCGGGGTGCGAAGGCTCTAGGATCATAGCAAAGTGATCGGGGGATCGTTCGTAAATGGTGGTCAAACCAGCCCACATACCCATATCGCCTGATACGATATTGAGTGCCAAGTAGGTCGTTACCAAACCTCCAAATACCAAGAAGATTACTTGGATAACATCTGTCCAAGCTACGGCCGATAAACCACCATACAAGGAGTAGGCAGCGGCAAACACCGCCAAACCAAGTACCCCATTGATGAGCGGAATGCCCATGATGCTCTCCAAGGCCAATGCCCCCAAATATAGAACAGAGGCCAAGTTGACAAATACATACAACGCAATCCAAAAGACGGCAAGGATGGTTTTTAGATTGGTAGAATAACGTTTTTCTACAAATTCAGGAATGGTGTACAAGCCTTTTTCTATAAAAATGGGCAAGAAAAACTTTCCAACCAAGAGTAAGGTAACGGCGGCCATCCATTCGTAAGAAGCAATAGCCAATCCCATGGCAAATCCGGACCCTTGCATACCCACAAATTGTTCGGCCGAAATATTGGCTGCAATGAGTGAAGTACCTACGGCCCACCAAGGAAGAGATTTACTGGCCAAAAAGTAATCTTCGGCATTTTTTTCTTCTCCCTTTTCGCCTCTAGAAACCCACAGACCTACCGAGAGGATCAATATGGCATAGCCTATGAATACAATGTAGTCGAATAATTCAAAATTTCCAGTCATAAAAAAATATTTTTAGTCATTTATTGAGGATTCTTTAATATTAAACTCTGAATGTATTGCAACTTCTCAAAAAAAACTTTAATATACAAATAGAAGTATGTTTTTGTGCTAAAAGCAAATTTTAGCAATGATAAAGTGGGTTTAAGAGTTGCATACAGAATATTATTTTCGTAAAATTGGTCTTATTAGAATTATTGTTCTTGTAAGGGCTACACTAAGTAACAATATTTTTTTGTAGTTTTGTTATTAATCATCATTAAAATTTAAAAAAATGCTACATCACTGTATTTTGGTTGGTTGGTTTTTATTCTTATTTACCTTTGCTTCTTGCCAATCCACCTCTACGACAACAGACGTTACCATAGAAGGAAAAATTGATAAGATTCTTGCGGGCATGACACTGGAGGAAAAAGCAGGGCAAACTTGTCAAATTACATTAGATGCTGTCTTAAAGCGTGATTCAGAGAATAAGGTTATTGAACCTATTGAATTTGACCCCGACAAATTAAAAGAAGCCTTAGTAGAGTATGGAGTTGGCTCTATATTGAACGTAGTAACCCATACGCTCACTATGGATCAATGGAAATACATAGAAGATAATGTATATACGCCATTTGATAAGGGCGAAACCAAAGCTCCGATTATTTATGGTATTGATGCTATACATGGTGTTAATTATACAGTAGGAGCTACTCTTTTTCCTCAAGAAATAGGTTTGGCAGCTACTTGGAACCCCGAATTGGCACGCCAGTTTGGCGAAGTAGTAGCTTATGAAACACGAGCTTCAGGCATTCACTGGAATTTTTCGCCTGTATTGGATTTGGGCAGAGCACCATTGTGGGCCAGACATTTTGAGACATTGGGAGAGGATCCTGTATTAATCACAGCCTTGGGCGATGCTATTGTGGAAGGTTATCAAGGAGAAGGAGAAATTGATCCTTATCATACGGCTGCTTGTCTCAAGCACTTTGTAGGGTATAGTGGTACCGTAAGTGGTAGAGATAGAACTACTGCATGGATTCCCGAAAAGTATATGCAAGAGCTGTATTTGCCTCCGTTCAAGTCGGCTGTATCTAAAGGAGCCTTGACCTTGATGATCAATAGTGGAGATGTAAACGGTATTCCGGGGCACATCAATCATAACTTGTTGACCAAGACACTCAAAGAGGAGTGGGGTTTCCAAGGTTTTACGGTTTCAGACTGGGAAGATTTTATTATGTTGCACACCGTGCATAGTGTAGGAAGTAGCTTGTATGAGGCGGCTGTCAAAGGTTTTAATGCAGGGGTAGATATGAGTATGGTGCCTTACAATCCACAGTACAAGGATTATATCAAATACATTATCAAAGGTGTAAAAGAAGGAAAAATTACCGAAGAGCGTTTGAATGATGCGGTGCGTAGAATCTTGCGTGTAAAAATGAAAGTAGGTTTATTTGAAAAGAATAGAAATCAAGCTAAAAAATATCCTAAATTTGGTGAAGATGCCTACAAGAAACTCGCTTTAGAATCAGCATTGGAGTCCATTACACTACTCAAAAATGACAATGGTATTTTGCCATTAGACAAAGGAAAAAAAGTATTGGTAACTGGTCCCACGTCTAATAATTTGATCTTCTTGAATGGTGCTTGGACGCATACTTGGCAAGGAGGAGATACAACTTATAACACCAAGGGTGTACCCAATATCAAAGAAGCATTTATACAGCAGTTGGGCAAAGAAAATTGCTTGTTTGCACAAGGTGCCGAGGTCTATATGAAAGATAACTTTGAAACCAGTCGTTTGGTTGATCCCGATGATTTTAAGGCCAAAGCTAAACAAAGTGATGTTATTGTATTATGTTTGGGAGAATTTCCAGGTACCGAGAAACCAGGGGATATTCTTTCGCTCAATTTGGACCCAGCACAATTGGAATTGGCAGAGATGGCTTATGCTACAGGCAAGCCAGTAATCTTGGTATTGGCAGAGGGTAGACCACGTATTATTCGTACCATTGTAGATGGAGCGGCCGCAATCATCCAAACCTACTTACCCGGAGATTATGGTGCCAAGGCATTAACCAAATTAGTTTATGGAGAAGAGAACTTTAGTGGTAAATTGCCGTATACCTATCCTAGATATGATGGATTGATTGAGTTTTATGATCATCCTAGAAGTACAGCTCGTGCCAAAACAAATGGTTTTGACCATTATAATCCACAGTGGGATTTTGGTTTTGGAATGAGTTATAGTACTTTGGAATATTCAGATTTAGCCTTGAGCACCAAAGAGTTAAAAAAAGGTGAATCTGTAAAGATACAAGTAAAAGTAACGAATAAGAGTAACCGTGCTGTCAAAGAGACCGTACAGTTGTATATAGCAGATGAGTATGCTTCGGTAGTCCCTGCCAATAAACGTTTAAAAGCGTTTAAAAAAATACCATTAGCCGCTAATGAATCTAAAGTAGTAGATTTTCTTATTCACACCGATAACCTTAAGTTTGTAAATGCCAATAATGAATGGGTTGTCGAAGAAGGATCTTTCAAAGTTATGATAGATGATCAGGAACTCTTTGTTGCCACAGATGCCGATGAATATGAATATTATGACTGGACAGAGATTCAGATAGATGTCAGCC
>CAYULH010000006.1:0-54061 GCA_964445645.1 uncultured Aureispira sp. | reverse complement strand
AACTTAAATAAGTCATAAATGTACAAAATAGGAATTGATAAACTTTTTTCTTATTCTTTTTCTTTAGATGCTGTTATTTTTGGCTATAAAGATGGAGAAGTCAATGTATTGTTAATCAAGCGTGCTATGGAACCTTTTTTGGGCGAATGGGCTATTCCGGGCGACTTGATTTATCCCGATGAGGACATGCCTGAGGCTGCTACTCGAATATTAAAAGATTTGACCAAATTGGATAATATCGATTTGCATCAAGTGCAGACCTTTGGCACACCCAACAGGCATCCTCAAGGGCGTGTGATTACTTGTGCCTATTTGGCATTGGTAAAAATGGATGATATTAATGCAGAGGCTTCTTCTTGGGCAGATGCCGTAGCGTGGATGCCAGTACATGAGGTTGGGCAGCTAGCTTTTGATCATAATCTGATTATTGATTCTACTTTTGAATTGTTAAAGCAAAAGTTAGCTTCTCAGCCTGTTTGTTTTGAGCTCTTGCCTGAAAAATTTACACTCAATGACATGCAGCAATTGTATGAATATGTCTTTGGTATAGAGATGGATAAGGCAAATTTTAGAAAAAAAATCAAATCTATTCCATTAATCAAACACAACGAAAGACAACAAAATGTGCGGCATCGACCTGCAAGATTGTACTCTTTTGACAACGAGAAGTACCAAAAAATGGTCAATGAGGAGCATTACGCCTTTAAAATGTAAAAAAAACTGTTTTTTTTTGACACTTTTGGTAAAAAGTACCAAAAGTGTCAATACTTTGTCTTACCTTTGTTAAAAGGCAAGAAAATAGTTTGTTTTTTATACTCAATAAGATGTAATTTGTTTTAAGAATTGACTAGCTTAGTACTAAACTAGTGCTATATTCAATATAGCAAAACATCATTATTTTTACTCAAACATTAATTTATAAAATTTATGAAGACTTCTTTAACTCTTTTTATTGCTTTGCTCTTTGTTACATTTACAACAAAAGCACAAACAGTAACAGATTTTGATGCAAATGTTAGCTGGATTGCTTACATGAATGTATTTGAAACGCCTGCCAACGGTGGTGCTTATGCCTTTGGTTCTTCTTGGGCTTTGGCCGATGCCAAATCTACACTAGATAGTGCGGCCAATACCTTGACACTACAACCTAACTTTAATACTTATGCCGATAACCCTGGTGATCCTTACTGGATTGATACGATGACAGGTGAAGGAAATAAAGATATGGAAGCAGCTACTTTTGTAGAGCCAGGTGCCAGTGTACTAGGAGCAGATTTTACCTTTACTGGTAGTGTAATGTCTTTTACCTTAGATACTAGTAAGTATACCGCACAAGTATTTGTTAAGGCATTGGATCCTAACAGTGGATTTGCAGATGCTTTGGGTGGTACTAAGATTATGGATTTGCCTATGAGCGGAAACTTTTCTGTAATGGTTGATGCGGCTGATTTAACACCTGGATTGATTGTACAGTATGGTTTCATCATTCGTGGTGTAAATGCTAATCCAGCAGATGAGGCAGCTCTAGGAAGCGTAGTAGTTACTGCAATGGATCCCAACAACTCTATCAATAGAATTCAGGATGTTCCTTCTGTTGTAAATATCTATCCTAATCCTACAAGAGATGTATTGACTGTTGATACAGACAAAAACATCGAAGCTTTTAGAATCATCGATGTTTTAGGTAAAACAGTAATGGTTGGAAACAATACCAACACTATTGATGTATCAGCTTTGAATGCAGGTACTTACTATGTAGAGTTTACCTTAGAAAGTGGAAAAGAAATTGACACTTTCATCAAGAAATAAGGCATGGAGATATTGTTATGAAGCTGTTCTAAGTTTATAGGACAACTTCATAACAAGTTTCTTGTTTATAATAGTAGCTTTTTGATTGTAGGCATCACTATTCTCGTTCTAGTACAGGACAGGACAACCATAGTTCTTTATAGCAAAAGAACTACTCTTTATAGTTTTGAATCACCAATTCATACATAAAAACTTTGTCCTCAAGCTCAGAACAAATAGTAAGATGTTACATTCATAGAGCTGCTATTTTTTTTTTGTAAATAACCAAGAAAATAGCTTACCTACACACCAAACTTATTTAAAGTTATTCTACTTATGCTTAACGTAAAGAATATTTTTTTCCTTTTGCTATTATCGTATGCTTGCACTGTTCAAGCTCAATACAATTTAGTATGGTCTGATGAGTTCAACGGAACTACACTGGATGCTACAAAATGGGTACACGAAATTGGTACGGGATGCCCCAACTTGTGTGGTTGGGGAAATAATGAATTGCAGTATTACACCTCTAATACTGATAATATAAAGGTAGATACGGGGTATCTGCACATTATAGGACGGCGACAACAGTTTCAAGGTTCTGCTTATACCTCTGCACGCATCAAGACAGAAGGCCTCTACAGCTTTCAGTACGGAAAGATAGAAGCCCGAATCAAAGTGCCTATAGGGCAGGGGCTTTGGCCTGCCTTCTGGATGCTCGGTTCTAATATTTCTACCGTGAGTTGGCCGCAATGTGGCGAAATTGATATTATGGAACATATCAATACAGGGCCGAATATATACGGAACCATCCACTACAATCTTTTTAATAATTACAACAGCCTTGGTCAAAGCACCGCTGTTAATGCTGGTCAGTTTCAGATTTATACTGTCGAATGGGATGAAGATGCGATTAAGTGGTTCATCAATGGCACTTTATACCACCAAGTAACGATTACCAATGGGCTAAATTCTACAGAAGAATTTCATAATCCTTTCTTTTTGTTGTTGAACATGGCCATGGGAGGAAACTGGCCCGGTGCGCCCAATGCCTCTACTCCAGCCGTTAATACCATGTTGGTAGATTATGTCAGAGTTTACCAAAAGCCTAGCACTGGTGCCAATGTAGTGGATTTTGATGCTAACAATAATTGGACAACCTATATGAATGTTTTTGAAACGCCTGCCAACGGAGGTGGGTATGTTTTTGGTTCTAATTGGGCGTTGGGAGATGCCAAATCTACGCTTAATACCAATATAGGCACTGCTGGAACATTGACCTTGCAGCCCAATTTTAACACCTACAGAGATAATTCTAGTGATGCTTATTGGGTCAATCAAACAACAGGTGAAGGCAATAAAGTGATGGAGGCTTCTACGTATGTAGAACCGGGGGCAACTTATTTGGGAGCAGATTTTACTTTTACAGGAAGCGTAGTTTCGTATACCTTAGACAGTAGCAAGTATCAAGCAAAGGTGTTTATCAAGGCACTAGACCCTGCCAATGGTTATGCTGATGCTTTGGGGGGAACTAAGGTTATGGATCTGCCTCCTAGTGGCAATTTCTCTATTACGGCCGATTCGGCCGATCTCACTTCTGGCTTAGTACTTCAATATGGATTTTTTATTCGTGGTGTCAATGCCAATCCTGTTGATGAAGCTGCTTTGGGTAGTGTCGTTATTGGAGAATCTATTGTTAATACCAATGTGAGTACCGTAAGAGAAATTAACAGAGCTATATCCATTTATCCCAACCCTACACAAGATATTTTAACTGTTGTTGCTAAAGAATCAATAGATAACTATAGAATCATAGATATTTCGGGCAAAGTGGTTTTAACAGGCAATAATCCTACTACTATTGATGTCTCTGCTCTCAAGACAGGAACTTATTTTGTAGAATTTTTCTCCGAAAACGGCAAAGCTGTCAAATCCTTTGTGAAACTATAATACGCTTTTTTGACAAAAGCAATAGAATTATTAATATATCAATAGGAGTAGCGGTGAACACAGGTTCATCGCTACTCTTATTTTTTGTTCTGGTTGTTGTTTTATATCTATATCGAAGTACGCAATATTACTTTAAGGGCTGCTGTTGGGTCACAGAATGAAGGAATCAAAAGAAACAAGCCCAAGGCATCTACTCTTGCCACAAACCAATGAATTTTTCTATCTGAATTTTGTTGCGCTTGACTTTAATCATGACATGAAAACCAGCTCCAGAGCTTCCCTTGTTTTTGTAGCGGTAGTGATAACCACATTCCACGATACAATGGCTTCGTTTGTCATTCCACTGAACGCCCGAAAAGCTTATAAAAGCCTTGATGGCGTATTTGTAGCGGCTTCTATTGCTGGCAGTGTGGCGACGTACTTGGTATTTCCCTATGCTGTTCTGATTAAGAATAGCATCATCAAGTGTTCCCATCGATTGGAGGTCGGGATAATTCTTTAGGCCGATATAATCGGGTAGGTAAGTGTATCGGTGCAGAGCATCTGCTTTGATTTTCTCTATCAAAAACAAGCCATCAGGATGTTTTATTCTTTGTTGGTATAATTTGGCTTCGGCCAAATTGATGCTGTCCTCTTGTATTTTTAGATCAATGCCTAGCTTTTTGATTTCCTCAAAGGTGTTTGGGTCAAAGACCACAAAGGTATCTGTAGCACCTTCGGCATAGCTTCTGGTATCACGATGCACCAATGTTGCATGATAAAAACCAAACTCGTGCAATTGCTGAAGCGTGTCCAAAATGGCTTCGTAAATCTTTTCTTCGGGGATTTGTTGGTTTTTGGGCTGGCTGTAGAGAGGAGTGCTTGCCAAGAGCAGTAGGAAGAGGAATAGGATGATTGGGTGCATAGACTAGGTAAGAGCTGGTTGTTATTAAAGAAAAAGGTAAAAATAGGATTTAGAATCTATATTCTCAATAAGAACAATGCTTGAAAATGTTCCCCCCCCAAAAAAAACAAAAGGCGGCAAGCACTTTCAATGCTTACCACCTCTGTATATAACTAGATTCCAACAAAGAATTACTTCAAGAGCAATTCTCCCCATTTTTTGGGCGAGAGGTGGAAGCCCTCTTCAAGGGTACTGTTCCATCTCAACTGTTCTTTTCTCTTATCGCCTTCATTAAAATTCACAGCAATTTCAAGGTCTATGGTATCACCTTGGTCCAATTGATACTTGGTTATATCTGTTAGCGGAATTTCAACTTCTACCGTATAGCCTGTGGCATTCTTTTGGAATTTGTAAGTCGCACTGCTGTTTTTCTGTTTCTCTGTCCAATCCCACAAATAGGCATTGTCTGTACCACAGTTGAGGGCAAAATGCTTATCACTCAACCACAAAAATCCACGTTTGGGGTCAGCCATAGGATTAGTAGCCAAAGCAATTTCAATGGCATCCCCTTTCCAGAGTTGGTCGCCTTGATGCTCATTTTGCATAGGCGTGGCATCCTTGATGTCAAAAGCAAAAAACAAAGCATCACTGGTATAGCGCACCGCAAATTTATTGTCCTCATTGATTGGATGGAATTCGTCGTTGGCCCAATCCTCTAAGTTGCCATCAATAGCAACTGTTGAAGTGGAAGCAGGAGCTGCAACAGCTTGTTTTTTGGGTTTGCGTGCATACGGCACTAGTTGAATAGACTGAATTTCAATACTTCCTTTGCCAAAAACCTGAATGAGCAATTGCTTGACACTTCTCAAATCTACATCATTGGCCTCAAAAGGAAAAGCGGTCAATGGCATTTGCACTTTAGTCCATTCGTTGGATATAGTTTCTCCAACTAAGAACTTCTTGTTGTAACCCAACCACGCCTGACCACCAGCGTAATCTTCAATGCCCAATGCCCAAGGCAAGTTAGACATGGGTTCGCCTACTGCACGAACCGTCAATTCGAGTGCCAAAGTATCTACAACATAGAGTAAATCCTTGCCAACCCAACTGCTCCAACCAAAGCCAAACCCTACCCAATCACAAGCTTCACTAGATTGGTTCCAGTTCACTTTTAAGTAAGGGGCATCACCACCTTCGATTTTGCCAGAAATACAAGTTTTGTTTCTAGGAGAAGACCAGAACTCTGTGGTCATTTCACCTTTGAAGATGTCTAATTGATTAAAACCACGAATATTGTACAATTCTGGTTCAGATTCATCATACAAAGAGAGTTGTTTGAAGCCTAAAGCGCGCTTCGGTGCTGGATCTGTTTCAACAATTACCGGCTCCATCGTAACCTCTCTGGCTGGTTCACGTTGTGCAAAAGCACAAGTTTGGAATAAAATTATAAGAACGGAAATATTAAGGATTGAGTGCTGCATTTTCTGTAAATATTATATAGTCTAATTTAGATTTGGCAATACCTGAATTTGGGTTGGCTAGGTGAAGCATGTTGACGCTAACTAATTTGTCTGGGTTTGGGGAGTCATTACCGGAACCAGTACTCAAAGCTGCAATATCGGTATAACTCATCGAAACGAGCTTCCAGCCCGCCCAAGTTACAGGAATTTCATAAGCAAAGCGATCTTCATTGTTAGCATCAAAAGTACCGTCGCCATTTTCATCTTCATCAAATTGGAACAACACCAAGCTGTTGACAAGCCCCGGTTCGCCATAAATCATAGCATTGAAGAAAACTTTGTCAGGATTGTTCGCTAATGGATAAGTCGTCATACCCTGAGCAGATGCTTCAAAGTTGACCAATCCAATCAACCAATCCCAATTCACTTCTCCTTGCATATTGTAATAAGCCCCACCTTGAGCAGATTCAGCAGGATTATTTTTAACTTGGAAATCCATATTGGCACCAGACTGGAAGAAACTTGACCAACCAGAGTTAAAGCCATTTTCGAAGTCGGCTACAACTACCCCTTGGTTGACTTTGGGGCTCGTGATGGTAACCGTACCAACTAGCATCGTATCGCTTTCACCCGGAAAGGTGAGTTCTACACGGCAATCTTCTGCCTTGAACATAGGCAGTGTAGTGGTGCTCCCATCCCAAGAATACGCCTCTGCATTGAGGTCTTGATTTAGTCCTGTAACCAATTTTTCGGCACCACTGGTTAGGCCCGTGATACGCAATTGCCAGTTACTAGTTTTGGATAAAGCCAAATCAATATGGAATGTTTCGCCTGCTGCAAAATCAATATTTTGAGTGTTGAATTGCCATTCGGATAGAATGTTGAATTCTCCAAACAAGTCATTGAGCTTAGGCCCGTCTATGGGTACGTCTTTTCTGCAAGAAAGTGCAGTAGCAAGGATAAGGATAAATGCGATATACTTTTTCATAACTTTAGAAATTCATGATGTAATAAACAGAAACTTGATGGTACTGGTAGGGTGTATAGTCCATAAAGCGGTTATTATTAAACTCATACATAGCCGCCAAATAAACATTCTTAG
Organism: uncultured Aureispira sp.; assembly: GCA_964445645.1. Classification (GTDB taxonomy): domain Bacteria; phylum Bacteroidota; class Bacteroidia; order Chitinophagales; family Saprospiraceae; genus Aureispira. The sequence continues at coordinate 46,878 of CAYULH010000006.1, read as the reverse complement.
AAAAATTAAACCTCAAACCACTTGCCAAATTCCATTCTACGCCATTGATGGAGTAGGGTTGGAAGTTGATGATTTCCTCTGTCACACCTCGTTGAGGAAGCAATTCATTGCCTTGACTCTGCATCATAAAATAGTTAATCATCAGTGTCAGGCGGTCAACAAATTCTACCTCGATACCTGTATTGAGCAGCACAGAATTGAGGTTAATGGCTTCAAAACTAACATCAGAAGGGCGAGTTGTGTTTTGGTAAGCCACTCCTAACTGTAGTGCAACATTGTTTTTCCATTTAAGCAAATTGGAAAGGCTAAATCTAAGATTACCCTGAAGAAAGTGGAAGTTCTTTAGTGTTTCGGTGCCTTGCCCTCTCACTTCTTGCAAGAGGTGGTATTTTAAATCGGCTGCAATAACTTGTAGAGAATCACTATAGCTTACGCCTAGATAGCCGCCACGTCTGTTGAAGGTAGTAATACCATAAGGCAATACATTGCTGACAGCAGGATCATAAGCCATAACACCCACGGTAATATTTCTATCGTACAAGGTGGGGTCATTGTACAAATCAAAATAAGATAGCGGACGTAGGGTTTGGTCATTGGTATAACGGGGATAAAAGGTGTTTTGTCTATTGAAATTCACCCGTTTGGACTGTGCGCCAAAGGCTCTGAAATCAGGCCCATTGTCCATATAGCCCAAATCAAAATTCAAATTCAGTTTCTTGATGTTGAAATAGGCTCTTACATGAACAAAGTAATCGGACAATTGAGACGCTTCATCATTGGGCGAATAAATGGTAGAAGAAATACCCGATTCGCCATCTAGCCCCAAGGTGAAGTTGTCCATATCATAGGTAAAATCATAGGTCAAGGAGCTTACATTGTTGCTATAAACATCATCCGAAAGCGCTGTACCACGCACATCAAAAATACTGGCATGATTGACACCTAAGGTGAAGTATTTGCTCTGTTGTACCACAACATTTCCACCACCAAACAAGCGGTCAAATACATTTTGGAAATTACTTGGCTCTAAGCGACATATAAAACCATTGAACTGTATTTCTTGGATTATTTTAGGAAACTGAAGCGCAAAATCAATAGCAGCTCCTTGTTGTCTCCACGTATTATTATCCGTAAAGAAAGATTCGTAATTAAAAACTTCTTCCTTGATTCTCATAGTACCCGTAGAGGGCAATAAAATATCGGGGTTGTGATTGAAGAAGGTGTAGGGGGTCAATTTGAAATCAATGGTTCCAATTTGGTAACGCACCGTATTGGCGGCTACCCCTTTGACATGCAATTGACGTACATCAAAAGAAACATTGGCTCCCCAGAATCCTCCCAATTGTGTATTGATACGAAACATTCCCAGAATTTCTGTTTGAGAATTGGGATTGATTTTGACACCCAAGTCAATTAGCCCATAACCACCAAAAGAAGCAGGGGCCGTAACCGTATCAACGCCCTCTGATCTAAAATCAGAGTAGGATAGGAGTGTTCTGGCAGATCCTACAAATTGAACCTTTTTCCCTATTTTTTGGGCCAGAAGCTGTGTTGAACAAGCAACAATTAATGAAATGAATAGTATAGTTCGCATTTTTTAGAAAATTATTTTGAGTTCAAGACTTGTTTCTGAGCCTTGGAAAGTATCATCTTCAAAGCTATAATCTTTATAAAACATCCAACGTTGGCGCAAGTAAAGCCCTACATTTTTGGACAACTGGAAGTCCAATCCCAAGGCATAACTGTAGCCCATTTGATCTCTAGGATTGAGCGTCTCTACATCTATGTTTGTTCTATCATTGCCTATTATTCGGTCATAACCAAAATAATTGGAAAGAATGAGGGTAGGCGTTAATTCATAATAGAATTCTATTTGTTGATTGTAGCTTTGGATGTATGCTTGCTTAGAATAAACAGGTAGGACAGAGAATCGATCTTGTACACTGTGAAAACTTCCTAAGTAGAACAAAGCAAAGTTTCTTCTAAAGAGCTTAAAGGAAGTTTTGTAGGCTATCTCTAGTGTATTAAAACCCTTCGCAGTCGGAACAGAATCCGTAACGATTGCTGTTTCGTAAATGCCTCGATAAACCTTGCTAATATTGTCATAAGGCCCTACATTAACCGGGAAGTTCCATCGCCAAAACCTAGACATAGACAAGGCACTAGACGGGCGACCATAGGTGATTCTATCCGAGATGCCTTCTATTTCTCCTGCTATACTATAGCCTATAGTTAGTTTTTGTTTTTTGTATTTTAAGTCTGTACTTAGAATAAATCCTTGTCGGTTGTTGGTCAGTTGTCCAATATTAACCAAGGAACTAGCAAAAGGTATCAACAAAGGTGTTTGCCCATTGGCTTGCCCCGATCCTCCACCGGGATTATCAAGTAAGGCATTGTATTCTCTAATCGAGGTATTCCAGAAATTGCCATTATTATTAATCACATTAGGGCTAATTCGGAAATATCGAAGCTCAATAGGAAAAAAGGTCAACTTTTCGCTAAATCGCAAGCGCAAGTCAATGGCTTCTCCAATAGCATTATTACTAGTAGGACTAAAATAATTGCCTGCCCCCACTTCGCCATAGAGTTTGATTTTATCTTGCCAGTTAAATTCAAACTCACTGGTAACTAAATTAAAACCAAGAGTTTGGCGTGCTAAACTATCAGAAAATGTAACACTTCTAACAGCATTAACCGTTACAAAATGATCTCCTTTAATATCTTTCTTGATACGGCCACCCATCAGTGAGTTGGGCAGTGGCGCATTGCCACCGTTGAGCTGCGATTTGCCATACATGAGCGTGAACGATAAGTCCCAAGGAAGCTGGCTGCCATCAAAGATAATTCCATGAAAAGCCTGATTTCCCCAACGTTCGTCTTGCTCCAACGCACCCGATTCATAATAGGTCTTGTAGCGGTCAAATGGAGTTCTGGTAATCGGATCCCAAGGGTTGCGTTCAAACAAAGAAAAGCGATTGTAACCTGTATTGGTACTAAAAGTCATAGGACTGAGCTTGCACCAATGTATCCCCCCTGTTCGGACTTGGAAAATACCATATCTAGTAGCGTGGCTGCCCGACAATTTAATACCCAATAAAACACTTTGCAAAAAGTCGTCATATTGACCAGTAAAGGGAGTCCACATAAACAAATCGACCGAAAAAGAAGTGTTGGCAGAAGGCTGTAGGCCAATGTTCATATTGAGCATGGGCAGTTGGCTATCATCCCCTATAAAAAGGCGGTTTTTTAGATCGCCAAATTCGGGATATTGCTCTTGCATAACCATGTAAGTCCCCATGAACCTAAAATCTCCTCCTATCGAAATATTACTCAAGCCTCTTTTACTCTTTTTGGGGTACAGCCCTGCTCCAAAGGGTTTGAATAGCGATGAGTCAGGAGAAGACTGCGCTATTAAACTCGCATTGAAACCCAGTAGCATTCCCCACAAGAGTAGGTAATGTATTTTGATGCTAGTTTTCATAGAATGATTGTAAAGTTTGTTTTTTGAGACGAACAAATTTGGCAGTAACAGAAGGGTCGCTTTCGACATAGATAGGAATGTTGAGATAGGCCACTTTTTTACCATCGTCTACGAATATGAATATTCTATATCTTCCTTCGGTAAGGGGTGTTTTGAGGGTCATACTAGGTTTGTTTTTTCCTTTGATACGACCGGGGATAGACTGTGGTTTGTCCTCTGCATCTCCCCCTGCTTTTTTGTCTGTACTCTCGGCATACAACTCCCAAGAGTAATTTAATTTGTCGTTGTTTAGGTCAGAAGCAAACAAGGACAACTCAACTTTTGCCAGTGGTGGAAGGATAATGTTTTTGATGTTGGTGCTACCATTGAGCAGCACAGAATCAATAGTTGGCGCACGATTTTCGGGGTATTTGCCTGTCCAAACATATTCTAATTGGTCAAGCGCTTCGGTGGGCATATCCTTATCGGTAAATAGTCCATACCAAGTGCTGGTATATTCTTGTTTTTGACCCCACAAGAAGGCAAAAGAACCTATACATTGTTTGCGCTGTGCTTCAATAAATTGTTTGTAACGCTTGAGATAAGAAGCTGCTTTTTCTTTGCTGGTTTGTTCTATGGCTACTTTCCATTTGGTATGTGGTGATTCCCAGTGGCCTGTCGGACCCCATTCCGTAATCATATAAGGCCCTTTGTAGTTGCCATTTTTGATAATATCTTTTACTTTACCAATATCACCATAAGTATTGATACCATAAATATCAATATCTGGTAATTCATTCATGACAAATTGAAGTTTTTTGGGAGTGGTGCCAGCTGTTACGGTAGAGACAGGATGATTGGGGTCTGATTCTTGTATCATTTTGGCAATATCATTCACTGCTGCCCAAACCTTGGTATTAGAGTAGAACAATTCGTACTCATTGCCCACGCACCATATTAGTAGAGCTGGATGGTCTTTGTATTTTTGTATTCTCTCACGAAAGCTTTCCAACTGAGCAGCTACCGCTTCTTTATTATTATAATCAAAACCATGACGCTCATGTTGTACCCAAAGCCCCATCATTACTTTGAGCCCTCTTTTGTGTGCTTCGTCTAGTATTTTGTCGGCATCATCAAGACTCCAAGTACGAATCGTATTGCCACCCATCTCAACCACTTCATCCAAGTACTCAATACCACCTGCTCCTTTTATATAGAAAGGTTCACCATCTACTTTGAGCGACCAAACCCCTTCATCATCTTGATAAACTTCTACTTTACTTGGGCCCGATTGTCCAAATGCAAAGTTTACTGCAAGAAATAGCAGTAAAGCACCCAAGAGTAGCCTTTTGTTTGAGGTAAGATTTGTTATCATAATATGCTTATTGTTTATTTTTATAATGAATTATCAACTGTGTTACATGGTAATTAAGTTGTTGATAATAGCATTTAGTAAGTTAATTTTTTGATAAGTATTGGTTATGGTTTTGATAAGAATACTTAATAGTTTGCACAATTGGGGAATAAAAAGTGTAAAAAAAATTAATAAATAGGAGAAAAGTAGATTGGGAAGACTTGTTTAGCCCATAAGGGGCGGGGGGAAATAGCATTTTGTATTAACGATTATACTATTTCCTACTAGGTATTTGCTAGTATAATTGGGCAGGCGATAGGCAGCAAATGTATGTTGGGTAAACATCTTTTATAATTAATTTTAGGACACTACTAGTTATAGTATTTTTCACTATAAATTCAATATAGAACTAAAAAATGATTTAAAAAATTTTACCCACAAAAAAGATGTTTTTATAGTGTAATATTTGCCCAAAAGGCTTAAAACCTTATTTTTTATGGAAAAAAAACGATTTACCATATATAATAAGGAAAATCTATAAAAGGGGCATTTTGGGCGCTATAGCTAATAAATGTTTGCACATTATTTGTAGTTGTCTATTTAACGAGTTGGTATACGTTGCCAATTTATGCCTTCTCTTTTTGGGAGTGGGATAAATAAAAATGCGCTCTAGGTCATACTCCCAGAGCGCATGCTCAACATACTTATTCCAGTTGTTTTTCTTGCTGTTTTTGTAGGCGGCGTGCCTTGCATTGGGCATGATCCCAGAGTGTGTAGCCCAAATAAGTAGTAACAGCCGTATGCTTGTAAATAATGGGGTCAAATGTTCTAAATGTAGTCACACCCAAATGCCCTCGCACCCCCAAACGAAAATGTTTCCACTCTGTTTCTACGGCAGCTACTACATTGATATTGCCCCAATGAGCGCCCGGAGTTTGTGGGCCTCCGGGGTTGCCATTTTGTATACCAATTTCTACCCCTCCTTCAACTGTCAAATCCCAACCTTTTTCTAGTTTAAGGTGATAACCACCTAATAAAGGGAAGGTATAGTAGGCTACTACCCAAGGGTACTCAGGGAATAATGGCATTCCTCCAGCGCCCATTGCCATCATGGTAAAACCTGTAGACAAACGCAGCTTTTTATAATCATATTCAAATTCCCCACCCATGTATATCGTATGCCAAAAGGGAAAATTTACAAAAAACTCATCAAATAAAGGGCCTGGGGTAAAGCTGTTTTTATCATAGATAGCTCGAATTTTAGAAGCAGTCCAGCCTCCGTAGAGGCTTATTCTGCTTTGAGCTTGTAAGTTAATAATAAGGAATAAGAGACAGGTTGTGATAATAATTTTGGAAGACATTATTATAAGTTTTGGAGGTCATTATAATAAAAAACACTCCCTAAACTCTAGGTCTAGAGAGTGTCCTCAATATACTTATTCCAGTTGTTTTTCTTGCTGTTTTTGTAGGCGGCGCGCCTTGCATTGGGCATGATCCCAAAGGGTGTAGCCCAAGTAGGTGGTAATAGCCGTGTGCTTGTAAAGAATAGAGCCAAAGGTTCTAAAATCAGTCACACCCAAGTGTCCTCGCACCCCCAAACGAAAATGTTTCCACTCTGTTTCTACAGCAGCTACTACATTGATATTGCCCCAGCGAGCTCCTCCATTTTGTGGGCCTCCAATGCCCCCACGTTGTATACCAATTTCTACCCCTCCTTCAACTGTCAAATCCCAACCTTTTTCTAGTTTAAGGTGATAACCACCTAATAAAGGGAAGGTATAGTAGGCTACTACCCAAGGGTACTCAGGGAATAATGGCATTCCTCCAGCGCCCATTGCCATCATGGTAAAACCTGTAGACAAACGCAGCTTTTTATAATCATATTCAAATTCCCCACCCATGTATATCGTATGCCAAAAGGGAAAATTTACAAAAAACTCATCAAATAAAGGGCCTGGGGTAAAGCTGTTTTTATCATAGATAGCTCGAATTTTAGAAGCAGTCCAGCCTCCGTAGAGGCTTATTCTGCTTTGAGCTTGTAAGTTAATAATAAGGAATAAGAGACAGGTTGTGATAATAATTTTGGAAGACATTATTATAAGTTTTGGAGGTCATTATAATAAAAAACACTCCCTAAACTCTAGGTCTAGAGAGCGTCCTCAATATACTTATTCCAGTTGTTTTTCTTGCTGTTTTTGTAGGCGGCGTGCCTTGCATTGGGCATGATCCCAGAGGGTGTAGCCCAAATAAGTAGTAATAGCTGTATGCTTATAAATAATGGGGTCAATGGTTCTAAATGTAGTCACCCCCAAATGTCCTCGCACCCCCAAACGAAAATGTTTCCATTCTGTTTCTACGGCAGCTACTACATTGATATTGCCCCAGCGAGCACCTCTTCCTGTTTGAAGGACACTTCCTCCACGTTGTATACCAATTTCTACCCCTCCTTCAAAAACTATATTCCAGCCTTTATCCAATTTTAAATTATACCCTCCGAGCAAAGGGAAGGTATAATAGGCTGTAACCCAAGGATATTCGGGAAAAACAGGTAATCTGCCAGCCCCTATAGCCATAAAACTAAAACCTGTAGATAAACGCAGCTTTTTATAATCGTATTCAAATTCTCCCCCCATATAGATGGTGTGTAAAAAAGGAAAATTGATAAAAGCGTATTCAGCAGCAGGACTAGGACTATAGACGTTTTTATCATAGATAGCTCGAAGCTTAGAAGCAGTCCAACCTCCGTAGAGACTTATTCTGCTTTGAGCTATTATGCTTTGAGTATATATGATAAAATAAATTATAAGCGTTATTGTAATTCTCATTGTTTATTGGTTGAATAAATCATTGAATACAGTATTATCAGGATAACAGCCTTGCCAAATAGCTTTCACTCGAATACTAGATATTTGGTCATTCATGTTTCCACCCCAACCATTGGGATGGAACCAATTGTAGGAAGTATGATTGATACATGGAGGATAAATGGCAGGGGAATTAATAGCTGGGGGATTTGCTATATACATCATAACCACAAATCCATTATGATACACCCCAAAATGACTATCCTTATAAAGCCCTATACCCATAGCATCGGCCCCTTGGATATAACTCAAACATTGCGAAGAAATGCAATCGTTCCAATTGTTACCATTGGCTTGGAATTCGAGGGTCAAATCTGGATTGGCTGCCATCGTGAAGCAATTCCAGTCGCCATAATTCCAAATAACCGTATTGGGGGCTTGTTCTACATACATTTCGCTGCCTTGTGCATCAACATCAGACCACACGGTAAATACAGGATTGCTGCTAATGCCACTGCCTGTTTTTTGGCGGGTGAAGGTAGCATTTTTTATTCCAACAAAAGCCTCCAAATCGGTAGGTAGGGGCAAATTGATGTGCAATTCTTGATAGATGGCGGCTACACCTTGTTGGGCAGCAGCAGCTACAGCAGGATTTTTGAAGTCTAATGCTTCTCCAAATTGTTGGTTTAGTGTGCTTCTCAATTCATCAATTCTGTAGGATAATTTGAATTTTCGCCCAATTAGAGGGTTGTCGCCATGCTTTTCTAGGTAGTCGTAGCCCTCCATTTCATTATCAAACAAATAGATATGATTTTCGGGTTGATTGCTGTAGGTAAAGGTGACAATAGCACTTTGGGCAGTGGCTTGTTGTAAGGCAGTGAAATGCTCATCTTCTACAAAATCTTCGGTACTGCCTTCTTCATAATTCAAAGGATATACTTGGCCTTGGTAATGATACCACACATCTGCTTGGCTTGATTTGGTTGGGGTGGGCAGTGTTTCGGTAAGTTCTTGATTTTTGTTGCAAGCTATAGTTACTAATAATAAAAGTGCAATTGCAAATAGTTGTTTGGTCATGATAGATACCTTAAAATAGTTTTAAAAAATGTTTGGAAATGTAAATATAACTATTATTAATAAAATAATGACCATATTATGACATGAAATAATTTTTGCAAAAATGTTTCTAGCACAAAAAAGCGTTTGCAACACCAACACCCAACTCTATCTAGTAGCATAGGGTATATAATGTTACAAACGCAGTATAATAGGCAGTTGTTGCTATTCAACAATAAAACTAAACCAACCAAGAACCACCAACGGACAACACATTCTTCATATCCAGCAAGGACTGAAAATTGTCGGCATTGACACCACCTGTTGGGCAAAACTTAACGGCAGGAAAAACACCTCCATAGGTTTTGACGGCCTTGGCACCACCAGCCAAATTAAAGGGGAACAGCTTTAGAAAATAGCAATCCAAAGCCATTGCGCTCAATATTTCGGTGGGAGTCATAACCCCCGGTAAATAGGGAATGCCCGAAGCCTGCATTTGTTGAACCAATGCGGCAGGCGAACCGGGGCTGACCATAAAATCCACGCCCAATTCTTTGCACAATTGCACTTGTTCGGCTTGGGCAATGGTACCCACCCCTACACTAAAGCCCTCAGGGGCTATTTGTTGGCAATGTTGTATAGCCTCGGCAGCTATAGCTGTTCTCAAGGTAATTTCAATACAATGTATATCTTGTGCCACCAGTTTATGGACCACTTCCTCTACTTCATTTAGTTGATGAAACGTAACTACAGGAATTTTAGAATTGGCCTTTAGGACGGCTTCAATATTATTTTGGACGCTCATAATTAAAAAATGCTTGCACCAGTTTCGCTAGACGATAGCAAAACTCTAATGTTATCAAATAATTCTCTGCCCGTACCATAAGCCGGCGGAGGCGTAGGCACAGGTTCTCTTTTCATGACTTCTTCTTCGTTGAGGCACTTCAGGATGCCTTTGTTACAATCCAACAAAATAGGGTCGCCATCTCTCAATTTGTTGAGCAAGCCGCCATCAATGGCCTCGGGGCTACAGTGAATAGCCGAAGGCACTTTGCCCGATGCGCCCGACATTCTACCATCGGTCACTAAAGCAACCTTGAAACCAAATTTTTGGAGTACAGAGAGGGTTGGAGTGAGCTTGTGCAGTTCGGGCATTCCCTTGGCTTTGGGGCCTTGGAATCGAATAACAGCCACAAAATCCTTGTGCAAATCACCAGCTTTGAAGGCATCCAACAAGTCGTGTTGGTCATCAAATACCATAGCAGGCGCTTCTACCACCATGTGTTCTTCGGCTACTGACGATACCTTCACAACAGCATTGCCCAAATTGCCCGTCACTTGCTTGATGCCGCCTTCGGGCTTGAATGGATTTTCGACAGTTCGGATAACTTCACTATCCAAGGGCTGTTCAGGGCCGGGTTCAAAAATCAATTGTTGGTCGGCACCAAACTTAGGTTCTAAGATATATTTGTCCAAACCTTCGCCCACTACGGTAGTTACATCCTCATTGAGCAAACCATTTTCTCTTAGTGTTCTAATTACACTAGACATGCCTCCTGCCGCTTGGAAGTGGTTGATGTCGGCTTTACCATTGGGATAAACTTGTGTAATAGAAGGCACTACTTCTGACAAATCAGAAAAGTCTTGCCAATTTATAATAATACCTGCTGCTTTGGCAATCGCCAAAATGTGCATGGTATGATTGGTAGAACCTCCTGTAGCCAACAAACCAACAATTCCATTAACCAAACTTTGCTCGGTAATAATCTTATATAGTGGAATTTTTGCGTCTTTTTGGGTATTCTTAATCACTTGCTTAACGGCTTCTACTGTTAGGGCTTCTCGGAGTGGCGTGCCGGGGTTGATAAAGGACGAACCGGGCAGATGCAAGCCCATAATTTCTACCAGCATCTGGTTGCTATTGGCCGTACCATAGAAGGTACAAGTACCCGCTGAGTGATAGGCAGCCGATTCTCCTTTGAGCAATTCTTCTCTTGAAATAAGCCCTTGAGCATATTTTTGGCGGATGGCTGCTTTTTCATCATTGGTAATACCACTTGGCATAGGGCCACCGGGTACAAATATAGTAGGCAAATGTCCAAATTTGAGTGCGCCAATCAATAAGCCGGGTACAATTTTATCACAAATACCCAAACATAAGGTAGCGTCAAACATATTGTGCGATAGCGCAATGACCGTAGACATGGCAATAACATCTCTACTCAATAGCGACAAGTCCATGCCGGGTTGTCCTTGTGTAACCCCATCGCACATGGCTGGTACGCCCCCTGCAAATTGAGCGACGGCATTGTTATCCAGAGCAGCTTGGCGTATGATAGGAGGATAAGACTCATAAGGCTTGTGTGCCGAAAGCATATCATTATAAGCCGAAACAATGGCTACATTGGGCAGCACTGTTTCTGTTAGGCCGTCTTTTTCTACTTGCGAACAGGCCGCAAAGGCATGAGCTAAGTTGCCGCAAGACAATTCTGTTCTGGTCAGAATAGTACTTTCTTCGGCTTCTTTCATTTGTTTTAAGTAAGCTGCTCTGGTTGGCTTACTTCTTTCTATAATTCTATCGGTTACTTTTTTTACAACTTCGTTCATAATATTGTTTGTTTGAGATACTCTTTAATTGAAATAAAGAAGAGGAATTGGTAGTATGAAGTACATTATAATAAAATAATACTTCGTGGATTTTTTACTTTTTTTATAAAAAAGATAAAAAATCATCTTGTATCTATTTGATTATCAGCCTTTTATGATTTTAGCTTCTATTCTATAATAAGCTGATAATCAATTAGATACGATTTCCAACGAAGTAAGGATAAAAGATACACTTTTTTTTGTCATAATGCCTTCAACTGTTTAGGGGGCCCAATAAATGCTTGAAGAATCAGCAGCATTTTGCAAAAACGTATCAATGGGCAGTGCCTCTTCAGCACTTCTATTGGCTTCTAGCAGTTGCTTTTTGGCATCGCCAGTGATGTGCAGCACTAGATTTTTGGCAGCTTTAAGATAATGCCAAGAAAAAGAAATTCTGTGGGTAGGATGGGCAGGTGCGGTCGTGTAGAGTAGTGGGGCGGTTACTTTTTCGGCTAGTGCATCAGCGGAAGCGGCATCATTGGGAAACAAAGAAGCAAAATGGCCATCGGTTCCCATGCCCAATAAGGCAATATCTATGGTACCCAAGGCTTCAACATGCGGCATTACCGCTTGCATATTTGCCTCCGCATTTTCTGCTTGCTCCACCAATGGATAAACCACAGGTTGGGTATCGCCCTCTATATGGCTCAAAAATTCTGTTTGTAGGAGTTTCAAATTAGAAAATTCGCTAGAACTATCTACCATACGATCATCGACCAAACCCACAGCTACTTTTTCCCAGTTCAAGTTGGTTTTTGCCAATTGATTCATCAAGCCCTTGGGCGTACTGCCCCCCGAAAACAAAATGGAAGCACGGCCGTTTTCTGCAATAGCTTGATTGATTATTGTTCCAATAGCAACTACTAAATCTTGCTCTAAATCTGTCCTGTTTGGATATATCTTTTTTATCATTTTAAGTTTGTTTTTTGTAAATTCCATTTATGTCCTTCTTCCATAATATTGGTATCGGGGCCAAGGGTGCCGGCCTCGTACAATTTGAGGCTTTGATTGGTTTTTTCCCAATTGGAGGTGATAGAATGAATCCATTCCCAAGAAGCACGCACCTCATCCTCTCGCATAAACAAGGTTTGGTTGCCTCTAACCACATCCATAATTAGCCGCTCATAAGCATCTGGAAATCCTTCGCCTACAGAAGCCCCATAATCCAATTCCAAAGAAGTAGATTTGTAACGATAGCCCCCTGGGCCAGGGATTTTGGCCATTTGAACCAACTCTATATTTTCATCGGGTTGTAGTCGTATAACCAATTTGTTGCGATCTATTGGGGCTTGATCAGGGAAGATATTAAGCGGCACGGGTTTGAAATTGATAACAATTTCGGAGTATTTTTTGCTCATTCGTTTGCCTGTTCTCAAATAAAAAGGAACATTGGCCCAACGCCAGTTTTGAACATAAGTTCTCAGGGCAACATACGTTTCAGTTTTAGAATTATAACCATCTATATCTTCTTGATAAGAATAGACAAACTCATCTTCTATCTTGCCTCTGGTATACTGTCCTTTAACAGTCCATTTGTTGATGGTTGTTTCATCAAACTTCTTGAGTGCCTTGAGCACTTTTAGTTTTTCATCGCGTACATTGTCTGCATTGAGTATAGACGGGGGCTCCATAGCTACCAAACAAACCAATTGGAGCAGGTGGTTTTGTACCATATCCTTGAGCGCACCATACTTATCGTAATAATTTTTGCGAGTCCCCACACCAATAGATTCAGCTACTGTTATTTCTACACTTTCGATATTATTGGCATTCCACAACATTTCAAAAATATGGTTGGCAAACCGCAATACCATCAAGTTCTGTACGGTTTCCTTGCCCAAGTAGTGGTCAATTCTATAAATTTGATACTCTTGAAAATACTGGCGAATCACCCTGTTGACTTCCTCAAATGTTTCCAAATCGGAGCCCAAGGGCTTCTCTAAAACCACTTTGGTGGTGGGAGTAAGAATATCATTGGCGTGCAAGGCACTAGATATGGTAGAAAACAAGTAAGAAGGCGTAGAATAGTAGAGTAGAACGTTCTTATTTTTGGCAGCTTCCAAACTCTCCTTTAATGGAAGATAATTATCGGGCAATGTCAATTCAATTTTTTGATACGTTACCATACCACAAAGTTTGTCAATCCATCCTTGTTCGGGGTTCTTGACTTTGGTTGGAAGTTTTCCAGAAAGTTCTGCTCTAAACTGTGCTGTGTCTTTATCATTATTAGACACTACAATAATGGTAGACTTGGTTTTGATTTGGCCACTTTTTAAACGGAAATACAGGGCAGGAAAAATCTTCTTCATGGCCAAATCGCCATCACCTCCAAATATGACAAGGCTAAAATGGCCCAAATATGCTTCTTTTTTCATCAAGGTTGTTTTGTTTTTAAATGGGAGAACTATAGTGGATTCTAAAGTAAGAATAATAATTCTTTAGCATTGTTCACAAGAAAATAAACTCATTTAGATATAAAATCTTCTAGTGGGATTATTAAATATAAACATACTTATGGTGATTTGTACGTTTACTCTTGTTTTTTATGTGTCAACAAAAAAATAGCCGTTTGAATTAGGGGGGCTTGTCTAATTACTTTAAGGCGAATTGATTAACTGTAATGGCTAAAAATAGCAGCCAGAGTTATATTTTTATTTTATCGTAAATAAGGCACACTATTTTAGTGTAACAATATTTTTTTGGCTAAAATAGCTTTATTGTAAAACTTAATTTTGTTAACTTTGCTTTTAGAGCTTTAAATATCGGTTAAGTTCTTGTTTTTATTTTATAAAAAAACTCAAGCAGCATTATTTAAATAACAATTGTATGATTATAGTAGTAGAAAGTGGTTCGACAAAGAGCGATTGGGTGCTTATAAAGGAAGGGAATCCACAACCCAAAATTTCCACCGTGGGATTTAATCCGTTTTTTCATAATCAAGCATTTATTGCCCAAAATATACAAAAACATCCCCAACTCTATAACCAAGCAACAGCAATACAAAAAGTTTATTTTTACGGTGCTGGTTGTTCTTCTGATGAGCTGTGTGCGATAATTCAGGAAGGCTTACAATTGGTTTTTACCAATGCAGAGATTCATGTTGGACACGATTTGGCAGCTTGTGCTTATGCTACTTATACGGGCAAACCTGCGATTGCTTGTATCTTAGGAACAGGCTCTAATTCATGTTATTACGATGGAAAAACTGTAATGGAGGAGGTGCCTGCACTCTCGTATATACTCGGAGATGAGGGCAGCGGCAGTTATTATGGCAAAATATTATTGAGCAAATTTTTGTACAAACAATTGCCCCCGCACATCCATGAAGATTTCTACAAGGAATACCAACTAGACAAAACTGCTATTCTCAACAATGTTTATTTCAAACCCAATCCCAATGTCTACATCGCTTCTTTTATGAAGTTTGCTTCCCGACACAAAGACGATCCGTTTATTATTGATATGGTACGGGAGGGAATGCGTAAATTTATGAAAACACATGTACTCTGTTTTGATTGTTACCAAGAGGTAGAAACCAATTTTATCGGCTCTATAGCCCATTATTTTAGAGAAATTCTGCACGAAGAAGCCAAAGCACTAGGCATCAATGTTGGTACAATTGTTAAGAATCCCGTTGATGGTTTGGTGAATTATCACCTGAATTTTGGTGCGGTGGAGAAGACGGCGTGATAGGTTGGTGTTTGGGAGAGAGGCTAGAATTTGCATAAGTAATACAAAAGACATAACTTGTGAAAAAATCACACAAACTAAGCTTATGCTACTTAGATTTACTGCAAAAAATCTCTTTTCTTTTGGTAAGGAGAAAGAATTTAACCTGTTTCCCTATACTCGACTTACGACACTAAAGCACCATTGCTATGAACAATTGGGGGTAAAAGCCCTCAAAATGGCGGCACTTTATGGCGCCAATGGAGCCGGCAAATCCAATTTGGTGAAGGCATTAGAAGGATTAAAGGGCTTAGTGGTAGAAGGTAAAATCCCTGCAATTTTAAGAGATTCTGCTTTTAAGCTGTATTCCAAACAAGAGGATACGCCTGTTAGTCAATTATTGGCGATAGAATTTATTACCAAAGGAAAGGCTTTTTATTATGGTGTAGAATTAAAAAAAGGCGTTATTGCTACCGAAGAACTCTATTTATCAGGTCTAAGCAAGAAAGAAGATGAATTGGTATTTGAACGCCATACCAATGAAGCAAGAAAAACATCTATTACCTTATCAGCAGCCATTGAAGATGATCCAAAGGGAAAATTATTAAAAGAGATTTTACTAGAAGAATTTGCCAAGCCTGATGAATCTGTCTTGAAGTGGTTGGCCGCTAGAGAGTCAGATTTATTTGAGAATATGAAGTTGGTGATGGATTGGTTTGATGATAGGCTGTATATTATATCTCCAAATTCTAAGATGGGTGCTTTTCTTTTGCATCTTGAAAGAAAACCTTTGCTCAGAGCATATACCAATGAAATGATGGAATCTTTCAAAACGGGGATTGCTAAGGTAGAGATAAAAACGACTAGTTTGGAGGATTTTTTTGGTAAAGATGATTTAGATTTTATTGAAGAAATCAAAGAAGACCTATTAGCGGATTCTAATAGAGTCTTGCACATGGATGCCAATCATACTTGTGTGGTCAGTGATAATGGAGAGGTAGTCGTCAAAGAATTAGAAACGATTCATTTTAGTTCGACCGATGAACAAGTAGCGTTTGAATTTGAGGAAGAATCGGATGGAACTAGACGATTGGTGGATTTTGTACCTTTGTTTTTTGAGATGATGAACAAAAATACAACCTACATCATAGACGAAATAGAACGAAGTATTCACCCTTTACTTATCAAAGAGCTTGTCCGAAAATTTGGAGATAATACCAAAACTAAGGGGCAACTCATTTTTACCACCCACGAGTCTAATTTATTAGATCAAAGTATTTTTCGCCAAGATGAAATTTGGTTTGCAGAGAAAGACCAAGAGGGTGCTACAGATTTATACAGTTTGAGTGATTTTAAGGAACACAAAACCATTGATATACAAAAGGGGTATTTGAGTGGGCGTTATGGTTCTATTCCGTTCTTGGGAGATTTGAAGGCACTAAATTGGGAAGATTATGTTGTTGAGTAGAAATAGAGCCTTTACTAGAGAACCTAGCAGAATAGGGCAAGCGAAGAGCTTTTATATTTTTTGTGAAGGGGTAAAACGAGAACGACATTGTATGTTGGGAACAAAAAAAGAAGCTCCTAAATATGAGTATCAAAAAAACGATGAGGTTTGGTTAATTTTTGATACCGATCCTGACAAATTGGACAGTAGAGAACCACAAATAGCAGCTATTCGAGAGTTTTGCAAAAAAGTGAAGGGGCAACAATGGTTTGCCGCAGAGAGCAACCCTTGTTTTGAGGTTTGGTTGTATTATCATAAACAAGCTCAATTGATAGATTTTGAAAATCAAGATCAATGCAAGGCTTGGAAGGCTCAATTAGCACAGCTTATGGGTGGTTTTGATTCTAAAAAACACCCTATTTTTATAAAAACAGCTGCTCAAAATGCTGCTGCCAACTTCCAAAAGAAGGAGAACCAAATTACCATTGGAAGTACCGAAGTATATGAACTGGCAAATAGACTCTTATTTATTCTAAAATCTAAAATAGACTTAGCCCTAAAAAACATGAACCTTTAGCCAAGTATGTTGTTGCAAAAAATCTTAACTGTTTAGCATTCTCACACAAAAAAACAACCATGAAGCAACTATTTATCCTAATAACATTTGCTATTTTAATAGGATGCAACACCGAAGAACAGCCAACTTCACAAAACAATAATACGGCCACTGATAGTCTTTCAACAACTGCCTCCAAAGAGCCTGTTGCCAAAAATGATTGGGCCAAAAAGAACCTCAAAGGTGCGGTCAAGGAACGGACGGTTTGGGTGTATGCGGCTGGAGCAGATGGCCAATTGGACGAGGATAAACTAAAAGGGGGCATAGAGGTAAGTTATAACAAAGCAGGGAACAAGGCCACTTGGAAAAGTTATGATGAAAAAAAACAATTGCTCGATGCTTGGGAATATCTTTACAATCCACAGGGGCAACTCAAGGAGTGTAAGATTGTAACAGGGCCGGTTGTCCGCAATTTGTATTATCGTTACAACAAACAAAATCAACTCGAACACAGTGCCGAGCATACCAATGGCTCCACGGTTAAAGCTACGACGTATCAATATGACGAAAAAGGCAATATGATACTCAGCCACAGTTATTTTGAAGGCTCTACGAGCGAAACCAAGAACCAACAGAAATTTAATGCCCAAAACCAATTGGTAGAATTGCAGGTGTACGATGAGCAAGATGTGGTGCAGCTCAAAAAGATAATTTCTTACAACAAGCAGGGCTTGGAGGCAGAGCAAGCCATTTATTCGGGCAGCAATATTCCGAGTTACAAACGCCAATTTGAATACGATGACAAGGGCAATTGCATCAAGGATTGGGCCTATTTGGAAAATGGGCAACTCAATGAAAAAGATGCCTTCAATTATCAGTATACTTATGATGAACAAGGCAATTGGCTAACCAAAGTAAAACTCAATACTCAAAACCAAATCCTAGAACACAGCACTCAAACTATCGTGTATTTTTAGGAAGGATAAACATGGTATTGTAAGAGATAAACTGTATCTTTGCACCCTTTGCCGAATCAGCTAAGTTGATTTTTATCTTTTTCTTCCAAAACCACTGCATTGTTATGGCCATCACTTCCAACTTTATAGACTACGTCAAAATCTGTTGCCGTTCAGGAGCAGGTGGCTCGGGATCAGCGCATTTTTTTAGAGATAAACTTACAAGCAAGGGCGGCCCTGACGGTGGCGATGGGGGCAGAGGTGGACACATTATTGCCCGAGGCAATAGCCAAATGTGGACTTTATTGCACCTAAAATACAAAAAACACGTCATTGCAAGCAATGGAAACCCCGGTGGAAGCAGCCGCTCTTCGGGGGCAGAGGGCGAGGATATTATCTTGGACGTGCCGCTAGGCACCATCATCAAGGATGCCGAAACGGGCGAAGTCGAGCATGAAATCACAGAAGATGGCCAAACCGTCATTGTTACACCCGGTGGACATGGGGGCAAGGGCAATTGGCACTACAAATCGCCCACCAATCAAATCCCAACCTACACCTCACCAGCAGGAGAGGGGCGCAGAGAATGGAAGATTTTTGAACTCAAAGTCTTGGCCGATGTAGGTTTAGTGGGTTTCCCCAATGCAGGAAAATCTACTTTGTTGTCGGTACTATCGGCCGCCAAACCCAAAATTGCCAATTATCCGTTTACGACTTTAGTGCCCAATTTGGGTATGGTGGCGTACCGCAATGGGCGTTCGTTTGTCATGGCCGATATTCCGGGAATTATAGAGGATGCCCACAAGGGCAAAGGGCTGGGACATCGGTTTTTGAGGCATATTGAGCGCAATGCTACCTTGCTATACATGGTGCCGGCCGATAGTGATGATATTGCCAAGGAGTATCGAATCTTGGTGAGAGAATTGCAGTTGTACAATGAAGAATTGCTGGACAAACCCCATATTTTGGCGATTTCCAAGGCGGATTTGTTGGACGAAGAACTAAAAGAATTGTTACAAGAAGAATTGCCCAAAGAGGTACCTGTGTTGTTTATTTCGGCTGCCGCCCAAATGGGTCTGACCGAACTAAAAGATGCACTGTGGCAATCTATTCAAGCAGAAGTAGAGTAAAACGTTGAGTGAACAATATGGATCCTATAGATTTTTGGATTTGGTTGGCCAATTACAAAACAACCCTAGAAGAATTCTTGCACAGCGATTTTAGCGACCATACGCCCTACCAAAAATTGTGTATGGAAATGGAGGCGTATAGCCCGTATTTGATCCCCGAACTCACCCTAACAGAAGATGGGGATTATTTGCTCATTATCAGTTGCGATGGCCAAAAAGCAGGCATTCCAGATGCGGTGGCCTTGTATGAGGCTTTTCCTGTTATCAAGGGCTGGCAAGCCCAATTGTATCGCCAAGGCCAAGGCTTTTTTCGGGCGAGAATTGAGGGCATACAGTTTACCGAGGATGAATTGCTGTTGCAATACAAACCCGTACCCGAATCGGGGCAGTATGATGTTATCTTGCATGTACACGGCCTACACCCCGATGATAGACGCTACGAGCGTGCGGCCCTCATCTACCTAGACCACAGTGTGGGGGAGTATGAAATCATGACCAAAGTAAGAAATATCTCGTTGATTACTTTGCAGCCTTGGCATGTGGAGCAGGGTTTGGTGACGCTGCGCCAATTTGCTAGTCTCTTGCAGGCTGAGTAGAGGGATAGGGGATATATAATAGGACTTGCGTCCTACCGTAACATATACCGTCCTTTCAGGACTCTTTGGGAACAACCTACCAAAGAGTCCTGAAAGGACGGTATAACCAAGGAAAGGAGGCACTCCTTCCGCCTTTTTCCGAAGAAAAAAATACACATCACACCAAATATCCGAACCAACGAAGTACAAAGCTACAAGACCGAAAGAAGAGAAATTAGTAATTTAGAATTTAATGATTCTTGTATGCTAAGGATTTAATTGTATTTTAGATACATACCTCTACCTGAATTCACATAACTTAGTATTTATGAAAAATAAATTTACACGCCTTATTTTTGGGTGCATATTTAGTTTGTTTAGTCCAACCCTCCAAGCCCAATACCAACCAATCTACGAACCCCACCTAGACCTAGAAAAACTCATCATCCAATTTGCAGACCAGACCACTGCCAGCCAGAAAGGCCAAATCTTGGCCCAATATCCCCAAATAAAAGACTGGGGAACCTTGCAATATCCCGATGTCAGCATTGCCATTACCAGCAGTACAGATGCAGCCGCTTATTACCAACTAAAAGAAAACCTAGAGCAAGAAGCCGCCATAGAATACGTGGGCGAGTACTTCAAGAACCACAAAGAACAATGCCAAGGCATTCTCAATCAAGTACTGGTGCAGTTGAGGGATGCTTCCGATTATTATTTGTTGGAACAATTGGCAGCCGAGCACCATGCCACCGCCATTGTACCTCATAGAATGCAACATTTGTACGAGCTGCATTTGGACAAGCACAGCGGCATTAGTGTGGTAGATTTGGCGATCAAGATGCACCAATCCAAGCAATTTGTGTATGCCGAGCCCAATTATTTGCTCAATCCCATTGTCACGACCAATGACACCCTGTATGCTCGGCAGTGGGCCCTCAACAATGCTGGCACCACTATTCAGTACAGCGGAACTGTGGATGCCGATATGGACGTGGATGATGCTTGGGCCATTACCACGGGCGCACCTTTTGTAAAGGTGGCGGTGATGGATTCGGGAGTCGATACCTTGCATCCCGATTTGGTGCCCAATCTCTTGCCGGGGTATTCGGCCAATGGCGATGGAAGCCGAGGCTATCCCACCTTTACCTATAGCAGTGATGGGCATGGCACTTGTTGTGCAGGAATTATTGCCGCCAAGGGCGACAACAATATTGGAACGGCGGGGGTAGCTTATGATTGCAAGATTGTGCCTGTGAAGCTGTTTGTGTATCAGAATATTCCAGGTATTGGTGTAACGGCTTATTCTACGGCTGCTTGGATGGCCGATGGTATTACTTGGGCATGGCAATCGGGCAAGGCCGATATTTTGAGCAATTCTTGGGGCTTGGTGGATAATTTTATTCCCCTGCTGCCCGGTCCGGGCGACACCTCCACGGTAAATGCGGCCATTGTGCAGGCGTATGCCAATGGTAGAAATGGCAAGGGGAGTTTGTTGTTTTTTAGCTCGGGCAATGATGGGCCAGACCCTCCGATTTGGCCGAGCCGTGAGCCGGCGGCTATTGCGGTAAATGCCACGTCTATGTGCGATGAGCGCAAGGTAAGTGGCTCTTGTGATGGCGAATTGTGGGAAGGTAATTGGGGCGCAAACCTAGAATTGGGCGCCCCCGGAGTAAAGATTGCTACCACCGATGCAGTAGGTTTTAATGGTTATAATGGTAGTGATTATTACTGGACGTTTAATGGCACTTCTGCTGCTTGCCCCAATGCGGCTGGGGTCATGGCCTTGATTTTATCGGTAGATAGCAACCTGACGGCCGAACGAGCGCGGGCCATTATTGATACCACTGCCGAAAAAGTAGGCGGCTATGCCTACACCACCACCAACCCTTATGGTACGTGGTCGGCAGAGTTGGGTTATGGCCGTGTCAATGCCTTTTTGGCCGTGGCTATGGCACAACAAATTCCTTTGAGTCAAGTTGATTTGCACACCACCGCTCATTTTGAGGTTTATCCCAATCCATCGCAGGGTCTGGTGTTGGTGGGGCATCAATTGCAAGATGGGGAACCCTTGGAATTGACAATCTATACCCCTTTGGGGCAAGCGGTGTTGAGCCAGCCTATTACCAATCCCAAGCAAACAGAATTGCACTTGGAGGATTTGCCCAATGGGAGTTATTACATCAGTCTCAAAACTAATAAAACTATTGTGACCAAGCCCTTGAGCTTGATTCGGTAGGAACTTAAACAATATTAATGGATGAATAAAACTGTTTCATTGCCGTATTGACTGCCTCAGGTGTTTCTATGGCAGCGGAGTGCCCTGCATCGGGAATAACAAAATGTTGTGCATTGGGGATGACATCGGCCATGCGTTGGCTAAATTTTGGGGGCGTGGCTCGGTCGTATTCGCCCACAATAATGGCGGTAGGTATATCGAGGGTTGCGAGTTGGTCCAATACTCCTGTTCTACTAAAAATACCCTTACCAAAAGGAACCATCGCCTTTCTATCTTGCTTGCGTACAATCTTTTTCCACCTTTTGAGTTCTGCTCGGCGAGCGGGGTCGTTGATAAAAGAGTGGTGAAACATGAGCGGAATGACTTGGCGCATAACAGGAAAGGAGCCAATGTATTTTAAGACCCACAACATTTGGCGATATTTGGGCAATGCTTTGGGGTTTTCAGGGTCGGCAGAGGTGTCCATCAATATCAAGGATTTGAGTAAATCGGGTCTTCTAAGTGCCATTCTCATACCAACAAAACCGCCTGTAGACATACCTGTAAAATGCACCGGGCCCAATTCTAATTTTTCAATCAAAGAGATGGCATCCAATACCAAATTGTCCATTTCATAACCATCCTTGGTGGTTTGGCTTTGGCCGTGTCCTCTGTGCTCAAAGGCAATACATCTAAACCGATCTTTGAAAGCAGCCACTTGGCTATCAAACATGGTATGGTTCATCAAGTAACCGTGCGAAAAAACAAGCGTTTCTTTTCCTGTTCCAGTTTCATTATAATACAATTCTACTCCATTGACGGTCACTTTAGGCATGGTTGGATGATTTTAAAATTAGAAAATAGGCTTTAAAAGTTTATTTAGCAGCACTATACTTATTGATATGTTTAAGAATGTTTTCTTTTAAGGTATCGTATTGTGTTTGAATGAGCCAATGTCCAGCATCCAATTCCAAATATTCATAATCACCTTTGATATACTGGTGGCCTTCATTGACAGAAGCTGGCCCTATGGCAACATCATGCTTGCCCCAAACGAACAAGGTTGGTACATGAATATCGCCCAATATTCGCTCTTTGGGAGCTTTTTTGAGCAATTTGTAATTGCCACGATAATAATTTAATGCAGCCGTGAGTTGTTGAGGATTCTTAAAAATTTCTAAGTTAGCCTCTGCTTCGTCAGGCTCACTTTCTTTCCACAATGTTTTGAATAGTTTAAAATCATCTTTGCGAATTTTCATTTCTGGAATGAACGGCAATTGAAAGATTCTTATATATCCACTTCTCTTTTTTTGATCGGGATCTTCCATTATTGTTCTTCCAAAAGCCTGTAAATGAGGCACCGCCATTCCAGTCCAACTGATTATACGATCCTGATAATCGTGTACGACTTGCCAGCCCACTCCTGCGCCCCAATCATGGCCTATCAGATGAAAGGTTGGTTTGCCTAGTGCATCTGCAATGTCTGCAATATCCTTAGCTAGTTTATCTAGGCTGTACTGTTTTTTGCCTTTGGGGCAAGCCCCTTTGCTGTAGCCTCTTAGATTGGGGGCCACACAATAAAAGCCTTCTTCAGCGAGATCCTGCATCAGATTCCTCCACATATAAGCACTTTCAGGAAAACCATGTAGCAAAAGAATCAATTCATTTTCTGCATTACCAGTAGTGATACCGTCAAATACCAGATTACGGATATTTATGTTGATAGTTGATGTCATAATTTTTGTTAATTATCTTGTTGTATTTGTTCTCTAAATTGTAACAGGCTCAAGAGTTGATGCACCTCCTTTTGCCAAGAAGGCCAAGCGGCACTTTGTTCGGGCCAACCTTGTTTGACCCATTGGTGCAAATAGGCAGGAATGGCATAGGCTGCTCGTTTGAGAACAGCTTTGAGTGTCCAATGAAAGACGTAACTTTCTCGTTCAATAGTGAGTTGTATGCGTCTGATGACCTTTTTACTAAAATCTTCGCTCCAAGCTTGTTCTTCTATTAGCAATAAGGTAAATAGTGGATGATGGTCGTTAAATGGTCGCAAACCTTCCAAATCAATAGCTTGAGCAGCCAATTGTTGGAACAGTGTATTGGGTAAGTTATCATACAAAAACTCAAATGAGCTGGTATTAATTTCTTGCTTAAAGGCTTGTGTCAAAAACCAATGTTGGCAGTCCAACAACCAATCAATGTCTTGAAAGCGTTGCGCTGCTCTAGCCCAACCTGTAAAGAAAACTTGTGCCCAGTCACTATCTTGTGCCCATGTTATCCATTGAGTGCGATCCCAAGAAAAATGCGTTGGCCACCATTGAGGCGGAACGGTAGCAATCATTTGGGTGAGAATATTGGCCCCCTTACCTTGTCTAAGCAACCAAGTTTTTTGTTCTACAATACCATCTTTTCGCAGTGTTGGGGTTATTTCCTTGGGCAGTGTTATTTCAGGGGTGTTTTTTTTGTTTGGGAATGTAATATGCTGCTGCAAATGTTCCTGCATACGCAAAACAAGGCTAGCTTTAGGAAAATGCTTGAGCAGTGCAATAGCCTGTTGGCGTACCGTTTGGCGGCTATCTTTTGCCGCTTGCTCCCAGAATGGCAAGGCTTCTCTTAGTGGAGGCAAGGGGACAAATACAGACAACAAGGCTGCTCTAAGGGCATGTCCTTCTTCGGGCCATACTTTTTGTACCAATTCCAATGCTATCAAGGGCTGTTGTTGGGCTAGTTGTTGCAGGTACTGCAAACGTTCGGCACGTTCTCCATAAAAAAAAATAGCTTGCTCTTGGTGATGGACGTGTTGTGCATAATGCCACTTGGGATTGAGTGGTGCCAACCATTGTCCACGCTGGCCTAGCACAGGCAACAAATAAGATTGCAAAAAATCACGTTTAGCACAGTAATCTAGCAATTCGGGCAACAGCTCAGGCAGTAAAACCTCGTTGGCATTGGCAATAGAGGCCAACCATTCTAATAGAATTTCGTCATGCTTATAGCGCATAATCAAACGAAGTTGAGAAATTCGTTGACGGCTACAGTAAGCATTTTCCTCTGTAGGGGCTGTACGTTGGTTGGTGACACTAGGTTTGGCTGGAAGCTGTGCTGCTGCATGTAGATACTGTTGCAAAGCAGCCGCTTGTAGCAAACGCTTTTCTGGGGGTAATTTGGCATCAATGCTAAAGCCGTATTCTTGCAATTGTTCTAATAGAGCAAAGGCATTTTTATTGCGTACATTGTTACCAACTAGTGCTTGTCGCACTAGTGCCTCCCAAGCATTTATCGGCATATTTTTTAACCTTTTGTTGGATATTGATTGTGCGGTTAAAAATCAATACTAATGAGTGGTTTGCGGCTGATGCCCAAACGCTGGAGCGTAGCCTCATTGATACCACCTTCTTCTAGCATATAATCCTTCTGAAACATCAGCAAATAACGCTTGGTTTGCTCGTCATACTTCTTGGTTACCTTAACGGGATAATCTTGTTTTTGTAAGGCTTCTTGAATCTCTGCAATAGAAGGATCATTGAACTTGCCAAAAGGACAAGTAATTTCATCCCATTGTTTCCAGTTGCCAGCAGGGATTTTTATTCGTTTTTCGCCAGCAGCAACATTTATAGGTTGTGGTTCTGTAGTATAATAAACCCTTGTTTCTTGTTCGAGTACTTTGCGTTTTACAACAATGGTTTGTGCAGGAATGATAAAGTCAGTAGCTGTTGTATCGTAAATCGTTTTGAAGGGATAAAACTTGCGATGTATAATTTTATATTCAGGAGTTGTTTTTAATAGGCACAAGGTAACATGAGGTATGCCGTCGTCAGGGCGACACATATCAGATACTGTAGCTGTTTTCCAAGCAGCCCCCGGTTCTTGTAAGACTAAAATTTCAGTTTGGATAAAATAATTGCTCGTATCTAAGTTGCCATTGAGAGCAGGAGCTAACTCTATGGTGTCTAAGACAGTCTTGTACACAGGAGGTACTAGATGAAGATAATGTGTTTGGTTAGAGGTCACAGTATTTTCATCTCCCTTTTTAGCTTCATACAAAGCATACGTTTTACCTGTCTCAACCACTTTTAAAAGCTGATCCAAATTGTTTTGAGCTTTTGCGAGGCTGCTTACACTAATGAGAAGGCTTATGGTAATGATAGATGGTATGTTCATTCCCTACGTTTATTTAAATTGGATATGCTAAAATTTTATAAAAGCAAAATAATGAAAAAAGGTCAAAAAACGTTAAAGTTCATTTTGTTTTTACATCAAATTAGTGCCTTCATTCCTAGTTGACTGTAATGTTATATTTTAAAATAAACATTTAAGAAGCCATTTGGTTGTTAATAAAGGTGCTTTTTAATCAAAAAGTGTTGTTTAATAATAAACTATACAGTATGTGTTATTGATATTTTTTGAAAAATACTATCATAAAACACTGTTGTTTTTGTTTTTAAAGATAAAAAGTTTAATACTCCAAAAGTGCTTTTTTTCTAAAAAATTACACAATCACTAAACTTTACAGAGCTTTGAGTTGTCATTGAAGTTGTTTAAAAATCAAATAGCCTTCATTAACAACATTAGGCTATTTCTTTAAATAACTTCATTGTTAGGCATTATAGCCAGAGTTCTTAGCTGCAAAATATTATTTTCTTACTAGAACTCCCTTATATTTGCCGACTAAGTTATTATAGATAATTATTCTAAATGAATAATTATTGATGATTTTGTGGCATTGCTTTGTTGTATAGGTTTGATTATTAATTTTTTATGAGCGTTATTGCATGAAATAATCGACATGAAATCAAATGGAATGATGAAGCGTTACAATGCAAAATAATGGTATTTATTTATTAGTGATAAGGGGTGACCCATTAATATTGAGATCAGTGTTACAACCAACAAGTTTATTACCCGATTATTTGACGTTGACAAATGTAGCTGCTGCCCAATTTGGTGCGCGCATTATTTATTGTACCGATCAGCACTTTGCTGCTGCTAGTAATCTTCTTAGAGAAGGCCGTGGAGGGTATCGAGAAGATCACATAGACGGCTGGCTCTCGCGCCGAAAGCGTGTGGTAGGCCACGATTATTGTATTATAGAATTGGGTGCCATGAGTTCTCTGAGAGGATTGGAATTAGATACTCATGGATTTATTGGCAATTATCCTCCTTATGCTTCTGTTCAAGCCTGTTGTTTGCCTTCTGATATTACTTTAGAAGAAATTTTGGTACACGATGATTGGGATCATTTGGTAAAAAAGGTTGCTTTAAAACCCAATGAACGTCATTTTATTGATATGTATTCCGATTATCAATACACGCACATCAAGCTGCATATTTATCCCGATGGTGGATTGGCTCGTTTCAAAGCTTATGGTAATTTAAATATTGACTGGTCGTATTATCAAGAAGAAGATAATATTAATTTGGCGGCAGCCAATTTGGGGGCGCAAGTTGTCGCTTGCAGCGACGAGTATTTTGGCAAGGCAGCACAATTGATAACTCCATTGGCGGCAGTTGATGAAAAAGATGCTTGGATTACGCAGCGAAATCGTTTGCAGAGAGCTGGAGATTGGGCGGTTGTACAATTGGCACAAGTGGCCAAACTGAATCGTATACTTATAGATACCCAGCCTCTGGTGGGCAATTGTCCTGCAAGTTTTAGTTTGGAAGGCTTGTATTTGGCCGAGGAGCCATTTGACCCCAAACAAGTAGCGCATTATCATTGGCAAACAATTGTACCACAGCAAGCACTGCCCGAAAATACTTGTGTGCAGCAATTGCTCAGTGGGGTTACAGCGCCTCTAACCCATGTGCGTTTGCAAATTTATCCCGATGGGGGAGTGGCGCGTCTGCGCTTGTTTGGACAGCCTGTATTGGAGTAGTTGATGGGCTATTAATAGGTGGTAAGTGTTTTATTTTTTGTACTTTACTTTAGTAATGTCTAAAAGGCAGCTTTGTGCTGTTATCAACAAAAACTTAAAAATTCACTGTTGTGTATGCTCCATGATACCTTTGGCCGTTCCCACCAATATTTGAGGATTTCGCTTACAGAGCGTTGCAATCTGCGTTGTTTCTACTGTATGCCAGAAGAAGGCGTAGCGCATTCGCCTAGGGCAAGTTGGATGACGGCTGATGAAGTGCTTGCTATTGCCCGTACTTTTGTAGATTTGGGCGTTACCAAAATTCGCCTAACAGGAGGGGAACCCCTATTGCGTCGAGATGCTGGACAAATTATAGAACAGCTTGGCACTTTGCCTGTTACGCTTACCATGACCACCAATGGTATTCTTATTCACCAATACATTGCTGTACTAAAACAAGCAGGCATGACAGCCGTAAATGTGAGTTTGGATACCTTGGATGCCGATAAATTTGCTTTGGTGACTAAGCGGCCAAGTTTTGAACGGGTGTGGAGCAATATTCAATTGCTGTTGCAAGAGGGGTTTAAGGTTAAATTGAATGTGGTATTGATGCGGGCTGTTAATTGGGATGAATTGTTAGATTTTGTGGCCTTGACCCAAGAGCAGCCTTTAGACATTCAGTTTATAGAATTTATGCCTTTTGATGGCAACCAGTGGGATTGGAGCAAGGGCATTGGCTTGGCCGAAATTCTGACACAGGTAGAGCAGCATTATGGCGCAGAGCAGGTATTGCACGTACAAAATCAGCCCCACGATACGGCTGTTAATTACAAAATAAAAGGGCATCAAGGCAATTTCTCTATTATTAGTACCATTACCAATCCTTTTTGTAGCACTTGCAATAGAATCCGCCTTACGGCCAATGGACGACTCAAGAACTGCTTATTCTCCAAAACTGAAACAGATATTTTGGGCTCTTTGCGTGCAGGAGAGGACATTGTGCCTCACATTCATTCCAATTTGGCTGCCAAGGCCAAGGGGCGTGGAGGCATGGAGCAGTTTGAGGATTTTGCCGATCCTGAACAACATGGGCAAAATCGTTCTATGATTCTAATAGGGGGTTAGTAAATGGCATACCAAGCCATTGCCATAAAAATAAACTGAAATGGAATTCGGATCCATGCTGCTTTGCGGCTGCCAATAGCTGGTTTTTCCAGAAATAAATCTCGAATATGCACGGGCAATAACAGAATCATCAAAACAAAAGTGCCTTGCAAAGCCAATGTTCTGTAATCGGGTATAAAAATCCCAATTGCTAATACCGCTTCTGCGGCTGCCGTAATCCAATGCACCAATTTTTTAGGAAAAAAATCGGGAATAAAGGGATCGGTAAACTGGGGTTTGAGTATATGCGTAAAAGCAGATAAAAGCATCAAAGCGGCCAAAATTGCGCCTGCAAACCATTCCATAAGTACATTGGTTTTGTTGGATTAAAATTTATTTTTCCACATCATAGATTCTACAGGGCGTGTAGTGCGTTTGTTGTATTTGGCGTTTGCTTTTTTATTATAATAGGTATTGATAGCGCCATCTACCTTAAAATAAATCAATTGCCCAATAGGCATACCCTTGTAAATGCGTACAGGATGGGTGCAAGAAATTTCTAAAGTCCAAGTATTGCAAAAACCAACATCGCCCTTGCCAGCCGTAGCGTGAATATCTATCCCCAAGCGTCCCACGCTGGATTTGCCTTCTAAGAAAGGAACGGTGGTGTGTGTTTCGGTATATTCTTCGGTAACACCTAAATACAAAATACCTGCTTGTAGCACATATCCCTCCTCGGGAATAGAAAAGACCTCAATAGGATTGTGTTTTTTAGAATCCAATACACGCTCCTTGTAGGTGGCCAAAAAACCGCCTAAGTGTACATCATAAGAATTGGTGCCTAGGCAGTTTATATCAAAAGGTTCAATAATAATTTCTCGACGCTCAATCGCTTTTAGAATTTCTTGGTCAGATAAAATCATTGGAAGTAGTTTTAACAGATAAAAAAGAATCGCAGCACAAAAGAAGGTTAAAAACTGCCAAAAACCAAACTTGTACCAATATAAGGCCCAGAAAACATGTTAGGAATTTTGAGGAGATTGCCATTGCGGGTTCTGCCATTGATTAAGGCAAAGTGATAGCCCCCTTTGATACCCATTTTGAGAAAGCCACCTACTTTTACATGCAAATTGACCTCAAAAGAAGAATTGCCCCCAAACATCGTATACAAATCATCTTGAAAAATTGGATTGTCGGGATCGTTTGGGTTTTCGAACATGGTAATTTCACTGAAGGAAACGGTACTGAGTCCTACCATGCCATTAAAAGTTATCTGAAACGGTTTATCGGGCATAATATTAAAACCTACATTAATGCCTGTTTCTGTGTGATTGGCAATGGTTGAAATAGCATTTTGATTTCTGGAGAAGGGATGCTCCTCGTCTAAATTGACAGGGAATTGCGGCCCAAATAAATCAAATTTGTAAGGGCGAATGAGTGCTCGTAGAAAAATTCCAAACTGAAAATTATCATTGATTACAACGCCACCGCCAGCACCAATATATAGATCCTGTGAAATACGGCCCACGGTGTAGATGATTTCGGATTGGCCATAGCCACTGACCCCATTTTTTTGTGCTTGACACAGAGAACTAAAAAAAAGCATACTCAGTAGTACACTGCTTATATATAGAGCTTTCATTACTTTTCAAAGTTTAGTTTATCGGTAATAATTTTTGTGCTTTCTGCCTCGGGGGCTTCGGAGCTTTTGTTGTTGCCACGCCAATAGAGCGACATATCAACACTGCCATGTTTGATTCGGGCATTGGAAAATTGCACCAAGCTAGGATTGGTTTCTAACATAGCAAAACCACTTTTGCGCTTGGCAAATTCCGCCTTGAGCGGTGCTACCGAGAAATTTTCCATTCCGTTGTTCCACGCTACCACTTTCATATTAACATGACTTTTCATATCTCCTGTATGGCGGTTGTAATGGAGTGGCGTAACAAAATTGTCTATTTGCAAAATCCAGTGTTCTTCATCTAAAACGATTCCTAAACCCTTTATGCCAAGGCAGGCAGTCGGAAAAACATCCCTTTGTCCAGAAATAGTTAAGGGTTTGCTCAAATCTTCTACCTCTACAGAGGTGTCCCAAGCATAATTTCGAGTGGTATAAGAATCTCGGACTTCTCCTGCATCCTCCTCAAAACCGATAATTAGCAAATGCAAGGTAAGTTCATAAGCTGTTTGATTTTTAAACAATTCACATTCTAAGGTTCTACAATTGGTTACTAAGTTGAAATTGGCTTGTAGATAAAGTTGTTGGGTTTCGCGAGTATAAACAGGATCTTCTACCAAAAAACGCAATAATTGGAGCTGGTCGGCTTTGATCATAGATCTCACCTCAAAACCATTGACCAAAACATCATAATGCGTTTTGCCCTGCATCCATTGATCCAAGTCAAGGTATACTTTTGCCGTTTTGGTGAGCAAATCCCCCTCATGACCATTGACCAGTATTTTGATTTCAGTTTCCTTAAAAACAACATTGGGAGATTCTACATAGGTGTAATGGGTTTTGGCAAAGGTGCTATCCGAACCCAAGCCTGTAGCACTGTAATGCCTACAATAGGCTTCGCCGTCCTTGATGGAGACAGAACTTCCTATTCTATTAATTCGGTGGTTGTACGTCCAACGATGTTCAAAACCTCGCCAAATTAGTGCTTTATTGTAGGACTCTAAGGCGGGGGGGCTGTGCTGGGCTTGTGTAAGAATGGGAAGACTACAAAGAAAAAAACTTAGAAGAAAAACTCTTAAAAGCAATGAAAGCATAAATTATACAATTAGAAATGGATAAATGGAATAGTTGATTTAGACAACAAGAATTATAGGTTGTGTTCAAGGGTATTGTTTACAAAACTACTTTGTAATAGTTTTTGATATAATATATAAACAAGGGTGGGTGGGGATGTGAAAACTTAGTTCAGATGGGGAATATTATTGGTTGTAAACGTCATGACTAATAAATATAAACAATTACAACAAAAAATGAGTCATTTCCTCGTAAAAGAAAATGACTCATTTTGCATTCTGAATAAGTATTTTGATTCTAGTACTCGTCTTCTGGAAAGAAGAAATCGGACTTGGTAGGAAAGTCGGCCCAAATATCTTCAATACCTTCGTAAACTTCGCCTTCATCCTCCAATGCTTGAAGATTTTCGATAACCTCGATAGGCGCACCAGAGCGAATCGCGAAATCAATTAGTTCATCGCGGGTAGCTGGCCATGGAGCATCTTGCAGATGGGAGGCCAATTCTAATGTCCAATACATAAAAAATATAATTTTAGTGGTGTATATTTAATTACAATAGCAGTATTCTTTTTATTAAAAATCTAATAGTAATCTGGCTTAAAAAGAACTGTTTCAAATTCGTGCAAATGTAAAAAAGTTCAGTATAAGTTGTATCGCTTTATCTACTTTTTTTTTAGTAAATTTTTGCTCTATTTTATTCTTAACGAGAGATGGTTGAAAAGTGTTACCAAAACAGGAGTGATTTTAGAAAAAAAAACTAAATTTTTTTTTGAACATATTCGTCCTACTTTGGCTAGGTTGAATTATTGTAGCTAACAAGTTGCCAATACTATTAGCTCAAGTCATAGATTAAAAGGTTTCATGCTTAGGCTTCAATCTCATACTGGCGAATTTTTCTGTACAAGGTGCGTTCAGATATACCCAGTTCCTTGGCTGCCTCTTTTCTACGTCCACGATGTTTGGACAAGGCTTTTTTGATCAACTCCTGTTCCATATCTTCTAGTGATAACGACTCTTCTATTTCTTCTATTGCACTGTACTTGTCTTCTTTTTCTAGGGTATGATCGCTGTTGATAATAATAGGCGTAGAAATATTTTTATCCATTTCGTATTCTTCCTCATAATCAGAGGAGTCAAATTCATGGTTATGGCGATTAACAGAAGGCTGGAAATTGGGCATAGGGGTTAAGCTTGTACTCAATCCTGTGCTATTTCCTTTGGCCGAAGCGGGCATTTGCAAGTCATTGGTGCGTACCAAATCTGTAATTAAGTCTTTCATATCGGCCAAATCACGGCGCATTTCATAGAGAAACTTAAACAAAATTTCTCGTTCATAATGACTAGGGCCAGCAGCATTGTCAAATCCTCCGCCAAATTGATTTTGTACGGCAGGCAAGTTGCGTTCTAATGCCTTGGGGATGAATTTTAGCAGTTCTTGTGCATCCACCTGCTTGCTTTCGGCCAAGGCAGAAACTTGTTGAGCAATATTTTTGAGCTCGCGAATATTACCGGGCCAACTGTAATTTTCTAGCAGCAATTGAGCACGCTCGTCCAATCGTACTGGTGTGGTTCTGTAGCGTTCGGCAAAGTCTGAGGCAAATTTTCTAAAGAGCAAATGAATGTCTTCTGGACGTTCTTTGAGCGGTGGTACTTTGATGGGCACCGTATTGAGACGATAGTACAAATCTTCTCTAAACTTGCCTTTTTGTACGTTTTCCATCAAGTTGACATTAGTGGCCGCAATCACCCGCACATCTGTTTTTTCAACCTTGTTGGAGCCCATTTTTACAAATTCGCCCTGCTCCAATACACGCAGTAGGAATTGCTGTAGTCGAGCAGGCATTTCTCCAATTTCATCCAAGAAAATAGTACCACCCGATACGGTTTCAAAATAACCTTTGCGCTCGGTGGTTGCTCCTGTAAAGGCATTTTTGGTGTGTCCAAACAATTCTGAATACAGGGTGCTTTCGGGCAAGGCACCACAGTTGATGGCAATAAACTTTTGGTGTTTGCGTGCCGAGAGGCTGTGGATGATTTTAGAAAAAGATTCCTTGCCTACACCACTTGCCCCCTGAATGAGTACAGATAAATCGGTAGGAGCAACTTGAGTAGCTATTTTTAGGGCATGGTTGAGAATAGGAGAGTTTCCTATAATGCCAAAGCGTTGTTTGATGGTTTGCAGATTCATATAGGCAAAAGCAAGTGTAAAATCGCCCCAGAGGGCAATTAATTTGAATAAAAATTAATAGGCACGAATCCCCTCTGCGCTGCTGATGTATAAAATTTCTGGATTGGCCTCGTCCAACATCCGTTTGTTCCTAGAAAAAACAATAATGTTAGGGGGAGCGGGGGCTTCTACCATTTCACTAGGATGCACATAAGTATAAATGCCGTAACCATTGCCATAAACCGACCAGCCTTCTACACGATCCAAGTGAGAAATGGAGTAATCCCAGTCGGGTTTTTCCATAGCACTTTTGGGGCGATAGGCCGCCAACAAACGCAGGGCTTCCTGTGCCACATCAGGTATATTGCTAATGTCATCTAGGATAATGTAAGTGCCATTTTTGAAGAGCACCCAATTTTTATACACTGGAATAATGGATTGCTGCACATTTGCTAACAATTGTTCTGACGATAAAAACAGCTTGGGATTCATAGTCACCTGAACCCCATCTAAGTTTTCCATAGTCATCGTTCCATTGTTACTAGGAACAGGCGTTGGTGTATTGGTTGGTGGTGTTTGTGATACAGGAGGTGGCAGGTTGGTAGCTGCAGTTGGAGGCACAACAGGCATAGGTTCCTTGTTGGCCGTTGTGGCAACAGGAACTTGCTCTGAGGGTAAAGCTGCATCACCACAAGCCCCCATTATCAACAAGCATACAACCAAAAAAATATAAGGCATCTTTGTACAAATAGTTTAGATATTGGCCAAATATTCTGCTTCTGAAACCAAAGTACCTTTGAGGGTGGCAGAAGTAAAATCGTGAATTTTGACATAGGCATAAGTGCCAATTTGGGCATTTTCTCTAGGAAAGACGACCATTTTGTTTTGAGAGGTGCGTCCAGCCAAATCATTGTCTGATTTTTTAGATACTTTCTCAATCAAAATCTTGTGGTAGCGTCCTACTTCCTTGCGATTGTGCTCAAAAGAAATTTGATTTTGCAAGCGAATAATTTCGTTCAAGCGGCGTTTTTTGACCTCCAAAGGCACATCATCTTCGTACTTTTTGTGCGCCAAGGTATTGGGGCGTTCGGAGTAGTAAAACATGTAGGACATGCTATAATTGGCAATAGACATAATGCTCAAAGTGTCCTCGTGTTGCTCTTCTGTTTCGCCACAGAAACCAGCAATCATATCCGAAGAAATGGCACAATCGGGCATGATTTCATAAATGCGTTTTACTTTGTCAATGTACCAAGGACGGTCGTAGGTGCGATTCATTTTCTTGAGTACTGCACTATTGCCCGACTGCACAGGTAAGTGAATGTACTTACAAATATTCTCATACTTAGCCATGTTGTACAATACCTTGTCGGTAATGTCCTTGGGGTGAGAGGTGGAAAAACGCACCCGCAAATCGGGATGAATCAAAGCTGTTTGCTCCAACAAGTCGGCAAAATCAACCACCTCCTCCGTATCTGGATTTTTCCAAGCATAAGAATCCACATTCTGCCCCAACAACGTCACCTCTCTAAAACCACGGTGGTACAAGTCGGTACATTCGGCCACAATACTAAACAAATCACGGCTGCGCTCACGGCCTCGTGTAAACGGCACCACACAAAAAGAACACATATTGTCACAACCACGCATAATGGTCACAAAGGCGGTAACGCCATTGCTGCCCAAGCGCACAGGGTTGATATTGGAGTAGGTTTCTTCTCTGGATAAGAATACATTGATGCCCTTGTCGCCGTCTTCGGCTGTAGCAATTAGATTGGGCAATTCTCGGTAAGCATCTGGCCCTACCACCAAATCTACTAGTTTTTCTTGGTCTAGTAACTTTTGCTTGAGGCGTTCGGCCATACAGCCCAATACACCAACCAATGTGCCGGGACGTTCATCCTTCATCTTGTCAAACACACGCAAACGCTTGCGAACCGTATCTTCTGCTTTCTCGCGAATAGAACAGGTATTGATAAGAATCAAATCCGATTCTTCCATGTTTCTAGTCGGGGTATAACCTACATCCGATAAAATAGAAGCCACAATTTCACTATCACTAAAATTCATCTGACAGCCATAACTCTCAATGTAGAATTTTTTGTTGTGTGCGGCCGTGGTCGGCATTACCTGCTCCTTAAAAAACACATCACCCTGCTTGGTTTCGTCAATGTCCTTTAGGGTTGGATTATTATTGTACATAGCTATTGGTTCAACAACTGTTAGTAAAAAGAAACGCAAGATACAAAAAAACACGTAAACTGCCAAAATGGCAGCAGGAGAAGTGTTAAATATTTCTAAAAGGAAAATCGTATTAACGATTAAGTGTACTCAATGGCCTAAATATTTGTTTAGTATGTTGTTGCTGTTTTGATGGTTTAAATTTGTAAATAGTGTCAAAATTAATTTCTATATTGTAAATTGGCTTTGTTCTACCAAGACAACTAATACGAAATAACGAAAATAACAAATGTTACTGAAATCAATAAAATACAACCAATTTGTTAATGATTCTCTTGATTGGTCAATCAAAGGTGTTGATAACAGCTCTGTTACATTTGATTTGAATGTAAATTTAATAGTAGCAAAAAACGCATCTGGAAAGTCAAAGACTCTTGAGGCTTTGAGAGATATTTCTGATTTTATATCGGGTGAGGATAAACTGCCACATATATATGGTTCTTTTGAGTATGAATTAGTTTTTGAAAATTCTGGTGATGAAATAACTTATTATCTAAGTGTAAGAAATAACAAGATAACTAGCGAAATTTTGAAAATTAATCAAGATGATCCCTTGTTAAATCGTACAACAACTAACAGCCAGATTTTCTTTGATGAGTTAGGAAAATCTTTGGAGTTTAAAATTCCAGATAAGGAATTAGCTGTTTTTTTAAAAAGAGATGAAATTCAACATCCTTATCTTGAAAATATATATAGATGGAGCAAAGAGTTGAGCCATTATCGTTTTGGTAGTTTGTTAGGGAAGGATCATTTAGTTAGAAGAGAGGGAATTCTTGAACCTGAAAACGTAGATTCTATCGATTTGAGTTTTAAGACTTCAGATGAAGTTATCCGCATATTTGTACTGGGCAAATCGAAATTTGGTGACAGATATACGGATGCAGTCATTGAAGATATGGAGCTTATAGGCTATGATTTGGAGAAGATAGGACTTTCACCATTAAAAGGGATGCGAGACAAAACAGATGATATTGTTGGTCTTATGGTAAAAGAAAGAGGACTAAATGATATAACTGACCAGTATGAGATGTCACAGGGCATGTTCAGGGCGTATTCTCTTCTAATTCAGCTAAATTATTCGTTATTGGAGGGAACATCGAATCTAATTCTGATTGACGACATTGGTGAAGGTCTAGATTATGAACGCTCGAAAAAACTAATCGAAATAATTATTAAGAAAGCCTCTGAATCTCCCATTCAGGTAATTATGACTACGAATAATAGGTTTGTAATGAACAAAATTCCTCTTCAACATTGGTGTGTTATTCAAAGAGATAAGCATAAGGCGATTTTTTATAATTATAGAAATTCTGCACAAACATTTGATGATTTTGTGTATACGGGATTAAATAATTTTGACTTTTTGGAAACGGAATTCTACAGCAAAGGCTTCGAGAAATTTACGGAATAATTGGATAATATATGCCTTTAAAAAAAATAGCGATATTTGTTGAAGGACAAACAGAACAAATATTTGTTAGTAAACTTATTAGAGAAATTGCTGGTGAGAAAAATATTTCTATTACAGAACAAAAAGTTTTTGGTGGTTCTAGTGTGCCAAGACAAATAATACATTTAAGTTCGACGACTCAACCTACTGCAAGATATGAAGCCTTAATCCGTGATTGTGCTAATGACGAAAAAGTAGCATCTGAAATAAGAGATAATTTTTCTGCTTTACAAGCGCAAGGTTATACTCAAATTATTGGTTTACGCGATTTATATCCATCCGCCCTCAGTACACTACCTAATATGAGACGAGGTCTTGCTGTTACAGAACGCTTATGTAGCAATACCAATAACGCTACTAATATTGTGATTGCAGTTCATGAAGTTGAGGCTTGGTTTCTGGCAGAATGTACACATTATACATGTATTGACCCAACTCTCACAATTCCTCACATCACTGCTAACCTTGGTTTCGACCCTTGTACAGATAATATGAGGTTGCGTAGTCATCCAGCGGCTGATTTGCACTCAATTTATCAATTAGCTGGTCGTTCCTATTCAAAAAAGAGAAGGCAAGTAGAAGGTATTGTAGATTGTTTAGATTATACAAACCTATATTTAAATGTCCGTTCTAATATCCAAGAATTGGATGAATTTATTACACATATAGATAGTTTTCTTAGCTAAATAGGGCATTCTTGGTTCAAGATAGATAAGTTACCATTCATTCTTATAATAAAAAACAAACAAACATGGCAGCAAAAAAATCAAAAACAGTGTATAGGGTAGCCAAGGGGCTTCTATCAGCATTGATGTTATTTTCGGCAGGAATGTATTTTCTAAATTACGAGATGATCGTAGCAGGATTTACAAAATTAGGACACCCAACTTATTTGATTTATCCATTGGCTATCGCCAAAATACTGGGGGTAATTGCTATTTGGGCGAATCAATCAGAGCTTCTGAAGCAGTGGGCTTATGCAGGCTTCTTCTTTGTTTCGGCATTGGCGCTAACGGCACACCTACAGGTAGGGGACGGCGAGTGGCAACCTGCATTGATAGGAGTCGTTTTATCTATTGCAACGGCTGTTTTGGAGCGAAAATAATAACCGTTAGCCCTAGTGCTGGGGCGTGCTCCCGTAGGAAGCTCGCACAGAACTAGGGGCTTGTTCCCGACTCTGTTCGAGTCGATCCGACCGTAGGGAGGATTGACTCGAACGGTCTGGCTAAATGCAGTAGCCCCGCATAGGGGCTATTGACATTTTAGCCTTTGTTCGCTGCTGCCTTTGAGAGAATAGCCAATGTGCATAGTATTGGGCGTGGTTTAAATTTACTCATTTGTTTGGTATAGTTAAGAAATAATAGTAGTTTTGCATACTATGATTATCATTTAATTTATTATGGAGCACATTCAATACATAGCTGATAAAGCAAATAATTCCTCATCAACTTCTCTGGTTAAAAAACTTAGTGGAGAGTACTATACTCATAAAACTATTGCAGTTAATGCAATTAGTATCTTATTGGATAAAATTGCTCAGAATGATAAGATTGTGAAAAGTTTTAGTGTTATTGATCCATTTGCTGGTGATGGTAGATTAGTTTGTTGGTTGATTGAAGAATGGGTAAATCGTGGTTATCCTTCAATTGAATGGAATGTGAATCTTTGGGATTTAAATGGAGAAGGGTTATCAAAAGCAGAAAATTCGCTATTAAGTTTAAAGGATTCAGGTGTTAAACTTAGTTATTCAATTAAATGTGTTGACTCATTTTATTTAGCATTAGATAACGTGGATTCTTTTGATATTGTGATTACAAATCCTCCGTGGGAATTACTAAAGCCAGATAGGAGAGAGTTATCGATTTTAAGTGAATCAGAAAAAGAAAATTATAAAGCAAAATTAAAAAAATATGATTCATACATAAGTAGGCAATACCCTCTATCTCAGCCTTTGAAAAAATTCGCTGGTTGGGGAACAAATCTTTCCCGTGTTGGATTAGATTTATGTCTTAAAATCTCAAAATCGAGTGGTTATATTTTAGTCGTTCTTCCTGTGACTTTCTTTGCAGATGAGCAATCAATTAATTTAAGGAAAGATATTTTCATCAATAGAGATGTACACGATATTGCCTGCTATCCTGCGGAAGCAAAATTATTTAAAAATGCAGATACAAGCAGTTCTACTTTAATATTTACAAACAATCATAGAAAGAGTAATGAGCTTAATTTCAAATTGAGCTTATATTCAAAAGAAGCAACTAAATATTTATCAGAGAGAATATCTTTACCTCTAAGTTCATTTGAAAAAATGGGGTATATTATTCCAGTAAATATAGGTTCAACTGGCATTGATTTACTTAGGAAGTTCAGCGAAATATATCCTTCTTGGGGAAATATTGAAAAAAGTAAAACTGATACATTATGGGCAGGTAGAGAGGTAGATGAAACAGGAAGTAAAAATTGGTTAAAAGAAAATGGAACAGGAGTAAAATTTATCAAAGGTAGAATGATTGGTAGATTTGAAATTAAAGAAATTCCAAGTCAATTTATCGGTAAAAAAGACTGGATTCCTCCTACTTCATGTAACTACGAAAAAATAGTCTGGCGAGACGTATCAAGACCAAGTCAAAAAAGAAGAATGATTGCAACAATTGTTCCTCCTAAAATTGTTGCTGGTAATTCTTTAGGTGTATGCTATTTTAAAGATGGAAACAAAAAAGCATTAAGAATTTTATTAGGAATAATGAACTCTCTTTGTTTCGAGTTTCAACTAAGAACTAATCTGGCAACAGGGCATGTTTCACTTTCTGCAATCCGAAAAGTAAATATACCTAATAAAAGTAAACTCCTACAGTTCGATGAACTCTATAACCTTGTTGAAAAACAACTTAATGGCAAAA
This sequence comes from uncultured Aureispira sp., assembly GCA_964445645.1. Classification (GTDB taxonomy): domain Bacteria; phylum Bacteroidota; class Bacteroidia; order Chitinophagales; family Saprospiraceae; genus Aureispira. The sequence continues at coordinate 6,538 of CAYULH010000006.1, read as the reverse complement.
AAAATATAGAAAATAAACTTGAAGTTTATGTTGCTAAATATGTTTACTCCTTAACAGAAAAAGAATTTGCAGAAATATTAAATTCCTTTCCAAAACTCGAAGAGGTAGAAAAAGAGGAACTAATAAATGAGTATGAGAAAATGAAATTAGTAGATAATAATATGGTAATGAAGATTCCAAACCACAAGACAGGAACTCTTAGTGAGCTTGATTTGCTAATTGTCAATTCTGTTCCTCCTGGAGGTAATTGGAAGAATTTACCCGAAGATATTCCCTCACAACGAGTTAAACAAATACGGAAAAGTTATTTGGAAGGGAAAGGTAGTAGGTCAACATATTATGGAAGATTAACTCCAGAATTGCCTTCATACACGATAAACACATATTTTAATAGACCTGGGAATGGTTGCCATATCCACTATGAACAGAATAGAGTTCTTTCACAAAGAGAAGCGGCAAGATTACAATCCTTTCCTGATAGTTTTATTTTTTCTGGAGGTCAAGGTGCTGTTAATACTCAAATAGGAAATGCTGTTCCCCCACTTTTAGCATACCAAATAGCAATACAAATAAATAATGTTATAGGTTGCAAAGGAAATTATGTTGATTTGTTTTCTGGGGCAGGAGGTCTTGGATTAGGTTTTAAGTGGGCCGGCTGGAAACCTGTATTAGCAAATGACATTGATAAGAACTTCCTGAAAACATATTCAATGAATGTACACCATAATGTGCTTTTGGGTAGTATTTCGGATAGAGATATTTTTGATAATTTAGTAGAACACTCCATTGAATTAAAGAAAAATGCCATAGATAAGAACTTACCTTTTTGGGTTTTAGGAGGTCCACCTTGTCAAGGATTCTCAACTGCAGGGAATAAACGTTCTATGAAAGATGAGAGAAATCAATTATTCTACAACTATGTGGAATTTTTAGAGAAAGTAAAACCTGATGGTTTTGTTTTCGAAAATGTTGCTGGACTATTAAGTATGGAGAAGGGGGAAGTGTTTAAAAAAGTTAAGCAAGAGTTCAAAAGCGTTATACCTAACCTAAATGGATTTGTACTTAATTCAGAAAATTATGCAATTCCCCAAAGACGGAAAAGAGTTTTTCTTATTGGTCAAAAAGATGCTAAGTCTAAAACTATACTTCCGCCACTAAAATTGACATCTTTAAAAAATAACAAAGATCTATTTACAGAATATCCAAAAAGTATTTCTGTTTCAGATGCTTTATCAGACCTTCCAGACTTAACTCCAGGTCAGGACGGTTCTTCTTTTAATTATAAATCTAATCCCAAAACAAAATTCCAAAATTTGATGAGAGGGAATATAACTCCACAAGAGTACCTTAATCACTATCAATAATCCTAAAATGTAAAGTTTTCTCTTACGTACCTATCGTCATTCCATAATGTAGAAATATGTTTTCCGATTGCGTCCATTTCTGAGGTAAGAATTTCTTTACATTCTTCAAAAATTTCAATTTTTTCAGTTTTAATTTTTTCAACTAATGTTCTTAACTTCGTTTCAGATATAACTCCTGAACTTGGAAGTAAAACACTTTTAACCTCATTATCAAGTTTAATTATCTTAGGTGCCTCTTTAGTTATTTTGTCATGAACAGATTCAATAGTTTTTTCCATACTACTTTTATCAATCAAAAACATATGTCTATTTTCTCTTTCTTGAAAAGAACGTAATGCCTCCATTCCAATTCTAATCCTTCTCGCTTTCTGTTCTACAGCATATTTTGTTGTTCTGTCTACTTTCTTAATTGAATCGTAAGTAGTAATGAAATTTTGAGTTCCTAAATTTTCAAAAGTAACTTTGTATTCTGCATATTTTAATTCCAAAAAATATATCAGTAGTAGGAAGGAATCTTTTGAAAACAATTGTGAAAGCAACATCATTGCGTTTCTCTGATTATCTCTAAGCATTTTCGACAGCCTAAGTGCTTTTTCTTCATTGTCCACATCTTTTTTTCTCTCATCCCATAGCCCTTTGGCATACCATGAAACTACCTGCAACCCTTTATTTTCTGCTGAAATTAAATCTTGTACATCTTGAAAAGTCATTCTGTTATTTTTAGCAGAATTTGCTTCTTTACTAAGCAACCTAAATTCAGGGCGATGACAAAAACCAAGTGAAAGCGGACCAATATGGTCAGCAGTTGGAGAACCTTCCCCGCCGTCTGCATTAGGTTCTTTACTTAGTTTGGTTCTTACTAATCCCATAAGTCTATCTGCCGTCACCCAATCGCCTTCTGACCAATATTCAAATACTCTTCTATCCGTCGTGTATGCTTTCAAATTTGATGCATGTCTTCCTTTGTCTGCTGTTCCTCTACAACATCTATTAAAAGAGTGAAAGCCGTCAAATCTATCAGGGGCATTGGACATTGCTCCTGGGCTTAAAGTTGATGGTTCCTTCGGAATATATTCATCTTCAATCCAACTTAATAATTCCTCAACCTCATCTCCAAACTCTGGAACGTCAATACTTCCTGTTTTTAAAATTTGAGAAAATTTATTGATTGAATCTGTACCAAACAAGTCAACTGCCTTTTGGATAATCTCATTGATTGGGTCTACTAATGTAACTTCGAAGTCATCCCCGAAGTGTTTCTTTAATGAAGATATTAATCGTTTCCCAGGATAAACATATCCTATTCTCAACACCAGCCCACATTTTTTACAGGGCTTTTCTCCAGTTGGATGAATTGTTTTTGCAGTTCTGCTTATCCATTTATCTTTAGTTGTGTCAATGCCAGCTTCCTTTGCTTTAGCTTCCCACCAACTTTTTCTTTTTTGATGAGTATATTGATATTTTCCACCTGAACGGTTGGAAGGAGCTTCCCATTGGATTTTACCGTCCTCTTTTACAGCGTCTGGCATATTAGCATAGGCTGGGTGAGTTGCCATTGCTTTCATATACTTTACAAATTCATCAGACCAATTTTGTCCTTTGCTTCCATACGCTTCAGCTTTGTCATTTATGATGGGAATCTTGTTTTCTGCCTTTGGGTATTTTTTCTTTGCCATTATTTGTTGCTAAATAGTTCAGTAATTGAAACATCTAAAGCAATGGCTATTTTTTCGATATTAATTAAAGTAATGTTTTTCTCTGCTCTTTCTATCATTCCAATATATGTCCTGTGCAAATCAGCTTTGAAGGCTAATTGCTCTTGTGAAAGACCTTTTTGTTTTCGAAAAAATCGAACTCTTTCACCGAATTTGACCAGTATTTTTTCTTTTGAATCCATTGCTAATTTCAGTATGCAAAGCTAACTTTAGTTTCCTTTTGCTACAACATACTATAATTAGCATTTTGGCGAGATATTTCTTCTAATTAATTCACTTTGGGCGGTGGGTGGGATTTGTGCGGGTTGGCTAAAAAAAACAATGTGTGCGATAGCACTCTTTGTTTGTGTGTGGGCATTTTTGCTTGCAGAGAACACCAAGCCTTGCCGCCGTTGGTTACAAGGCCGAGTTAGCCCTAGTGCTGGGGCGTGCTTTTGGCACTCCACGGGTGGGGGCAAGCCTCGGCGTTCGAGGGGAGGCCGAAGGTGTTCCCTTGAATGGTCGGTCTAAAATGTTCACTTTTAGCCTTCTTTTCTCTTTTCGTATTCTTCGATTATTGTCTTAATATTTTCAATGGGTAAATCGGTAATATCATGTATATCTTCGGTTGACATTTCTTTTTTGTAACACTTAATTACAATTTCTTTATTTCTCTTATCCACAACAAATTTCATTTTACCTCTTACATCTTGTTCAGCAATTGAAGCATTATCATAAGCAATTAATTCTTCCTTTTTCCAAGTATGTCTATCAGCATCTTTTATATCTACAAATTTCATCCTTCTTTTTTTGGTTTGGAATGAACCCAAATTTACGAAGTTTTTTCCATTGGATGTTTTTTCGCTTTTGCTTTGTTGTTTTTTTTTGGTGTTCGAGGGGAGGCCGAAGGCATTCCCTCGAACGGTTTGCATAAATGGCGTGTGCCCGTATAGGGCACATGAACATTTTATGCTTTGTTGGCAGCTGGCTTCATTCTTTTTCTTCAAAGTAATTTTGTTTTCCAATCTTCCCCTTTATATATTCTATATGCTCGGTATCGTCCGCAGTTCCACTTCTTGTCATTCCTACTCCAAGTTCAATTTGCTTGCTCTCAATTTTATAAACTATTGCATTTATTTTTTGCTGCATTTGGTAATAAGTGTATGAAATGTTTTCCACTTCTGCCAAAGTGATTTCAGAAATAACAAATCTATGAATTACCCTATTCCTGTCGTCATACAATTTGTATAATTCATCAAAAATATCCTTGTTAATTATTCCTAATTCTTTTGCTTTTTTGTAGACATCCTTTTCTGATTTTTTTCTATCAGTTAGACCTTGATATATCCATTCTTTTTCTATTTCGCTATTGTTATTATTAATCTGATTTTGAAGAACAATTCCTGTTCTTAGTAATCCGTCAATTTGACTTGCGAGTAAACAAGTAGCTTCTATAAATGCCTGATTTCCGACAGCTTTGTTCAGCATATAAGATGTTGCACCAACACCTTTCAAGAACATTTCAAATCTATATGAATTTAAAGTAGCTTCACTATCTTCTGTGGGTATCAACTTGAAACTTGTGATAATCTCTTTGACTTCATTTAACTTCTCTTCTATACTTTTCGGGTCTAATTCTTCATCAGGGGAAATTGAATGAGTAAAAGTAAAGAGTACAACCCTATCATTAATTAAATTAGTCCATGATTTTGTTGTAAAACCGTCTCCACCACTTTCAGGATACTGGTAGAATAATGTACCATTTATTTCAGTTGATTCTAATCCTTTACATATTTGCTGAAATCTCTTATTGGCTTCTTCATTGTGAGGTTGAATTGAAATTTGAAATGCATCATGTTTCCAAATTTCATATTCTTGAAAAGTATGAACTTTTTCGTTTTTTAATGAGTACTTCCATGTAGAAGGTACATGCACATCAAATATTCCATTTTCGTCTACAAATCGTTTCATAGATATTTTCTTTTTCTCTTTTCTCTTCTTTTTGATAATTAGAAACAATAATAATAAAATAACAGATGCTATTAGAAGGCAAATCATCCAATTTTCAAAAATTAAATAAGATAAAAGACCACTAATTATTGTAATTCCGGTTATGATTGTTTTCCAGTTTATTTTCATTTTTTTTGCTTGCTGCCAACGCCGAGGCTTGCCCGCAGTCGCCAACTTTTGCTGGAGATTGACGGGTATGGATTGTTAGCTGCTGGCTTCTTTTTTTAAATGCCTTTTATTATCCCTGCTAATTTAAAGATTATTGAAACTCCAATTAGCATAGATGTTGAAACTATATTTATTCCTTTTTGAACGGATAAATTATGAGCTTCTTCATTTCGTATTTCCCGAACTCCATTTAAAAAATGATATTCATCTTTCTCAATTAATTTCTCTTTTTTAGCATGCTCGATTAAATCAACAAACCTTGGGTTAGACTTTAACTTATTATCTCCTTTGTATATTCTCTTTAGGAGATTTTCAATTATTTTAGCTAATCCCATTATAGCTTTTGTATTTTCTTTTATTTCGATTAACGCTGTAACGCTTAATAGTTCGTTAGTAACTTTTTCATCAATATCTTTATATTCATCAATAAGCGATTTTAATTGTTTTTTTACATCTTCTGGCAGTTCATCTTTTTTATCAATGATTTCGTTTACTTCTTCTTTTAAATCCGAGACGATGTTTCGTAGTGCCTTATTTTCATTCCCAAGTTTTCTTTCTCTGTCTTGACTTTCAAGTAATTCATCTTCTCTTTTCCGTTTTTCAATTAGGAAATAAGCGATAATCGCAAGGAATAAAATTGCACCACTTCCAATTATTAAATGTTCTTTTTTCATAATCTTCGATTTTAAGTTAAATAATTATTTATTTGCAAAATTATTCCAGAAGTACGCACTCTTTTTGCGTAGTTGCTATTTTTCTTTTTTTGCTTGCAGCGAACTTCCCGCATAGCCGCAGTTGCCAGCTTTTGCTGGCAATTGACGTTTTATGCCATGTTAGCGGCAGGTTTCATTTCTTTACATATTTTCTAAATGCTGACACAAATTGAAATAAGAAAAAACCTACTATTAATTTATTTGAAAAATCAATTGTTAGTGTCCAAAATGAATATTCCTCTTTTGAGACTAAAAAATCTTGTCTATGTGTCAAATCCATGAATGAAAAATAATGTCCTACCAAAATCCAATCAATTTCATTTGAGTTGAATATTCTTCCAATGCTCAACAAGTATAAAACATAAAAAATTATCGAAAACCCGAATAATCCAATTAAAGGTTTTTTTATTGATAGACCATGATTGTTAGACTTTGCATATGTCCACAAAATAAATTTATCCCATTTAGAAAGAGTTGATATTTTTCTCAATGATTCCTTGGAAATAGCTCCAATTTTTTGTGCTTCGTAGTAATTCCCAGAATCTTCTAGTGACTTCTTTAATTGTAAGAAGGTTTCATATTGGTCTTT